>JAAXQE010000070.1 GCA_012974425.1 Geopsychrobacter sp.
TCATAGGCGTCGGGCGGCTCGATGAGGAGCATGCCGTAGAGGCCGAATTCGAAATGCTGCACCGTGTTGCGGTGGCAGTGGTAGAAGTAGGTGCCGATGAAGTTGGGCTGCCACTGGTAGATGTATTGGCCGAGCTCCATCGAGCAGTGGCCGACCCCGTCGTTCATCGGGGTCGGCTCGATGCCGTGCCAGTGGATGGTGTGGGGCGGCGGACCCTGCCCCTGGGCTGCGGCGTGGAAAATCGACCCCCGCGGAACGCGGATGGTCGGACCCGGCCAGACTGGAGTGTTGGAAAAATCATCGTCTCGAAAGGCCATGAAGGTCATGTTCTTTTGGCCGTCCCAGGTGGGGAGAGTCAGGCCGTGGAGCAGTGAGCGCTGCACCGTGTTGGCTATCGACACTCCGCCCAGGCCGATCGACGCCATAAATTCGGGCACCGGGTTGGTAGGGGTCACGGGATCCGGCGTGCCCGGGCTTTCGCGGGGCGGATCCCACATCTTGGTCCAGAGTGCTTCCATGCCCGAGATCTTCTTGCGCGGGATTCTGATGCCTGATTTGGGTGTGATAGCCATTGTATTTCTCCTTTCTCCACCAGCGGAGAAGAGCCCTGTTCTGATTTTGTCGCTATCCAGTCAACCTAGACGGGTGTGACGTCTTCATCGGGCCAGCCGCCCGTTGGCGGTCCGCTCTCGCCGATGCTGCGGCCGCGGTCGATCATCATCTGGAATTCCGCGTCGAGTTCGAAGTCCATGGCACCGGGGGTGTTGCGATCGCCGAAAAGGTAGAGTCCCGAGATCAGACCGCAGTTGTAGTTGCCCCCCTGGGCGGTCTGGGACGCCTCCGAATGGTCGTGCATTGGGTAGCACAGGGGCGATTGCAGCGCGCCCATATCGACCGTGCCGGTACCCGCAAAGTCCGTCGCCAAGATCGTGCCGATCCGCGGATTACTCATGCCCAGTTCGGTAAAGGGCGGCCAGGTCGATCGGCCGACCAGGGTGGGGAGCCCTGGGTCCGCCCTGCCGATCCCTCTTTCGTTGGGGATATCCGGCGGGCGTATTAAGGGAATGGTGTAGTCGACATGGTCCATGGGGAAGATGTTGAAGACGTCGACCCAGATTGGGTTCTCCTGGGGCGCGTTGTTGATCGCTGTAACAAAGAAATGGTTGGCGTGCAGGTGCATCGAATGGGTCGCCAGCCCGGCGTTGAGGATGTGGATAACGGTCGGTTCGCCGACCCGGTGCATCGGGGTGATGGCTGGGTTGTGGTGGGCGAAGAAGCCCGAGCGGCCGTTGACGGTGAAAAAATGCGGCTTGCGGTTGAACACACCGCGCGTGGTGATCGTCCCATCGGCTAAGGTGACCTGTTCTTGCGCTTTGACCGGAAAATCGGCGCTTGTCCCAGTACGCGGGTCGTTGCTGGTGTTGATGAAGGGGTCGTTGGTGAAGGCCTCGATGAAGTCGGACGCAGAGAAATCCTGACCAGGGTTGTTGCGGGCAAACAGGCCCACCTCTTCGAAGAGCACCGGGCTCGCCTCGTGGGTCAGCCAGACGTACTGGCGGGCGGGGGCGGTGCCGGTGGCTTCATCCCCCTCATCCCAGGCCAGCCCGGGCCACCAGGGTGCAGTGCCGAAATCGTCGAACAGCGCCTGGACTGCGGGTGTGGGTGCGGCATAGGGGGTGAGCTTGTGCCCGGCGGCTGCTGCCGTGGGTATAACGACGAAGGCGCCGTGCAGGCCCATCACCCGGTTCACCGGCGCGTTCAGGTTATCCTGATACAGGTAGGTGCCAGCGGTCTCGGCCGTGAACTCCATCTCCACCGTTTCACCCGGCGCAATGGGGCCGGTATCGACCATTCCCGGGATGGTAAAGGCGTGCGGCCCGTCCAGCGCGTTGGTCACCTCGAGGGCGATCAGGTCGCCCTCGAAGGCGAAGATTTGTGGACCGGGGTTGTCGGCCGGAAAGCGGTCTTCCTTAAAAACCCAGAAGTAGCACTCGGCGGCGCCCGCGCCCGGGTTTTCCGGCTCGTGGGTAATCATCTCCTTGATGGCGTCGGTGATGGTGAATCTGAGGGTATCGACAGGTAGCCCCGGCTGGACGGGACCAGGGTCGTCGCCGGGGTCGTCATCCGGTGGCAGAATGACACCACCGCCACCGCTGCTGCTACTGTTACTGCAGCCGATGATGATGGTAGACAGACCTGCGCCAGCATATTTCAGAAAGTCGCGTCTCTTTAATGGTTTCATAAGAAGTTCTCCTTTATCCCGGGCAGCGGGTTACGCGCCCTGGAAAGAGGCTTTGCGGTATGAGGGCTTGAGCAAAAAAGGGAAAACTAAAAATTCTTAGTCGCATTTATGAAACGGTGGGAGGGCCGGCCGACTGCCGAGGATCTTCTGCCTATTCCGATATTTCGGCGCTGTTTGAGGGATCGTTACGTCCCTCGCCGCACCACACAGAAAAGTGCTGCAAATCTTCAACCACCTATTTTATATGTGTCTAAGTGAAGCACAAGAAAGTGGTGGGTCAAGACGGGAAATACTTTTTTATTGTTCCATCGCGCTAGTGAAAGCTATGGGCTTTAGCCCAAGCCTTTTTCGGTGCTACTCATTTTTTGTCATTCCCGCGAAGGCGGGAATCCAGGAACTGTCGCGAAGCATGGATCCCCGCCTTCGCGAGGATGACGGTCGATCGGTTATGCTTTTATTTGTCAGGGACTTTCTGTCCCGATAGGAACTCTATGCACCTTCAGTGCATAGTTGTTCAGTGTAAGAAATCGCTAATTGCTTTGTTTGGAGTCGGGCCACGCCAAGAGACTGAAATAGGGACGAAAAGTTTGAATATTGCGCTCTGGTTTATGTCTCATCAACGGGGGAGCCAAGGGGATGCTGGTAAGTTATGTAAGTTATTGGAAGGCTCGATACAACTGGAGGGGGGAAGAGATGCCGAGGCAACCGAGATTAGATATCCCAGGATTAGTCCATCACGTCATGGTGAGGGGCATAGTAGGGCGGGATATTTTTCGGGATGATGGTGACAGAGGAGCCTTCCTGACACGATTGATCGACGGAGTAGGCAGGCCTGGTGGACCGCAACTGTATGCCTGGGCTTTAATGCCGAATCATTTACGCCTGCTCCTGCGAAGCGGCGAGGGACGATTGTCGCCCATGATGCGACGGCTGATGACGGGCCATGCTGTGACCTATAACTTGCGTTACATGAGGCAAGGCCATCTTTTCCAGAATCGCTACAAGAGCATCGTGGTGGAAGAGGAAACCTACGTCCTTGAGCTGGTTCGTTATATCCTAACTTACCAGCGTCCCCGGAGCGCTGAGCGTCCCCAGAGCTCTAAGGGCGCTATAAGCCGATCATCCTGGATAAGGACAGCTACCTGTTTGAGTTGAGTCGTTACTCTCGGGATGTGTTGTTTAGTCGCGGAAAAGAGTTAGCATAGATTTGTCATGCGAATGGCGGCGGTGCGAGTTTTTCTGCAAGATGTTGGACGACTTCGGGAAGTATTGTCTAATGTCCAGGTTTGACCCTTCTAGCCTGTTCGTTTTAGATCAAAATTGAAAACTGCTGCTGACCGCCCCAGAGGCAACAGCTGGACCAAAAGTGTTCATCAGTTGGTTGACGGCTTCGCGACCACTGCAGTGGGATAGCGCGAGAAGCTGAACTTTATGTTGCTGCAGATCTTGTAGAACAAGGCTGTTCTGTTCATGGTTTTTGAACGAAAGATAGAGCCCGCCGATGAGAGCATGGAGCTTATCTGTGCCAGTCAGGCTTGAGGCGTGAGCGCAGCCACAGAGGATAACCAGGCCGGAATCGCTTTGCAGATAGAGGCTCTGGTCATCTAGCAGCGGATCCGGAATGACGATAGCAAAGGCTGCTGTCAGTGGCAGCGTCCAACTCCCTTGGAATCTCGCCAGAAAATATTAAGCCGCCGGGCAGGTTCAGGAGGATCCTCAGCCCGCCGCAGTGGTCCCAATGTTCGTGACTGAGAAGAACAGTATCCAGTTTGGTGAGGTCTATGCCACAGCTGGCCGCATTGTTCAGCAGCCCCAGACCGTTGCCGGTATCGAACAGGTATTGCCTATCGGCCGTTGCGATGTGGCATGCGAAACCGTGTTCGCCGATCAGACCAGGCTGTGCCGCGACGCTGTTGTCGCAAAGAATTGTCAGCTGCATGGCGATTATTCCTCACGCACCGCAAGTGTCGGTATCGCTTGCACCTTGGTCAATAGTCTCTGTCGCTGCTCGGCGGGTTGCTCTGATAACTCCTTGCAGGCTTGGTAGAAGGCCGCAAAATTATAATCATTCTTCTCGAGTAAGGCATTAAAGGCAGGGACAAGGCGGCGATAGGTCTGCAGTGAGACCAGTCGGGCATTGTTGAGGCTCTTGACCCACTTGTCGTAGCCGCTGTAGCCGTCCCATGCTGCCTTTAGCGCTTGATAGTGGATTCGCGCCCCGGCCAGTATCTGCTGCTTTTGTTGGCGCTTGGTGGAGAAACTCAAGTCGGAGCTGTATAGCTCTGTCAGCTGTTGATGAAGCGAGTTTGTCCATTCGAAAAAGGTGACTTCTCGTTCAAGCTGGCGCTGAAAAGATTCATTCTCCTGGTCTGAACCATAGGCGGACAGCCACCGCTTGGCCCCCGCCAACTCGACGCTGGTGGCAAAGGCCTCGTTAAACGCGGAATCACCCGACAGGTAGAGTTGCTGGTGGGCGAGTTCATGGAAAATAAGCCGCGCAACCGATGGGGCTGGCCAGCTACTGAAGCTGCTGAGAACCGGGTCGGCAAACCAGGAGAGGGTTGAGTAGGCAGGTACGCCGGTGACCAGGGTGTCGAAATTCTTGTTTTGCAGATCGCGGGCAAACTCGTTTGCGTCCACTTCCGAAAAGTAGCCACGATAACTGACGCAGCCAGCAATCGGAAAGCACCAGGTTTCCGGCTTGAGGGAGAGTTCTGGCGCAGCAACAACATTCCACACCGGGTATGGGGTATCCAGGGCAACATAGCTGCGGTAGCTGCCATTGTCGGGGAGTGTCAGTTGCTTAGTCGCAAAGTCGCGAATCTTAAGGATGCGTGATAGCTCAAGGTGCTGCTGCGGGCTCAGCGTGTCTGATGCGAGGAGCTCGGCGATGGGCTGGCGCTTTTTGAGGATATTGTACTGGCCCTTTGCCGCCTGCAGGTAATATCCGCCATCGTTGCAGGCACCGAGCAGTAATAGCGAAATTACGGAGATTATGATGCGTGTTTTCAGGCGTATATTCATCTAGATAAAGGATTTGGAGAAATGCCGCTTGGTGGCGTCCTGAAGTTTGCTTACGGCGTTAAATGACTCCTTAAGGAGCTCCTGCTCACCCTTCGGCAGATGGTTGGGGGTAAGGAAGTGACTTGGGGGTTGGTTGTTCTCAAGCAGCGCAATTTCGTTACGGAGCCGCAAAAAAATCAAAGCTTCAAGCGCTGCCTTTATATGCTCGGCGGTTTCGATCTCAAAGACACGTGCCTCGACCAGGGCGGCCAGTCGTTTGAGGGTCGAGGTTTCAGGGAGCTCTTTTTCGAGAGAGAACATGCGGATGCAGTCGACAATATAGATACTGCCGCCCTGCTTGAGGGATAGCTGCCCCTTGTGTTCCCCCGCTTTTTCGAGCAGGAATCGCCCGAGCAGGCCGACCGGAACCCGGTAGTTCTGGTCGAGGGTCATCATGTGGTAGAGGAAGCGTTTGAATTCACGTACCTCGGAGAAGACGATCTGTTGCAGATCTTCGCTTAATTGCTGGTCCCCTTCCAGGCAGACGAAATCGAAGAATATTGATGAATAGCGGACTTTCTGTGGCTCCGGGTTGTTGATCCAGTCGTGAATGCGCTTGCGCCAGTCTGACAGACGGCCACGCCAAAGTGGGTTGTTCGCCATGACCTTGCCGCGACAGAGGGGGTAGCCTACCTCTGCAAGGGCACTGACCAACTTTTCAGCGAAGGGACCGAAGAAAGCCTCAACTTCGCGCATTTTTGTGTCTGGAACGTCCGCAAATACAAAACCATTGTCCTGATCAGGGTTCAGCAGCATTTCACGCCGGCCACCACTCCCCATCAACAGGAAGGCATATTTGACATCTGGTGGATTGTGACCCTCGTCGAGCATTTGCTGGTAACAGATGGCGTAGACTTTTTTGATAATGCTCTGGTGGATGTAGGAGAGGATCTCCATCACCTCGGGGGTGGAATGGGTCTCTGTCAGCAGGGAGCGCGCAATGGGTAATATCTGCATTTTTATGCGGGCCAAGCCCTCCAGGTTGTTTTCATCGCGGATTGAGCCGACCATCAACATCGCTTTTTGACTGCGGAAACGCATCAGGTCGTGCATGGCAACAATGCCGACCAGCT
Organism: Geopsychrobacter sp.; assembly: GCA_012974425.1. GTDB lineage: Bacteria > Desulfobacterota > Desulfuromonadia > Desulfuromonadales > Geopsychrobacteraceae > Geopsychrobacter. The sequence continues at coordinate 6,379 of JAAXQE010000070.1, forward strand.
CGTGGTCTTCGATGATCAGGAGGTGTTTGGTCTTGTGGGCGGTAATGTAGGTCAATGCTTCATACATGTAGGTTGCCGGCGGCATCGCATGGTAGTGAGGGTTCATGACCTCTTGGGCCGTTGCCATCTCGCAGTCTGCGGAGTCGGGTGCGATGACTTTGGCAATAAGATCGCGCTCGCTGATAATGCCAAGCGGGATGCCGCGTTCATTGACCACTACCATTGCGCCGATCTTTTTCTCTGTCATACTGCGCGCCACCTGGCGGGCGCTGGTGTCTGGCGGACAGGTCTCTACGGGAGAGTGCATAATTTCGGAGAGACGCTTTTGAAAGGGGTAGGCCTCCATCTGCGCCAGGGTGTTGCGGGCATTCTCCTTGACGATATCGGCATAGAGGCTACGGACGCGGCTAAGCACGATGCTGGTGAAATACTCGCGGATCTGCGGGTAGTCCTGGGCAACTGCAGTCAAACTGCTGCGCGGAATCAGAAAGCAGCTGGTTTCGGTAACTGCTCGTGCACCACCGGTGTAGGGTTCTTCGGTAAAGATAGGGGTGCCGCCAAAGAAGTTTCCCTCCTTACGATAATTAACGACCATCTCCTGACCGCCGGGAACCGCAGCGGTGATCTCAACCATCCCCTCTTGAATGACGTATAAAAATCCGGTGGGAGGATCATTTTGTTCGAAAATATTGGTGTCTGCGGGGAATCTCTTCTCCTTGGCAGAATCGCGTAGCGTTTGGAGTATTTCTTCAGGAAGAATGTCGAAGGGAGCGGTCTCTTTGAGCTGGTTGATGCCCATCTTGGATCTCCTGCCAGGCTGGTATGAAACGTTTTGTGCTGCGCTTGGGCGAGGCCGCCCGCCGCATAAATACAGACGGCTCTAATATTACCATTCTTTAGGTGCTCTGGCCATTTTAGAATGTAGCCGGGAGCTTATTTGACGTGTTTTAGATGGCCTGGCTTGCGATCCAGGAGGAGCGCAATGATGAAGCAGGCGATGCTGGCGGCCATTAGTTCGGCGATATGCACGAAAAAACTGCGCGTAATCAGAAGGTCTGCACCCATGAAACCGACACCCGAGACACCAAAAAAAATGGCCAGTCGTTTTTTATTGCGGGGAGTGAGTAACACGTAAATCCTTAGTGAGCTTTGGCGGGTTGCGACTCGCCAAAGCTCGAAAAGAAACAGAAAAAAGCCAATCAGTGGGAGAAGGCGTTCTTCTCCTGAGGGTCATCCTCCGCGACGGGGTCGGGAAGGTTATGCAGTTTGCGCAGGATATTATCGCCCCGCTCTATCGATTCCTCATCAAGCTTGTTGTCCGTGGCGTTGGAAACCAGGATGTTGATGAGGAACGCGAGTGGGCAGACGATCAGGGCGCTGGAGGTTGCCGGAAGTATCCCCTGTTCTCCAAACATCGGGATTTTTGCCATCCAGCCGAACATCGCCAGCAGGGTCATTCCCAGGCCAAATGCCATACCCGCCAGGGCCCCATATTTATTCGAGCGGGAATACCAGATACCGAGGACGACCGCCGGGAAGATGGTGTTGCCCGCTATGGCAAAAGCCATGGCGACGATCTGGGCGATGAGTGCGGGAGGATTTAAGGCAAAGAGCACAACAACCCCGCAGAGGACCGCGGTGAACACCCGCCCGATGAAAAGGGCCTGACGGTCGGTGCAGTCCGGGCGGTAAACCGTAGCATACCAGTCGTGAGCGATCGCCGAGGCACCGGCAATCAATAGCCCTGCCACGGTAGAGAGACCCGCAGCCAGGGCCCCTGAGGCGAGATAACCGATAAAGGCATTGCCGAGTCCCGCCCGTTCCGGGGCCGACAGGATGATAACGTCGGCAACCGCCTTGCCGCCAGCGGGATTCCAGAATTGACCCATCGCGGCGTAGACCGGCGACGACCAGTAGAGCAGTCCGATAAAGAAGAGTCCCCAGAGGACTGAACGTCGCGCGACATCCTCGTTCTTGACCGTATAGAAGCGGATCATGATGTGGGGCAGGCCAGCGGTTCCGACCATCAGGGTGAAGACCAGCGCAATGAAATGATAGAAATTCCCCTTGCCCCAGGGGAGATAAGCATTCTTGAGGGCCTTGGTTGCTTCCGGATCGAGCTGGCCGCTTGCGACCTGGCCTTCCATCAGGTTGGAGATGATATGGCCATATTCGATCTGGGGTAGAATGCCTGTGCCACCGGCTTTACGCAGCAGCACCCAGAGCGGGATCAGGAACGCAGATATAAGCACAACGTACTGAATTTGCTGGTTGCGGGTGACGCCGGACATCCCTGAAATCAGCATATAGGTGCAGACGACGCCGGCGGCGAAAAAGACACTGGCGGTGTAGTCCATGCCGAAAATCCAGCCGCAGATCAGACCGATCCCTTTGAATTGAGCGGTAGAATAGGTGATCGCAATGATGACGGTGACGCTGGCCGCAATCAAGCGTACGCCGTGGCTGTTGTAACGGTCGCCGAGGAATTCGGGGATGGTGTATTTGCCGAAGCGGCGGATTTGCGCTGCAATCAGACAGAGCAGCAGAACATACCCCCCGGTCCAGCCGATGATGTAGCCGAGGCCGAACCAGCCCTTGAGATAGAGCAGACCCGCTACCCCCATGAAGGACGCCGCAGACATCCAGTCCGAAGCGATAGCCGCGCCATTGCCGAGTGTTCCGACGCCCTGGCCAGCTACCCAGTAGCCGGAAGTGCTTGAGACCTTGGATAGGAAACCGACGCCGATATAGATGCAGAGCAGGGCAACCATGATGATCGCCGGGACCAGCTTGAAGCCGCGCTCAACCTGATATATCTCTTCGCCAGCGGCGCCAAAGGCCAATGAGCCTGTCAGGAGCAGGATGGTTGTTAAGGAGATTGTTATTAAACGTCTGGGCATGGTGTTTAATCCTTTTATGCGGCAAAAGGCTCAGGGTTTGCGCAGGCGGGTGATCTTTGCGTCCCACAAAATGCAATAGAGTTTGCACAGGACCAGGTAGCCAATCGTACAGCCCTGGGCGAGCAGCCAGTAATGCAACGGGAAGCCGAGGAAACGGGTATTGGTAATGAAGGATTCACCCAGGCCATTGGGGTCAGATAGCCCTGCCAGCCAGATCAGAGTAGGAATGCCATAGCTGAGGAGAAACCAGAGAACAATAATGATTTTCGCGACCGAGGTTTCGGCTTTCATCCCATCAGTAGATGGGGCAAAAAAATTGACACTCACTCTTGGTTTTTTTGCCATCAGGCTACCTCCGCTACCGGGCCTTTACGCATAAGTCATGTTTGCCCGCCACTTGTTGAATGAATGGCATCTGTACTTGAGCAATTTTCTATAGGGGCCCATCTGGCAAGTATTAGCAGGATGTTGGCTTGTTCGTCAACCAACGTTAAAGCGGCGCCGGGCCGAATCCTGCAGTTTACTGGCTGCCCGAAAGGCCTCCTTGAGCAGGTCCTGTTCATTCTTGGTCAGGGCATGGGGATCAATGTAGTGAGACGGGAATTTTCCCTGGTCGATCATACTGATTTCGTTGCGCAGGCGCAGGAAGGTAAAGGCCTCGAAGGCTGCCTTGACGTGCTCGGCGGTGTCGGCATTGAAGACTTTGGCTTCCACCAGGCGGTCCATGCGCTCGATTGTTGTGACTGCGTCGAGTTGATTCTCGAGTAGATACATGCGAATGCAGTCGACGATAAAGACGCTGCCCGCTTGCTTGAGTGATAGGGTCCCTTTGTGTTCTTTGTCTTTCTCGACGCTGAATCCTCCGAGCAGGCCGAGTGGGACCTTGTGCTTAAAGTCCTGCTCCATCATGTGGTAGAGGAACAGCGGGAACTCGCGGATCTGTTTATAGACGATATCACGCAGGTCCTGACAGAGTGTGGCATCACCGGTCAGGGGCATGAAGTCGAAGAAGATCGTCGAATACATGACCTTTTTCGGCTCCGGCACATGGATCCAGTCGTAGATGCGTGCGTCCCAGTCCTTGAGGCGGCCGCGCCAGAAGGGGTTGCTCCCCATGACACCCCCATTGCAGCGCGGGTAGCCGATGCCGGCATAGGCCTCGGCCAGCCTTTCGCCGAAGAGATCGAAAAACTTTTCGATCTCTTCATGCATTTCGTTCGGATAGTTTTCGTAGATAAATCCGTTGTCCTGGTCGGGGCCGAGCAGCATCTCCTTGCGGCCGCCACTCCCCATGATGATAAAGCAGAACCGGATATCGGGCGGGTTAACCCCCTCTTGCCTTACCTGCTCAAGGACGAGGTCGTAGCCACGCTGCAGGATACAGTGGTGGATATAGGAGAGAATCTCCATTGTTTCAATAGGGGAGCGTGACTCGCTTAGCAGTGCCCGGGCAACCTTGACAACCTCGGCCCTGGCGACTGTCAGTTCATCGATGGTTTTCGCCTCTTTAATGCTTCCAACCAGCAGCATCGATTTCTGGCTTCGATAGCGCATCAGGTCGCGCTGCGAGACGATACCGACAACCTCATCGTTCGCGATAATCGGCATATGCTTGATTCTGTGCGCCATCATGAAACTGGTCGCTTCATACATGTAGGTTTCGGGGGTCATTGAGTAGGGTTTCGCCGTCATAATATCGGCTGCGGTGGTATGCCTGCAGTCGATAGCTTCACTGGCTAAGACTTTTGCAACCAGATCCCGTTCGGTGACAATCCCTTTGACCTCATCCTTCTTGTCACAAACCAGAACCGCACCGATGTTGTGAGCCATCATCTGCTTGGCAACCGACTTGACCGGGGTGGCCGATGTGCAGGTTTCCACGGGTGAGGACATGATCTCTGAGAGGCGTTTCTGGAAAGGGTAGGCCTCCATCTGCATTGAGGCTTTTTTGCCATGATCACTGACCATGTCTGAGTAGAGACTACGCACCCTCGAGTAGAGTGCCTGAGTGAAATATTCAGTGATATGGGGGTAGCTTTTGGCGGCCTGAGTCAAGGCCTCAGCCGGGATTAGGTAACATTCGGTCTCTTTAACCGTACGTGCCCCGGCCGTATAGGTTTCGTTGGTGAATACGGGGGTTCCGCCAAAGAAGGAGCCCTCTTTGCGGTAATCAACGACCATCTCTGTACCACCGGGGGTCAGGGCGACGATCTCTACCAGTCCTGTCCTGATGACATAGAGAAAACCGGTCGGTAGGTCATGCTGGTTGAGGATATGGGTGTGGGGAGGAAATTTTTTTAGAATTGCCACCTGGCTGAGCTCAGAAAAACAGTCATCCGGCAATAGATTGAATGGTTCGGTATCGCGCAGAGTTTTGCTCAGTCCCATGCCGCATCCTTTTTTGTCGAAGTCAGTGAGAAGGCAGCAAGGTCACCCCTAGCGGAGCAACCCTGCAGCTATATTTCACCAGAATGATAACAAAAAAAACTTGGATCGAACATGAAAAATGAGAATAGTTTCAGGCGGTAGCCCGGTCTCAGTTTTTACTGGGTTGTTTTTTGCTTTTCCCTTCGCTGAAGGGGTGTGCCTGGCGACTGATGATAAAGTCACCAATGATTTTCCCCCAGATTGTCATGCCAGCCATGGCGCTCCAGGTTTCATAGGGGAGCGGGGCTATAGGGCTCGCGCCGATGATAGCGGTGAGTGCGATACCGCCGGCGACCAGGTTGATCAGACCAGTATAGGGGGCCCACTTCTTAGGGTCTGGCGGGGACGAGCCCCGTTTAAGAGCGACCTCGGCATAATCTTTTTTGATAAAGATCTTCCAGGCCCGGCGCAACCAGATGAATGTCATGGGGAAGAGGGCCAGGAATAAAATCCAGGTTATGGCTGTGCTGATGTCAAAAACCATCAAGGTCTCCTGTTGAAGCGGATTTGAGTAGGCAGAGTGTTCGATAAATAGTCTCTGTTTGTACCCGATCCCTTCGGTTGCGGGCAAGCAGAGTTTTGAAAAAAAACCCCGCCAGTCGAGACTGGCGGGGTTGGTTGGGCGATTAGAGCCCTAATCGATATTGGAATCGAGGATTAATGTGCGCCATCAACAGCCTTGGAGCCCTTGGGGATACGTACATCGATGACCATCTGAGCGATCTCTGCAGGAACCGGCTCGGTCATGTTCTTGACCGCGAAGGCGACGGCAAAGTTGACGAGCGCGCCGATGGCGCCAAAGGCGTTTGGCTCGATACCGAAGAAGAAGTTCGCTCCACCAATGGAGTCGACGAAGGTCGTGCTCTTGATGAAGAAGATCCCTTTGTGGGCAAAGACGTAGAACATGGTGACACCGATACCGGCGAGCATACCAGAAATTGCACCCTGCTTGTTCATGGTCTTGCTGAAGATACCCATCATCAGGGCCGGGAAGATCGAACTGGCGGCCAGGCCGAAGGCGATAGCTACGGTACCCGCCGCGAAGCCCGGAGGATTAAGCCCCAGATAACCGGCGACCATTATGGCACAGGCCATGGAGATCTTACCTGCCATCAGCTCATTCTTTTCGCTCAGGTCAGGCATGAACTTGTTTTTAAGCAGGTCATGCGAGATCGCCGAAGAGATCGCGAGCAGCAGACCGGCAGCAGTCGAGAGGGCAGCAGCCAGACCACCAGCAGCGACCAGGGCGATTACCCAGTTAGGCAGCAGGGCGATTTCAGGGTTGGCAAGAACCATGATATCTCCATTAACCTTTAGCTCATTGCCCTTCCAGCCGGCTGCAGCAGCCTTGGCCTGGAACTCAGGGCTCTTGTTCTTGTCATTGTAGTACTGGATGCGGCCATCGCCGTTTTTATCTTCAAATTTCAGCAGACCGGTGACTTCCCAGCGCTTCATCCAATCGGGACGGGTTTCGTAAACAGTACCGGCGTCGGCGGCAAACAGATCAAGATTCGGATCCATCGCAACACCTGCTGCCTCATTACCCATGATTTTGTAGTTAAAAGTGGTGTTGTGCAGGTTCATTTTTGCCATAGCCGCAACCGCAGGTGCGGTGGTGTAGAGGATGGCGATGAAGACCAGCGCCCAGCCAGCGGATGAGCGAGCATCCTTAACCGTGGGAACGGTGAAGAAACGCATGATGACGTGTGGCAGTCCTGCGGTACCGATCATCAGCGACACGGTATAGACAAACATGTTCAAGGTGCTGAGACGGGTGCTGGTGGTGTACTCGGCAAAACCGAGGTCGGTCGCAATCTGGTTAAGCTTGGCCAACAGGCTGACACTGGTGCCGGCCATATCGGAACCAAGGCCAAGCTGTGGAATCGGATTGCCGGTCAGCTGCAGTGAAATAAAGATCGCAGGAACGGTGTAGGCCAAGATCAAAACGCAGTACTGGGCAACCTGGGTGTAGGTGATCCCCTTCATGCCGCCGAAAACGGCGTAGCAGAAGACGATACCCATGCCGAGATAGATACCGGTCGAGTTGGAAACACCGAGGAAGCGCGAGAAGGCAACCCCGACGCCGGTCATCTGACCGATGATGTAGGTCAGTGATGCTGCCAGGAGGCAGAAAACACCAACGGTACTGGCCGCTTTTGAATAGTAGCGGGTGCCGAAGAACTGCGGAACGGTAAATTTGCCGAACTTACGCAGATAAGGGGCGAGCAGCATGGCGAGCAGAACGTAGCCACCGGTCCAGCCCATCAGGAAGAGTGCGCCACCGTAGCCAAAGTTGGCAATAAGGCCGGCCATCGAGATAAAGGAGGCAGCCGACATCCAGTCAGCGCCAGTTGCCATACCATTCAGGACCGGGTGAACCGATCCGCCGGCGGCGTAAAATTCTTTAGTGCTGCCAGCACGGCAGTAGATAGCGATGCCGATGTAGAGCGCAAAGCTCAATCCAACAAATAGATAGGTAATTGCCTGAAGACTCATATTCGTATTCCTCCCTTAATCTTCTTGAACGCCGTGTTTTTCATCGAGTTTTCCCATCTTCGCCGAATAAATGAAGATGAGTGCGATGAAAATGTACATGGAGCCCTGTTGTGCGAACCAGAAGCCCAGCGGGTAGCCACCAAGTTGGATGCTGTTAAGCATCGGCGCCAGCAGGATACCAAAACCATAAGACACGACGAACCAGACGATCAGGACGTTTCTGATCAACCCCAGGACATCTTTCCAATAAGCATCGTGATCATGTTGCATAAATGCCTCCTCTCTCTCTTGACTCTTTAATTAAAAATTACCCGTGAATAGAACTTGTACCGAAATACGTTTGGTCCGGGGGGGTACCCTGGGCCAGGTGGTCAGTCAGATGTCCGGCTGCCTCCTTTCATGGCATAAAAGTGTTTTTATCTGTAAACATCTTTGGTCATAAAGTGTCCAACGTATCCAAGTTTTGACGAAATCACTACGCCTGCATCGATCAGTTGGGGTAGTAGCATTTCGTTGATTTTTTCATTGGTCAGGCGAAATTCGGGTCCGACCATACATAGGCTGCCCGGCACGTTGCCCTGGGCATCGATCAAGGGAATTGCCAGCGATGCGATCCCGTCGCCGAGAATCCCTCGGTCTACGCAGCCCCCTGTTTCGCGAATCTTTTCCAGTTCATTCCCGAGTACCGCCAGCCCCTCTTGGGTGCAGTTGGCTCGATGGGGCTCGCTGTGAGCCAGGATGACTCGACCAGCGGAAGATCCGGTGATCGGATAGCGATTGCCAACCAGTGGAATGATTTTGACCTGCTGCATGGTGTCAACCATGTCGAGCATCAGAATTTCATTCTCGCGCGGTACTGCTAAATAAAGGGCTTCGTTGCACTCTCTGGCGAGTCGCTCGATAACAGGCTTGGCTTTGCGCAGCAGACCCATGCGAGAGAGAAACTTTTGGCCCATTTCGTAGGCGGATAGACCGAGCTTGTATTTCCCCGATTTTTGTTCCTTTTCAACGTAGCCGCGATTTTCAAAGGTCGCCAGTAAGCGGAAAATACTGGTCTTGTTCATGCCCAGTCTCTCGCTGAGTTGAGAGATGCGTACTTCTTCTCCCTCTTCGCAGAGCGCTTCTAGGACATCCAGAGCGTTGTCAACCGATTGGATCGAATATGACTCTTTCTGGCGTGGTGGCAAAAGGTGACTCCCTTTGAGTGCAGTGTTTTCTCTGTATATAGAACATGTGTTCACG
>JAAXQE010000114.1 GCA_012974425.1 Geopsychrobacter sp.
TTCTCGGCAAAGCTCAAAACCCGGCCGCGATCGGCAATGAAGAGCCTCGCCCTGGCGGAGCCAGCCTGCTGCTTGGCGTCGCCGAAGACAAAGACATAGGAATTGGTGCGCTGTGCCGTCTCGATACTCTGTTTGATATCTTCGATGGAATCAGCTTCGCGCATCATCTTGCGAAACAAAAACACAAAAGGGATCCCTTCTAGATTTTCGCCGGGCGGGTCACCATAACCCATTTCGCCGAAGGTCAGTTGTTGATCATTCATCCCGGTGACCGCGCCGATAAACCCTGCGTAGGAGAAGGTCACCGATGCGTGGCCGATCTCGGGACGATGCACCAGAACCACCGGCCAGCTCTGCAGGTGGAAATAACGGGCCCAGTCGAGGACCCTCAGGTGATAGAGCTCGCCGTTGAGCGTAGCCTGATCGAAGGCCACCAGGTTACTACAGCTGGTCGCAACCGCCCCCTTGATAAAACGTTTCTTCTGCCCGTACTCAAAGGACCCGGGAATAACATGGATCCAGTGGACGACCCGCAAGGGGACATTGGCTCCATGCGCCAGCCCGCGCATCTCCTCCTGCTCCTCCAGGGGGATATAGGGTGCCATCAGGTCGTAGAGCTCGTCGAGTATATCCTGATCGACCTTGAGCTTGAGCAGGCCGATCAGTTTATTGTACACGGCCTGCACCTCGGCTCGGAGCAGGGTGCCGTGTTGGAAGCCCATTTCATATGGGGTACCGTGCAGATAGACAACTTTGATCTGGGTCTCAGACTGGGGAATCTGTCTGACTTCAACTGAAGCCCTGGACAGTACAGCCCGTTCCGCTTGCGGGGTCTGGATGAGCATGGAACGCTGGTAGAGCGGCAGGCTGTTGCGCGGCGGCCCGCAGCCCGCGGCGAGCAGGATAAGCAGCAGGACAAGGGAACCCATAATGAATTTCAAGGTTTTTGTCATCAGTCTCAAAGGCTCCATTATTAGCGCAAACCCGACCTCCCTTTCGTACCATTGTAACTGCATATGCCCCCCTCGGGTAAGGGCCGGGCCGAACTGGGGAAGAAACCTCTTGGGTCGGTCATTTCAAGTGCCTCTGCAGGAATTTTCGGGCCTGATATTTCACATAATGGATATAGAGGATTGCGCTGTAGTGGCCAGATAACAGGGTGATGGTCGCCGGATTACCGATCTTCTCGCGCAGCTCCCATCCTTTGCGGTAAGGAACGGCCCTGTCGAAGCGGGCCAGAATCATCAAGGTTTTACGCGCATCAATATATTCCGCGTAGTTCAGCGGGTCGGTTTTGATCTTTGCCGTCAGCTCCCGCTGAAATTCCTCTGGGGTCAGCTGGCGCTCCGCCATGAGGCGGGTGCGCTCTTTTTTGATTCTTTTCTCATTCGTATGGGAGAGAATATACGCGATATCTCCGGCCACCAGGGCAAAGACACCGACCGTCACCCGCTGGTCCAGGGCGCTGATCAGCGCCCCCTTGATCCCTCCCATGCTGACACCGAACACGCCGATCCGGGTTGCGTCAAGCTCTGGTTTGGTCTCGATCCAGTCAATGGCCTGCATGTGATCGAAGACAATCTGGCGCAGGGTCGTATCGATATTCTTGAGGTATCCCGGCTTTTTATAGTCTTTTTGGCGATGGACCACCGCTGCCGCCAAGCCATGTTCGGCAAAGTAGCGGGCAAAGGTGGCGGCGATGTCGTTCCCCCCACCAAGAATCGGCAGCACCATGATAACGGGGGCCTTTTCAGCGGAGTCGATCGCGTAATAATCGATGGTGATAGCGTGCTCAAGGGGCAGAATGTTATGGCTTGAGGGGAAGCTGATCCGCTTCAAGGTGTAATGACGTTTTTGCTCGAGAATCTTTTCTGTGTAGCTGCCCTGATATCTTGGATATGCGTAACTGGCCAGCGTTTCTGCGGGAAGGGGCTTGGGACCAACATAGTTGGGATCAGCCGGGACATAGAGACAGCCAGACAAAGAAAGACAAAGGGCGAAAAGGCGCAACGGCCATATACATTTTGTCCTGCGGTTCCTTGTCATAACCCCTAAGCTTGTCTGATTTTACCCTGGCTGAGAACATCAGGTGCAGTCGAAAAATTATACACCTTTTTTTGATTCAGACCTACCCTTCAGACTCATCTTCGGATTGGAATAGACTTCAGGCCCCCGATCTCGTTAGCAAAAGGAAAGCTCAACAGAGTACGGGCTGCTATGGCAGCACTCGGAAGATACCCGCTTTTCACATATGGCCTATTGGTGACTTGTCAGTGTCCGGCAGCGAAGTATTATACTAAGATAGGAGGGCAGGGTTTCAAACGCCGACGGCAGCTGGCCACAAAGAGCGAAGCCTACAGCATTGTCTTCTTATCCGGCGGTGGCAAATGGCGAATTGGGAGGGAGAGCAGCGAGGTGGTCATGTTGGTGTTACGGGAGTCGCGGAGTTTCGGGTTACTCGGAATTGTTGTTTTTCTTTTGCTGCTGCTGGCTGGCTGTGGTGGTAGCGATCACCATGTCGTCATCAGCGGGCCAGGCCTGGTGGGGCTCGATGACCGACCCAGGGTGGCGCTCACCGCGCCCGAGTTGCACGTTGAGTACGCCAGTCCCGGCATGATTGGAATCTTCTCGGCGCGGATCCTCAGCGATCAGCCACTCGACGGCGATATTGAGTTCGACCCTTTCGCCGGCACCTTCTTCATCACGCAAGGGCCCTCCACGGTTGTCTTCGGCATCGATAGCGCCATCAGAAACAGTCCTGAATTCAGGGCGTTCCTCAATTTTCCCCTCGATGGTTTAACCGGTGGTGATGTTGTTCCGTTGGATGCGATTATCATTTCGGCGACCCTGATCGTCTCCGTCAACTTCGTCGATTTCACCGCCAGAGTACCGGTCGTAATCGATCTCATCGACTACACTGTTCCAACCGGATTGACCTCCGCCGATTTCGATTCGGGCTCTCTGGAGTTTCAATTCTTCGATATCTTTGCTTCCGACGCGGGCAACGACGTGCTGGTAGACGTCAGTCTCCTGATGCAGCAAGCTCAACTGCTGGGCCTTGATGTCCTTCAGATGCGCTTCTCGCTGGGGCTTTAGGGAGGAAATCTTGGGTCCGCTAGATTTTCGTACGGGTTTCCGCTCAGTATTCAGGCGAAAGCCTATCCCCTTTAAACTGGTCGGCAGGGATCACACTGACTGGCAGTTGCGTAGCTCTCACGCCCAGTGGCACCACCGTCGCAAGGGACAGATTCTGGCACCAGCCCTGGTTGTTGATCATAAGGGTCGGGGTCTGAATTCCGGCAAAAAATTCCGACAGGTCAGAACCAGGCAGCAGGTTGGCGACTACCAGTTCCGCCCGCAACCTGACCGCCGGTTCGCCCAGTCGGTTTCTGACCCCCCATTGAACGATATAGTCGTCGCAAAGGGCATCAGCGGCAAGCGGCTGGTCGGTAAAAGCGATATCCCGCTCGACGTCGAAATGATATTTCATCATCACTTCTTCAAACAGCATGGCGCTATCTTCATATCTGCTTGTGTAGCCGTACATGTCGTTGGCGACGTCACCAGCGAAATCGGAGCCCAACAATGCGGCGGTCAAACTTTTCTGCGTCTCGGTTGCAGACACCCCGTTAAAAAGAACCCGGGCCAGATCGAGTAGCGGCGGGCTACTCAAGGGCGTGATTGTGTTGGGATGCCCGGCAATGGCGTGGCTCTCGATGGCTACAGAGGCCGCAGCTGGGGTCAGCTGTCGATCGAGGGTCGGCTGTACGTTCGGCGGCAGAAAATCGTTGGCATGGGCCAGTTCATGGTAAAGCAGGCGCGAAAACGGATAGATAATGTCGCTCAGCTGGCGGGTCTGCGTCCCGTCGAGCGCGTAAAAACTGTAGGCGTAGGCGTTGCTCTTGACGTAGCGCCGGAGGCTGACAAATTGCAGCGCGGCGCCGAAATCCTGACGAAAATCGTCGCTCTTCGCGATCGTCGCTTTTTCTTCGTTGGTCAGCCAGAGATTGGCAGGATCGAGATAGATGGCGGCGGTATTGCGCGAGTAGAAGGAGGGGCGGATATCGCTGTCGATGACGATGGCGGTCACCCCTTTGAACAGGGTCAGCACATCGGGTGGAAGTTGGCTCAGGACCTGTTCAAAGCGCTCCCCCATCCAGGGGTGAGAGACAAGCAGCCGATCCATCACCTCGGCGACGGTCGGTGCCGGTAACTCCTGGCCGACAAGCGGCAAGGTCTCCATGGTGCAAAGACTGGCCAGGCTGGGCGGGACGGCACAGACTTTCAGAACCTTGACATGAGGACTGGCAAGCACGTAAGGCGAAACGTCTGACAGGTCCGGATTAGATTCGCCTGGTCCGATATCAGATGAATTGCCTCCGCCGCCACCACAGGCACAGAGAAACAGCAATAATGCAAAACTACCGATTCTTGACATAGTCCCTCGCGAGTGTTCCAAGCCTATACCCCCAATCTATGCCAGCCGCCGCCACATGTCTATTTGCCTAG
>JAAXQE010000079.1 GCA_012974425.1 Geopsychrobacter sp.
CGTATCTTGCGGCCACAGAAGCCCGGCCCCAAAAAGCGCGAGGCCTAGAGTTAGATATACTGTCCCCGGAATTCCATGCAACCCGCCGACACCGGTGCTGATCGCGGCCAGCGGTCTGTTCGGATACCAGCGTCTAAGCGACAAACAGCGGCATCAGCCGAGCACTAACGGCTTGCAGACAAGGTCGGCCTGTTTGGCAGGTCGACCACAGTTGCCGCAAACAATAGGCAGGGTCGCCTTGACCTCGGTACACATCTCTGCGCGCCCTCTGGTTGAGCCGCAGTAGTCATGGATATCCTCCTGCAGATCAGGGCGGCACAGGTTGCCACTGATTTTCGAAACCACACCACAGACTTCGCATTCATAGATTTCTGTCATGGCGATCTTCCTTTCCACGGGACGAAAAGGGTTCGTCACCGCATCCGCGCTCCTTCGTCCCATTTTATCATACCGCCGGGACTGCCTGACTCTGGGGCAGAGAGGGGATAGACTCATTCTCCGACTTTCCACCCCTCATAATTCAGCAGGAGTTCACCGAGGATCTCGGTACACTGGTGGTCCAGGTTGTAGGTCAGGCCGCAAACCGACTTGTGACAGTCGATGCGGGCCGCCAGTTCCTCGCCCCAGGCCGGGTCGTAAAAACTCACCATCGCCGCCATGAACTGCTCTTCACCGCCACTCTCTCCTGAGAATATGGCCTCTACCGCCTGTGGCAGTGGGCGCAGTTCGTTCTTGTCCTGAGCCGTATCGGGAGAGCCTGGGCCGAACAGTTCCGGGCCGAGATAGGCGACGCCACGTTTCCATGCGGCCAGGAAAAGGGCATGCTTCTTTTCGGTTTGTTCCATGACATTCAGTACGTTGTCCTTGCTCATAGTCTCCCCTCAGGCGCTCTTGGGACCCCGTGTCAGCCCGTTCAGTTTATCATGGATTTACGGATCGTAGACACCTTTTGCGGACATTAGGGGCAGGCTTGCATGGTTGCAAACTATAGAGGAGCACGCGCAGGAATGTAGGGCCATCTCCCATATCCTGTTCTGTCTACCCTCTCCCCGATAGCCCGCAGTAAGAAGCATGCATGGGCGACTTCATCGCGAAATGTCTTAGACAAACAGCGGAACGCTTGAGCCCAGACCATGCACGACGCTGGTGAAGGCATCCCGGTTTTCGGCCTTGTTGTGACCGAAACGTGCGGCAAACAGCTGCTGGATACGGGGAATCTTTGAGGTTCCGCCGGTCAGTGAGACGGTATCGATCTGCGCCGGCGTCAGCCCGGACTGGGCAACAACTTCATCGATACAGTCTGCAATCTTACGGAAGTTTTCGGTATTGAGCTCCTCAAATTCGGTCCTTTCAATCCCCTCGTTGATCGACATAGCGCATTCGCTGAAGCGGATCCTGGCCATGCCAGTGTCGGATAGCTCACACTTGGCCTTCTCTATGGCCCGAAACAGGGCAAAGCCGAAATTTTCCTCTATGATGTTTTCCAGATGCTCGATAGCCGCGCGGTCATCGCTGGTGCGTTTGATTGTGCGCAGAAACTCCCTGGTTGCGCGGGCGCGCAAGAGCGGGATGCGATGCCACTGGCAGAGGGTGTAGGTGATGCTGGCCGGGATATTAATCCATTCGTCCTTGCCCATCGATTTGTAGCGGGCATAGCGCCCGAAATATTGCGCAAGCTTATCCCACATGACCTGCGAATCAAACTTGTCGCCAGCCACATAGACACCGCCCAGTGAGAGCACGTCACTGCGCCGGTCGGCACGCTTAAAGGCACCCCCCTTGACGCGGATCACCGAAAAATCAGAGGTGCCGCCCCCAAAATCACCGATGAACACGACCCGCTCCTGTCCCGCCTGCAGGGTCTCTTCATAGGCGAGCGCCGCGGCAACCGGCTCATACTGAAACCAGATATTCTTGAAACCTGCTTTTTGGGCCGCCTGTGCGAGGCGTTGCTCGGCCGCCGCATCCTTTTTCGCATCGCTCGAAAAGACGACCGGCCGCCCCAAGACGACACTCTCAACCCTGCAGCCGACATGGGCCTCGCCGCGGGCCTTTAATTTCTTGAGAATAATCGCCACCAGGTCATCGATCGCGTAGCGTTTGCCGAAAATCTCGGTGCCCTGAAAACTGGCGCTCGGCAGAAAGGTCTTGATCGACTGCATGAAGCGACCAGCGGCCCCATCTTCGACATATTTGCTGATCGCCTGGTTGCCGGCAAAGATCTCATTCTCCTCGCTGAAATAGAGCACCGAGCGCATCAGGTTGCCGGCCTGATTGATGTCATCAACAGCAACCACCTCAACCGCGCCATTGCGGTAGACCGAGAGCGCTGAATTGGTGGTGCCGAAGTCGATTCCGAATACGATCTGCAATGCCATGCTCCTTGAAAGGTCCTGCCTTGTTAACTATTTTCGTCATGCCGCTCTCGGTAAGCGCAGGGGACTGAAGGTTCTATTCGATGTTGCGCCATGAAGGCAAGAGAATAAACCAGAAAACAGTTAGCAAATCTGCGTGGGGTGTTGGATAGACTCGCGCGTGGGGCGGAGATGTCGTGGCCAGACTGGATACCTGCCGCAGCAAGTTTCAGGAGAATGAGCCTAGAGGGTCGGGCCTTAGCACTCAACAAATAACCTGATAACAAGATCGCGGGGGCTGCCTCTCCAGCGTATTCCAAAAGGGTGATCCAGTGAGGGGTCGCCCTTTTAGTTTTTATTTGGAATCAATTATTTGTACTCTGGGGTTTCAGGTACTCAAGGTTCTCAATGGGGTGGGACATGCAGGGGTCGCATCTTAGCATTTCATTTTTGAAAAGTGGAGACGCGGCCCAATACTCTTTGCGATAGGCCAACAAATAGACCCTGCTTGCAAAGTGGTCCATCCCTGATAGCTTATGAATTGATCCCCGATAAACGGCTGTTTGGTTAGGATCAGGGCCAGGTTGACAGGGTTGTGGAACTTGGGACTGCCCTGATTAACCCGCAGAGACAAACAACTCGATCAAGGAGGAGGTTTCAGGATGAAAAAAGGCTTAGTGGTATGTTGCGTTATTCTGATGATCGGTCTGCTGGCAGCCTGCGTTGCCAAAATGTCGCCTATGGCTCAGGGAGATGCTGTGATCTCCTACCTCAATAAAACTGATCCCTATCAGCAGTGGCAGCTCTGGCCCGGCAAGGGTAAACTCTACCCCGGGAAAAAACCGCACGGCGCTTTTTTAACGACCTATGTCTCCAAGGGCGCCTATAACGCGATCAAGAATAAAAGCGGTTCAATCCCGGAAGGTGCGATGATCGTAAAAGAAAACTACAGCCCGGCCAAGAAACTTGCGGCGATTACCGTGATGTACAAAAAATCTGGCTACAGCCCTGATGGCGGCGATTGGTTCTGGCTGAAGTATGCTCCGGATGGCAAGATCATGAAGGAAGGCAAGGTCGGTGGTTGCATCAATTGCCACGCCAGTGTCAAGGCGAATGACTGGCTGTTTACCGGTTCGGTCATGTAGCCATAACAGTCAGGTAGCTTTACAACGGGGGAAGCCATGAGCTTCCCCTCTTTGCTGATCTTGAGCATGGCTCGCGACAGACAGCCTGTTGTCGCAGTTGGTTATGGGGTGGTCTTGGGAGGATTACCCATCCACAAAGGATTACAGGTATTGAATCTCCCGCCCTAAAAGGAACGCAAAGACCGCTCAGAAGCAGCTGAAGAGGACGAAAGGAGCCGAAAGGGGGAGGGTCGCTCAGCGCCATGCATAGCCGAAATCAGCTTCGCTCTCTGTGGTTTGCTTAGCGTTTGCGCAACATCCCGCCGATCGCCCGATCGATGAAGTAGACGCCGCTGCCACTCTCACCGATATTGTGGATCTTGTCGAGAACCTGCTGGATGCTGTGCTCTTCCTCGTGTTGCTCGGATACATACCACTGCAGGAAATGCACTGTCGAATGGTCATTCTCCTGCTGGGCGCTATCCATCAGTTCGTTGATCTTACCGGTAATTTTTTTTTCGTGATTGAGGACCTGCTGAAACAGGTCACTGATCGAGTTGAACTCGGTCGGTGGCGCCTCGATCGAGCCTACAACCGGTAAAGAGCCGGTTTCCTGGACATATTTGAAGAGGCGGTGCATATGGGCGAGTTCTTCTTTGGCCTGGGCGCGTAAAAAAGCTGCGCAGCCCTCCAGACCCTTGGTTCCCGCCCAGGCGCTCATCTGCAGGTACAGGTTCGAAGAGAAACTTTCCAGGTCAATCTGATTATTCAATTTTCCCACCATCGATTTGCTTAGCATGACCCAAATCCCTTTCGCTTAAGATTCTATCGGCTTGTCTCAGAATCAATTATAGCGCGCCTTGCAAACTCACCGCCATGCGGCGCTCTTTTTGATCTAACAAAATTCGGTCGATGAGGACTGACCGACGGGTGAAGCGCGAGCCATCCACACAAACAGACCCAGATCGTCTCCAACCCGAAGGCCCGACAAGGGAGTAACCAGGGTCGTCGCTTCACTCTCGACCATAATACCTGTATGCAGATGTGAAACTTCCTGCCTCTCCTCGACATGAGTCCGACAGCCTCCTAGAGAACGTGAGATTTGGAGTTATGCTATTGCTTTCCCGTAATTATCGCTGTTGGCTGTACTTGAAACCTCAATAATGTCGTTCGGGATAAATAAGCGGAAGGCCGCGGGGCAGCATGGTTGCCGTGGCGATAATCTGCTAGGCTGAACTCAGGGGTTTTCGTTGTTTAGGAGTTTTTATGGAAAAGATCGAACTGTTCAGCGCGCGGGTCTGTCCTTTTGCTCATCGGAGCCGTTTGGCGCTGATGGAGAAGAACCTCCCGTTTACCTTGATCGAAATCGACCTGCGCAACAAGCCGGACTGGTACCCTCAGGTCAACCCTGCGGGCGCGGTGCCAGCGCTGCGGCAGGGGGATTTCAGGTTGCGTGAGTCGTTGATCATCAATGAGTACATCAACGAATGTTGTGCAGAATCAGCGCTACTGCCTGCAAACGCGCAGCAGCGTGCCGAGGCCAGACTTTGGATCGACTATGCCGGGTCGAGCTTTGTGCCGCTGTTCTACCGCTTGCTGAAGGCGCAACAGGCAGAGGAGCAGGGCGCTGTTGCTGCTGAACTCTGCCGGGTGCTGGCGGTGCTGGATGATGAGTTAAAACGTCGCACAGGGGAGGGGCCCTATTGGTTCGGTTGGCAGGTCGGCCTGAGCGATATCGCCCTTTATCCCTGGTTCGAGCGCTGGGCGGTGCTGGAGCACTACCGAGGCTTGCGGATTCCTGACCATTTAAACGCGCTGCGAGACTGGATCGAAACGATGCAGGGGCGGGATGCGGTCAAGCTGGGGAGTGAACCGACCGATTATTATATCGACCAATATGCGGATTATGCCGCTGGCCGGAAGTGAGTGGTGCAGGAGGTATGGGGACAGAACTACGGGTTCAGGCTTGACTTTCGGATATTAGTCCTCATAGTGGTCGCATCTCAACGCCCTCCAAATAAATGATAGCAAAGAGGATACTATGAAAAAATACGTCTTGATCCTGTTGGTCGTTTGTTGCACTGCCTTGAGTGCCTGTTCCGGTGGGCAGGGGAAGGAGCAGCTCGAAATAGCCCAGTTCGAGGAACTGCAAAACAACCATGAACATGCGATACAACTGTACGAAGAGGTAGTCAGTAAATATCCAGACTCGCCAAACGCAAAGACTGCCCAGGAGCGGCTGAAGGCGCTGAAAGGAGGCAAGTGAGGAAGGTTTATCCATGGATGACCAGGATCAGCGGACCTGCGCTCTCTGCGGAGAAATAATAAGCGAGAAAGCGCGTGATTTCTGCCGCGCAAATGCCGGACGTTTCAATGGCCAGGTTTTCTGCTCCGAGCATCAGCGCCTGTTCGGCAATGCGCTGGCAACCGGGTGGGCCTGGTTCGCGCTAACAATGCCAGGGTTATAGCGGGTCGCGTCTCCCCATTTGATTATCAAGTTCTGCGAGTCCCAGAACGAGCGGAGAGCCTAAACAATGAATTTGGACAGTTTACGATCCTACCTGCTCGCGAAACCCGGTGCAGTCGAAGAATTCCCCTTTGACTCTGTCACCCTGGTGGTCAAGGTCGGCGGCAAGATGTTCGCCCTGCTCAGCACCAACGAAGACCCGCTGCGCCTGAACCTGAAGTGCGACCCGGCCAAGGCTGAGATCCTGCGCGAGATCTACGCGGCGATTCAGCCCGGTTACCATATGAACAAACGCCACTGGAACAGTTTGATCCTGGATGGCTCCCTCCCCGCAGCCGAGATCTGTTCGATGATCGACGATTCCTACGGCCTGGTGCTTCAGGGACTGCCTAAGGCCAAACGGCCGCTCTGACTGCCTGTCCTTCGCCCTGAGCTTCCTATGCTTTAGCGGAGCGTTTATGTTTCTTTCTCCCCCCAACCCCCGCCGCCGGGGGTTTCAATGCGTAGCCGGTCCCCCGGTTTGAGGCGGGTGGTGAACTTGCCGGGCAGGAGTACCCTCTGCCCTTGGCGGATGATCTGGTTCAGTCCCAACTTGCCGCTCTCGCCACCCTGTAGACCGTAGGGCGCCGTGCTGCGCCGTTCGGAAAGGACGGTGACCTCGGCCTCGGCGAGCAGTTCAATCTCACGGATCAGCCCGTCGCCGCCGCACTGTCTCCCCGCGCCGCCGGAAGCATGGCGCACGCTGTATTTGGTGACCCTGAAGGGGTAGGCGTATTCCAAGGCCTCGACCGGAGTGTTGAGGGTATTGGTCATGTGCGAGTGGACGGCGCTGGCACCATCCAGGCGCGCACCGGCCCCGCAACCCCCGCCCAGGGTTTCGTAATAACTAAAGGGTTGGCCGCTGCGCGGATCGAGACCGCCGATGCTGGTGTTGTTCATGCTGCCCTGGCTGGCGGCGGGGATTCTTGCCGGGATCGCCTTGGCCAGTGCGCCGAGCACCAGGTCGACGATGCGCTGGCTGGTTTCGACGTTGCCGCCGGCGACCGCGGCCGGAAAACGCGCATCGACGACGCTCCCCGGTCTGGTGGTGATCCTTAGCGGGCGGGCGATACCGGCGTTGGTCGGCACATCTTCCTCGATCAGGCAGCGGAAGCAATAGAGCACCGCCGAGAGGGTGATGGCATAGACCGCGTTGACACTGCCGGTCACCTGGTCGGCACAGTCGCTGAAATCGAGATGGGCCTGATCCTGGTTGATCTCCAGGCACAGCTTGAGCGGCACCTCCTGGGCGGAAAATCCATCTGAATCGAGAGAGTCCTCGAAGCGATAACGGCCGTCTGGAATTGCGGCGATGGTCTGGCGCATCATCCGCTCGGCATAATCATTGAGCTGTGCGGCGTAGAGATCGACCTGCTGCTGGCCATATTTAGCGATCAGCTGTCCGCAGCGGTCGACGCCGGTCAGGTTCGCCATGATCTGGGCAGCAAAATCCCCTTCGCGTTCCTGCGGGGTGCGCACATTGCGCAACAGGAAATCAAAGAATTTGTGGTCAATCTCGCCCTGTTCCACCAGCTTGGTCGGCGGAATGATCAACCCTTCCTGGAAGATGCTGGTTGAGACCGGCATCGAACCGGGGGTCATACCGCCGACATCGGAATGATGGGCGCGGTTGGCCACAAAAAAAGCCGGCTGGTCGGATGCTTCGAGGTAGACCGGCGCGACCAGGGTGATATCGGGCAGGTGGGTGCCGCCGCAGAATGGGTCGTTGAGCATTACCATGTCACCGGCGACCATCGGCACCGCGGCAATCGCGGCCTTGACCGACAGCGGCATCGAGCCGAGATGCACCGGGATATGTGCGGCCTGGGCAATCATGTCGCCTCTAGCGTCGAACAGGGCGCAGGAATAATCACGCCGCTCCTTGATATTGGGCGAAAAGGCGGTCCGGCCGAGGCAGACCCCCATCTCTTCGGCGATGGCGACGAAGCGGTTGCGAAAGACCTGCAGCAGGATCGGATTGACTTTCATGATTCGACTCCTTGCAGCTCGATCAGCAGATGACCATAGGGATCAACCTCGGCTCGGCAGTCAGGCGGCAGGACAATGGTCGAACTGTATTCGACCAGAATGGCCGGACCCTGAATCTGATTGCCGGTGGCCAGTCTGTTGCGCGCGAAGATGGCGGTTTCGCACGCTTGCCCGCTGAAGACCGCTGAGCTTGTACCGAGTTGCGCCTGTTGCTCGGGGACAGGGCCGCAGGCGGGCTGCTGCTGCGCTGCCCGACGCGGCGGACGGCCGAAGGCGCGCAAGCGCAGGTTAACGACCTCAAGCGGTTTGTGTGGATTACTGTAGCCGTAGACCTGGGCATGTTTTTGATGGAAACTGGCGATGAACTCAGCACTCAGCGGGATCATTAGCTCGAAGGACTGCCCGCAGTAGCGCATATCGAGTAAGGGCTGGAGTTCGATCCGCTTCTGCGGCACCCCTTCGCGTTGCAGGTCGATCTCTGCCTGGCGTTCCAGCGGCTGCAACAGGCTCTTCAGCCTGGCTGGACTTAGCTGCTCCTGGCCGAGCATTACCGTCTGGGAATAGTCCTTGATGACATCGGCGAACAGCATGCCGCAGGCCGAGAGGATGCCCGGCGCGGTGGGGATCATCACCTTAGGGATCTGCAGCAGGCGGGCCAGGTCAGCCGCATGCATGCCGCCGGCCCCGCCGAAGGAGAAGAGACAGAATTCGCGCGGATCGAAGCCTTTCTCGACCGAGATCTTCTTGATCGCTCGTTCCATGGTGGTATTGGCCACCGCCAGAATCCCTTCGGCCAGTTCGGCCGGGTCGAGCTCCATTTCGGCGGCAAGAATCCGCATGCTCTGCCCGACCTTAGCGGGCTCCAGGGTCATGGCGCCGCCGAGAAACTGGTCGGGAATCAGGCGCCCCAAGAAAAGGTTGGCATCGGTGACGGTCAGCTCGCGGCCCCTGCCAAAGCAGATCGGGCCGGGCTCGGCGCCAGCACTCTGCGGGCCGACCTGCAGCGAACCGCCGCGGTCGAGACGCGCGATCGAGCCGCCGCCGGCCCCTACGGTATGGATATCGATCATCGGCACCTTGACCGGGTAGCCGGCGATGGTCGATTCGGTAGTCAGCGGCAGTTCGCCATCGATCAGACTGACATCGGTGGAGGTGCCGCCCATATCGAAGCTGATCAGTTTGTGCTGGCCACTCTGGCGCCCGATGGTCGCCGCCCCAAGCGCACCGCCGGCCGGGCCCGAAAGGATAGTGCGCACAGACTCGCGGCGCGCAGTCTGGGCCGAGATCGAGCCGCCGTTCGACTGCATGATGCGGAAACGGTTGGGAGCGACTTCAGCTTCGAGCTCAGCCAGATAGCGCTCCATGCGTGGTGCCACGTAGGCATTGATCAGGGTGGTCGAGGTGCGTTCATATTCTCGAAATTCAGCCAGGGTCTGATGCGAGAGCGATACTGGCAAACCTAGGCATTCCAGATGCTTGCCGATTAATAGTTCATGCTTTGGATTGCTGAATGAGAAGAGCAGAGACACCGCGATAGATTCAATGTTTGCGCCTTCAAGCTCGTCCAGCAGTGGGCCGAGCGCTGTTTCATCGAGCTCCTCAATAATCTCGCCGCTCTGCGCGACGCGGCCGGGCAGGCCGTAGCGAAATTCAGCCGGAACCAGCGGCGGATGCTTAACCACCTGCAGCTGGTAGAGTTCGGGTCGGTCCTGACGGCCAATCTCGATCAGGTCTTCAAAGCCGCGGTTGGTGATCAGCGCGGTTCTGGCGCCATCTTTTTCGAGCAGGGCATTGGTCGCCACGGTTGAGCCATGAACCAGCCGATAGGACTTATTGCCGGCGATATGCCGCAGGCCAGTCAGTACGGCTGCGGCTGGATTCTGCGGGGTGGAGAGCAGTTTGTACTCCCCTTGCTTGTCCCCATCCTGCCAGATGAAGTCGGTAAAGGTGCCGCCGGTATCAACGCCGATGATCAGCATCGTCTACTCCTCCAATTCAAGGGGCCCGTGCCGTTGCACTTTTTCAGGTTTCTATCAAGTTTAGCGGAACTGCGCGGAGGGAGCGGGGAGGGGCTGCAATAAACTTGAATTGGCGCGGGTTTGCCACTTTCCTCTGTGCAACGTGTAAGGCCCGTCGCTTATTGCCCGGGCCTTCTTTTCTATCCTATGTAATTTTCCTTTTCACAGGCATCTCCGGTGACTTGCAGCCACCAGCTCTTCGAACATGCTTTGCTATGATCTATTTCTGTTTCGATAGACTGCCTCCTTCCATCCGAACGCTTCCCCCCTCTATCTAGATTATACGCCCATGGGGCTGAGATTGCACCCGCTCTTCCAACCGGACCCCCGCCGGCAACAGGTAGGCGACGGCAGAGAAGAGCAGCAACAGACTGAAGCCGACCTCGACCGCCACCAGGGTTGCAAGCGCTGCACTCACCACCGACATGCAGCCGTTGATCCCCCAGGCCCAGGCCACCTCCTGCGGGCGCAATTGACCGAGTCGGCGCAGACCGAGGGGGAAGGGCGTGCCCATCAGCATCGCCAGCGGCGTCAGCAGCAGCACGGCCACGCCAACCCGCAACCCAAGGGGAAGCTGCAGGGTCGCCTGCAGTAGCGGTCCGAGCAGCAGGGCCAACAGGACGAGGGCGCAGGCGACAGAACCGGACCAGCGGCCGATCCTGCGCCCATCCAATCGACCGGAGAGCGCACTGCCGATGCCTGAACCGACCAGGAGCACGCCGACGACCAGCGCCGCGGCATAGACCGGCTGGCCGAGATAGAGCACGAAGCGGTGAATCAGTGCCAGCTCGACCCACATGTAGCCGATTCCGAGCCCGCCGAAATAGAGCAGGGTCAGCCGGCGTCCCCCGCCGCCCGGCAGGCGCAGCAGCGGCAGCAGGATCAGCAGCCCGGCCAGCAGAGAGAGTACCAGTGCCGCCAGGGCGGCGACCAGCAGGCCGAGCTCGAGAAACGGCAGGCTACGCTGGCCGTAGAGGCTGATCAGCTCCGGCAGACTGCCCCAGCGTAAGAACTGGGCGAAGAACGGCCGGTCATCGCTGACCGGCGCGATGCGGAACGGGTAATCACGGTAGAGCTCTGAGCGACTTGATCCCAGCAGGATGTCGAAGAGTTCAAGCAGCGCATCATCCTGCAGGCGGTGGAAACGCTGGCGTTCGGCCGGCCCAAGGTCCGGCAGCAGGAGCGGGTCGAAACCCCAGCGGGCGGCAAACTGGCGCGCCCTGGCCAGCAGCGCCGCATCCGGTGCGGAGCGCAACACACAGAAGGTCAGGGTTCCCCAGCCGCGCACGGCGATGATCCGCTCAGCCGGAGCGGCGATCCCCTCCTCATGTAGGGTTTCAACCAGGGTCGCGAGCAGGCGGAGCGGTGCGCGCAACGGGTAATCGAGCCAGACGCTCATCGCCAGCATCCCCTCTGGTTGCAGGCGCTGCCAGGTCTGCTGCAAGGCCTCGCGGGTCAAGAGCGGCTGTTCCTGCAGGGCGAAGAGTCCGGCACTGCCGCCGAAGCTGCCGAGGGTTGGCAGAATGACCAGGTCATAGGAGTCGCGGTCTCGGGCCAGCCAGGTGCGAGCCGCCATGCTCTGCCAGTTGACCCGGGGATCGTCGAGCAGCGCCCCGAAGCTGTGCGGGGCGATGTCGCGCAGGGTAGCGGTGACCGCTCTCTGCGGTTCGACAGCGGTCACCGCTACAGCCCCCCTGCCGAGGGCCTGGGCCAGGTCCAGCCCGGTCGCGGCATTCAGCACCAGGACCCTGTGCGGGGTGTGCAGGGCATAGGGGAGGGCGAAGGTAGCCGCATCGCGCGGGTTATTCTCCATCGTCCCGGGCGGCAGGGCACCGAAGAGATCGCCGTTGACAAAGACCGCCGGTCTGCTCGGCAGCTCTCCGCGCCAGTTGAGGCTGATCCCGGCGGCGCTGCGCAAAGCCGGCGCCTGTACCACCTGGATCTGCCCGGTGGCCGCTGGGCGCTGGGCCAGGGTTTTTGCCGCCGGCAGGTCGAGCGCCCGGCGTAAATCCTTGTACTGCGAGAGCAGCGGTGAGGGCGGCTGAAACAGTACGAATCCGACCAGCAGCAGCCCGCCGAACAGGGCCGCCTGCAGTAAGCGGCGCTGGCGTGGCAGGAGCAGGGCCGCAGCTGCCAGCACCAGCAGGGCAAAAAGCGGGGACAAGCGCTGCGGCAACAACCAAGCCAGACCGGCCAGGCCGAGAATGCTGCCGAGTCCCGAGCCGAGCAGATTGGCGCAGTAGTAGCTGCCGATCCGTTCCGTTTCGGCCACGAAGACCAGGCCGATCGCCAGGGCGCCGAGGGCAAAGGGCAGCATCAGCAACAGGGCGACGGCCACCAGACGCAACGCTTCGCTGGCGGCGACAAAGAGTAAGAGGGAATCGAAGCCGCCGAACAGCAGCTGCGCCATCCCCAGCGGGGCCACAAGGGTTAGCGCGCAACCACAAAGCAGCAGCGGCAGCAGCTGCTCCTGCCGGGCCAGCAGCCAGTCGCGGGCCAGCGAAAGCAGGCTGCCGGCGGCACCGAAGCCGAGCATGGCGACCGAGATGACGAAGTAGGCGAAATGATGCCACTGGCTGGTTGCCAGCAGCTGCAGCAGGGCAATCTGAAAGGCGAGCAGGGCAGCAGAGACCAGAATCAGCGCCAGGTGCCGCCGGTTGCAGAACGCAGCCTTGTTCATTCGGCTCTCCGGAAGGGAACGAAGCGCACCGGCATCAGGTTGGTGGAGCTGAGGGTGTCGCCGCGCCGCTGGACCAGCAACAGGCTTTGCACGAGGTAAGGGGTGCCGACCGGGATCACCATCAAGCCGTCCTCGGCCAGCTGCTCGATCAGCGGTGGCGGCACGAACTCGGCGGCAGCGGTAACAACGATGGCGTCGAACGGGGCATGCTCGGCCCAGCCATAATAGCCGTCGGCGGCCTTGGATACCAGGTTACGGTAGCCGAGTCGCTGCAAACGGGCCGCGGCCGCGGCCGCCAGTTGCGGGATGATTTCGATCGTGAAGACCTGCGCGCCTGTGGCAGCCAGCACCGCCGCCTGGTAGCCTGAGCCGGTGCCGATCTCAAGGATCTTCCTGCCCGGGCCGGGGTGGATGATCTCGGTCATGTAGGCGACGATGAAGGGTTGCGAAATGGTCTGCCCATGGCCGATCGGCAGCGGACGGTCTTCATAGGCATAGCCGGACTGGGAAGCAGGCACGAACAGGTGGCGCGGGACCTGCTTCAGCGCCTTCAGGGTGGCCGGGTCTTTCACGCCGCGCGCGGCGATCTGCTCCCTGACCATGACATGGCGCTCAGCGGCCCGCTCAGCAGCGGCTGCTGCGGTGGTTTTTGCAAGGGGAATGCAGAGGAATAAGAGGATGAGGATCGCAGCTATAGATTCGCACTGAATTCGCATTGCTCCACCTCCGCGCCCTCCTCCTAAGTCAACATCATATCAGGATTCTGGAGGATGCAAGGACTCACGGAGTTTATCAGAGCCGCATCCCTAGCGCTGATATCTTGAGCTCCCCGGCTAGCAGCAGCATAAAGGGCGCCGGAATACCATCAGTCTCGCTGGCTCCAGCCCCGTCTGATTCTATTTCCTCGCGCTGACCTAATGCCGGGTCGAGAACCTCAACACCTTAGGGTTGACCAGTTGGGCAAAGGTTGCATAAGACATCTTGACCAGATCGGTATGGGTGCCAGCGCTAAAGGCAATCTCTAGATCTTCGGCGAGACTCTCCGCAACATAGACATCGAGACCATGGAGGTTGCCAAAGGGGGGCATGGCACCGATTTCATAATCGGGGAAGAGACCCTTGAATTCATACTCACGCGCCAGTTCGACCTGGCTTGCCCCGGTGACCTCTTTAAGCTGGCGGAAGTCGATCTGGTATGCTGCGGGCAGGACGGCCATGGCCATCTTCCCATCGAGCTTGATCATGACTGTTTTGGCCAGGTCTTTTCCCGGCACTTGGGCGGCGTCGGCAATCTCCTTGGCGGTGTAACCTGGTTTGTGGCTGATAGTGGTGTATGGGGCATGCTGACGATCCAGATACTGCCTGATATTCCTGGCTAGCATGACAGACTCCTTGTTTGGGGTGCCGAAGGCTGGCAACAGAGGTCGCAAGGGAAGTTGCTTTTTCGGCACGCCAGGCTCCGAGGCCGCCACAGATTTCGCCGCGACCGCCGGTTAATATGGTTGATATGGCAGCGCTGTCGTCTCTGGTTTGCGCTACCGCAGTGCTCCTGCATGGTAGCGAGCACGCTTAAGCCGCCATCAATGCTTCTGCTGGTCGACTCGCTTGGCCGCTTCGGCCTGGCTCATGTCACGCTCGGCTTCCAGTTTGCCAATCTTGCGTTGGCGTAGACCAGCGCTGAAATGATGCCCGTCACCGATTACTTCTCCCCAGAACTCTTGACTGATCCCCTTCACCTGGTCCCAGGTGCCACGCAGTTTGTTGTTGAGCATAATTGCACCTCCTCGCTTTCCCTACATCATACAACTTAATCATCTGCGTAAGACAGGGGGAGGGGGCGGCAAACCTGCGAGCAGAGTCGGTTTGTAGTGGTCGACTATTTAGGGACAGTAAGCTAAGTTTTTCTTCCACCACGGCTGGGGCTATGCCACCATTTCGATGTTGTGGCCGGACTCTTCTGGTGGTCGCGGAGCTAAGAGGCTGTTGGCATCATCTGGTGCCCGATAAATCCGATAATCTCCGGGAAGATAAGCAGGGGCTAACATCGATTCGGTAGATGGCTGGCTATTGTAGCGGCACCGATTTGGGTTAGAATGGAGACAGGTGCAAGCAATGTCTGACGAAAGGGGGTCGAAATGATGAGGCTAGAGCTGACTGAAATGGAAGAACAGGTCTTGGCGGATACCCTGAAATTGAGTCTTAGCAGATTGCATGATGAAATTGCCCATACCGATTCACACGATTATCGTGAGTTTCTCAAGGACCGTAAAGAGATTCTGGTCAAGTTGAGCGAAAGACTGCACTAAGGGTCCGCCCTTGTTCTGGAACCCAGAATAAGCGGGTCGGGCTTGCCGGGTTGCGAACTGCGCTCCTCTAGATAGCCGAGATCCCCACCAATCAAAAGCCCCGACTGGCTCTGCTGTCGGGGCTTTTTTGATTTGAACCGGGAGAGGACGCACGCTGAGTTACGCGGATCCCGCTCTTGAGCCTGCCCCTCAGGGTGTTCACTGGCGCGATCCAATCCGCAGCAATTATTCTCACGAATATAGACACTTAGAAATCAACCCGTAAGGGAGATTCTGTGGGTGTACGAATCCCGTTGAGACGATTCTCCACGCCGTTAAACCGCCCGTCAGTCGGATCTCAAGCGCCGCAGATTTTTTTTGCGGCTTAGCGCAGGAGTTTATCCGCAGAATATCCTGCCCCCAGGAA
>JAAXQE010000059.1 GCA_012974425.1 Geopsychrobacter sp.
ATTTGGTCGTTCACCGCGGCTTCTGCCGCCAGCGGAGCCAAATATGAATCTTGATCTGAACGAGGAACAAAAACTTATCCAACAGACCGCGCGAGAATTCGCCGTAGCAGAGCTGGCACCGGTCGCCGCACAGCTTGATCAGGGCGGTGAGCAGCAGCCCTTTTTCGACAATCTGTTGAAACTGGCCGAACTCGGCTTCATGGGGCTGAATGTGCGCGAAGAGTACGGCGGCACTGAGGCCGGCGTGGTCGCCTTCTCTGTCGCCCTGACTGAAATCGCCCGCGCCTGTGCCTCGACGGCGGTCACCCTGTCGGTCAACAACATGGTCTGCGAAGTGATCCAGACCGTCGGCAACGAGGAACAATGCCAGCAGTACATCCCACGCATCTGCTCGGGGGAATATCTGGCCGGAGCCTTCGCCCTGACTGAAGTCGGCGCCGGTTCAGACCCGGCCGGCATGCTCACCAGCGCGGTGCGCGACGGCAATGACTGGGTCTTGAACGGCAGCAAGATCTTCATCACCAGCGCACCCTACGCCGGAGTCTTTGTGGTCTGGGCGGTAACCGACAAGGAGGCCCCCAAAGGCAAAGGGATCAGCTGCTTTCTGATCGAGCAGGATGCTCCGGGCCTCTCTATCGGTAAAAAAGAAGAGAAGATGGGTCAACATGCCTCTGCCACCAACGAGCTGATCTTCAGCGATTGCCGGATACCGCAGTCGGCGCTGATGGGCAAACTGAATGACGGCTTCCGGGTCGCGGTCAGCGAACTGGCGGGCGGACGCATCGGCATCGGCTCGCTGGCGCTGGGGGTCGGTCTGGCTGCGATCGACTCGGCCACCGCCTACGCTCTGGAACGCAAGCAGTTCGGCAAGGCCCTGGCCGATTTTCAAGCGACCCAGTGGAAGATCGCCGATGCCTTTACCGAACTGGAAGCGGCCCGGCTCCTGCTGATGAACGCCGCTTTCCAGAAGGAGCAGGGCCGCAGCTTTGCCCGCGCGGCCTCGATGGCCAAGCTGTTCGCGACCGAGAGCGCCAACCGCGCCTGCTACGAGGCGCTCCAGATTCACGGTGGTTACGGCTACACCCGCGATTTCCCGGTTGAGCGCTATGCGCGAGATGCGCGCATCACCAGCATCTACGAAGGGACCAGTGAAATCCAACGGCTGATCATCGCGCGGGATATTTTGCGCAGTTTCAGCTGAAAAACTTCAGCTTGAATCCAATAACAGGAGGAACAACCTAATGATTTTTGAACTGAATGAAGAGCAGAAATTGATCCGCCAGACAGTCCGCGAGTTTGCCGAGAAGGAGATCAAACCCAGTGCCGCCGAGCGTGATGAGTCAGAAAGCTTCGACCGTAGCCTGATGTTCGACAAGCTCGGCGAACTCGGCCTGGCCGGGATCGTCTTCCCCGAGGAATACGGGGGCGCCGGCGCCGATTACATCAGTTATGCCATCGCCGTCGAAGAACTCTCACGGGTCTGCGCCTCGACCGGGGTGACCCTCTCGGCGCATCTCTCCCTCGGGGCCAACCCGATCTACCTGTTCGGCAGCGAGGAGCAGAAGCAGCAATTCCTGACTCCGCTGGCCGAAGGGACCAAGCTGGGGGCCTTCGCCCTGACCGAGACCGCGGCAGGCTCGGATGCCGGTGGCACCAAGACCACCGCGGAGCGCGACGGCGAGGACTGGGTCTTGAACGGTACCAAGATTTTCTGTACCAACGGTGGTGAAGCCGAGATCAATATCGTCTTTGCGCGGACCGACAAAAACGCCCAGAAGCATCACGGTATCAGCGCATTTATTGTCGAAAAAGACACCCCTGGTTTCAGCTTCGGCAAGAAAGAGCGAAAGCTCGGCATCCGTTCTTCGCCGACGTGTGAGTTTGTGTTCGACAACTGCCGGATTCCAGCCGCCAACCTGCTCGGAGAGGAAGGCAGCGGCTTCAAGGTCGCGATGAAGACCCTCGACGGCGGGCGGATCGGTATCGCCGCCCAGGCGTTAGGCATCGCGCAGGGGGCCTTCGAGGCGGCGCTCGCCTACGCCAAGGAACGCAAGCAGTTCGATCAGCCGATCTCCAGTTTCCAGGCGATCCAGTTCAAGCTGGCCGACATGGCGACCGAGATCGAGGCCGCGCGCCTGCTGGTCTACCAGGCCGCCTACAAGGCGAGCGCCGGCCAGGCCTACGGCAAGGACTCGGCGATGGCCAAGATGTATGCCTCGGATGTGGCGATGCGGGTGACCACCGAGGCGGTTCAGGTCTTCGGCGGCTACGGCTTTACCCGCGACTTCCCGGTCGAGCGGATGATGCGCG
Organism: Geopsychrobacter sp.; assembly: GCA_012974425.1. Taxonomy (GTDB): domain Bacteria; phylum Desulfobacterota; class Desulfuromonadia; order Desulfuromonadales; family Geopsychrobacteraceae; genus Geopsychrobacter. The sequence continues at coordinate 2,311 of JAAXQE010000059.1, forward strand.
ACGCCAAGATCACCCAGATCTACGAAGGGACCAACGAGGTCCAGCGGGTCGTGATCGGCGTCGCCCTCACCCGTGACTAAGTTTTTTAAGCCAGATTTGAAGGAGGCAACAATGTCCAAGTGGCAGAGTATGTATCAAGAGAAACTGGTCAGTGCAGAGGCGGCCGCCACGGCTATCGATTCCGGCGCTGACCGAGGAGGACAAGATCATCGGCGGCTACGTAGCTGAATCGAAGATGGTTCAACCCTGCAGGTCGGCTACGGTGGCGTCCCTAACGCCGTCTGTCAGGCGCTGAAGGGCAAGCGCGATCTTGGCGTGCATACCGAGATGGTCACAGAAGGGATTATGGATCTGGTCGAATGCGGTGCGGTGAATAACTCACTAAAAACAATCAATCGCGGCAAGTAGCTCGGCACCTTCGCCTGGGGCACCGGACGACTCTACGAATTCATGCACAACAACCCGATGCTCGAGATGCACCCGGTCGATTACACCAATGCCCCCTATATCATCGGTCAGCACGACAAGATGGTTGCCATCAACGCCACCATCGAGGTCGATCTGCTCGGCCAGTGTTGCTCAGAGTCGATGGGCTCCAAGCAGTGGAGTGGAACTGGCGGCCAGGCCGATTTCTTCAAGGGCGCCAACCGTTCTAAGGGGGGACAGGGGTTCGTCACCACCCCCGCCACCGCCAAGCGGGGAAACATCTCGCGCATCGTCCCGATCCTGCAACCGGGTGCGGTGGTGACCACCAGCAAGAACGACGTCGACCATGTGGTCACCGAGTTCGGCGTCGCCAAGTTACGCGGCAGGACCGCCCGGCAGCGGGCGCAGGCGCTGATTAGCGTCGCCCATCCCGATTTCCGGGGTGAATTGACCGAAGCTGCCCAGCGGATGAACCTGATCTGAGCCGGATGATCCTGTCGAACCTGGGCGTATCCGGAGACCATCACAACCTGCGGATACGTCCTTGAAAACCCATAAGGAGGGCGGCAATGTCGACTACCCAAGCGTCGACGGCGGGTAACAGCTATCAGCATCCATCCGTTGCACTTACGAGTGGAATCCGCGGTATAATTTCAGGATCGATAAGGAGATATGGAATTTAACGGGATTTTAGCCGGGTTTGCCATCTGGCTTGCTAATTAGTCCTTGCAAGATCTAACCCTTTTTAAGGAGTTAATCATGCCCCTAATTAATATACCCGGTCTCAATTTCGACCTTGACGACACCAGCTCCCTGTTGCGCGAGACGGTCAGAGATTTCGCCGCTACCGAGGTCGCGCCGCGCGCAGCCGATATCGATCGCGACAATCTGTTCCCCGCCGATCTGTGGCGCAAGATGGGCGCTCTCGGTCTACTCGGCATCACCGTCAGCGAAGAATTCGGCGGCGCCGGAATGAGCTACCTCGAACATGTCATCGCCATGGAGGAGATCAGTCGCGCCTCGGCCGCGGTCGCCCTCTCCTACGGCGCCCATTCCAATCTCTGCATCAATCAAATCTTCCGCAACGGCAGCAACGCCCAGCAGAAACAGTATCTGCCCAGGCTGATCAGCGGCGAGCATGTCGGCGCCCTGGCGATGAGTGAGGCTGGCGCAGGCTCGGACGTGATGAGCATGAGCCTGCACGCCGAGCGTAAAGGGGAGAACTACATCCTCAACGGCACCAAGATGTGGATCACCAACGGCCCGGAGGCCAGTGTGCTGGTGGTTTACGCCAAGACCGATCCGAAGGCCGGCTCAGGTGGCATCAGCGCCTTTCTGGTCGAAAAGGGTTTTGCCGGGTTCTCGACCGCACAGAAACTCGACAAACTCGGCATGCGCGGCTCGAACACCTGCGAACTGGTCTTCGCAGACTGCGCGATCCCGGCCGAAAACATGCTCGGTGAGCGCAATGGCGGGGCCAAGGTGCTGATGAGCGGGCTCGACTACGAGCGCATCGTCCTCGCCGGCGGGCCCCTCGGGATCATGGCCGCCTGCATGGACGCAGTCCTCCCCTATCTCCACGAACGCAAACAGTTCGGCCAGGCGATCGGCGAATTTCAGCTGATGCAGGGCAAACTGGCCGACATGTACACCAGCATGAATGCCTGTCGCGCCTACGTCTATGCCGTCGCCCGCGAGGCGAGGGTGCGCAAGGGCCGCTCTCTGCGCAAGGATGCCGCCGGGGCGATCCTCTACGCGGCCGAGAAAGCCACCCAGATGGCGCTGGATGCGATCCAGTGTCTCGGCGCCAACGGCTATATCAACGAATTCCCGACCGGCCGCCTGCTGCGTGATGCCAAGCTCTATGAAATCGGGGCCGGCACCAGTGAGATAAGACGCATGTTGATCGGGCGTGAGCTGTTTGAAGAGACCAGCAACTAGCGCTTATGCACCTACTCCCCACGGGCAGGGGTAGAATCGAGATGTCATGGGAACCTTGAAGAGTTCACTCCAGTCTGACTCCGCAGACTTCGCGCGTAACGCTACGGCGATGCAGGAACTGGTCGACGACCTGCGGAGCAAGGTCGCGCAGATCCGCGCCGGCGGCGGTAAGCGGGCCCGCGAAAAACATCTCGCGCGCGGCAAGCTGCTCCCGCGCGAGCGGATCCGGCAACTGCTGGATGGCGGCTCGCCCTTCCTGGAGTTCTCGCAATTCGCCGCCTGGCAGATCTATGGCGGCGAGGTGCCTGCGGCGGGCCTGATCTGCGGCACCGGCCCGCGCATGCTCTGGATGTGGCCGAATGCGCGCATCTCGGTGATGGGCGGCGCACAGGCCGCCGGGGTACTTGTCCAGATTAAGCGTGACGGCCTTGAAGCGCGCGGCGAAAACTGGAGTGCCGAGGACGAGCAGGCCTTCAGGCGACTGGGCGCCGAGGTTTCAGGTCAGCCGCTGAATGCGGAACTGATTGCCGATACCGCCGAGCGAATCTGCGTAATGCGCGCAGGCGCTGAAGGACGGGAAGGACTCAGTGCCTTTTTAGAGAAGCGGCGCCCCGCCTGGGTGAAAGGGTAAACCGGATGTTTGATTCTCTGCTCATCGCCAACCGCGGTGAAATCGCCTGCCGCATCATCCGCAGCGCGCGGGACATGGGCCTGCGCACCATCGCGGTCTATTCAGACGCCGACCGCCATGCCCGCCATGTTGCCCTGGCCGACGAGGCCTGGCATATCGGTCCGGCGACCGCAGCGCAGAGTTATCTGCAGATCGAACGCCTGCTCGAGGTCGCCCGCCAATCTGGCGCCACGGCGATTCATCCCGGCTACGGATTCCTGGCCGAGAATGCCGATTTTGCCGAGGCCTGTGTCGCCGCCGGACTGATTTTTGTCGGCCCTCCCGCAACAGCGATGCGCGCGATGGGCTCGAAGAGCGCGGCCAAACTCATCATGCAACAGGCCGGCGTACCCCTTGTCCCCGGTTATCATGGTGCGGACCAGCAACTCGAAACCCTGCGTGGCGCGGCCAGTGAGATCGGCTTTCCCCTGCTGGTCAAGGCGAGTGCCGGTGGCGGCGGCAAAGGGATGCGCGTGGTGCACTCAGCGACCGAACTGGATGCTGCCATCGCCGGCGCGCGCCGCGAAGCAGCGGCAAGCTTTGGGGATGATCAGCTACTGCTCGAACGCTACCTGGAGCAGCCGCGCCACGTTGAGCTGCAGGTTTTTGCCGACAGTCATGGCAATACCCTGCACCTGTTTGAGCGCGACTGCTCGGTGCAGCGCCGCCATCAAAAGGTCCTCGAAGAGGCACCGGCCCCCGGCTTCACAGATGAACTCAGGCAGGCGATGGGCGCGGCCGCGATCAGCGCCGCCCGAACCATCGAGTATGTCGGTGCCGGCACGGTCGAATTTCTGCTCGATAGCGCTGGCTCCTTCTACTTCATCGAGATGAACACCCGGCTGCAGGTCGAACATCCGGTCACCGAAATGATCAGTGGCCAGGACCTGGTCGCCTGGCAACTTGCGGTAGCTGCCGGAGGGGCCCTCCCCTGCACCCAGGAGAATCTCCAGATCAAGGGTCACGCCATCGAAGCCCGCATCTATGCCGAAGACCCGCTGCGCGATTTCCTGCCTTCGATCGGCGCGCTGCAACATCTGCACTTCCCGGCCGAGGACGCCCATCTACGCATCGATACCGGCGTTCGCCAAAATGATGAGATCAGTATCCATTACGACCCGCTGCTCGCCAAGCTGATCGTCTGGGATCAAGATCGCACCGCAGCCTTGCGCCGACTGCGCCGGGCCCTTAAGCAGGTGGAGGTGGTCGGGGTCAAAACCAACCTCGCATTTCTGGGCGCGGTCGCCGGCCACGCCGCCTTTGGCGCTGGCAACTTCGACACCGGCTTCATCGATAAATACCGTAGCGAGTTGCTCCCGGAACCGACCCAGGCATCCGCGCAGACCCTGGTTCTGGCCAGTCTCTTTCTGCTACTCAGGCGTGACGCCAAAGCGCAACAGTCGGCCCTCAAGTCGACCGACCCCCATGCCCCCTGGCACCGGACCGACGGCTGGCGACTCAACGGCGACAATCTGCATCGTCTCTCTTTCGACGATGGCGAAAACCAGGTGCAGGTCGTTGCCCATTACCGCCCGCAGAACTACCTGATCGAACTCCCCTCCGGATCGCTGGCCGCCACGGCGTGCTTTGATCCGGCCGGACGCCTGCAGGCAACGATCGACGGACAGCAACTGACGGCCCGGGTGGTGCGCAATGGCATGGAGTTAAGCGTATTCAGCAGTGCCGGCAGCCAGAGTCTGATCCTCCACGACCCCTACGCCGATGCCTTTTGTCAGGAAGAGCCCGGCGGCAGCCTGAATGCGCCAATGCCGGGCAAGATCATTGCGCTCTTGGTCGAGAACGGTGCCTGGGTCAAGCGTGGTACGCCACTGGTTATCCTTGAAGCGATGAAGATGGAGCATACAATTGCCGCCCCCCATGACGGCACCGTCACCCAGATGAACTATAAAGTTGGTGCCCTGGTCGATGATGGTGCAGCGCTCCTGGCCTTTGACCCAGACGAGGGGACTAGATTATGAGACTGCCCAAACGGATCAAGCTGGTTGAGGTCGGACCACGCGACGGCCTGCAGAATGAAGCAGCGATTATCCCGACCGAGGTAAAGATCGAGTTGATCAATTGCCTCTCGTCCACCGGGCTGGCCACCATCGAAGCGGCAAGTTTCGTCTCGCCGACCTGGATGCCGCAGATGGCCGACAGCAGCGCGGTGATGCAGGGGATCACCCGCCAGCCGGGGGTCAGCTATCCGGTGCTGGTGCCGAACCTGCAGGGCCTCGCTGCCGCAATCGCCGCCGGGGCCGAAGAGGTGGCGGTATTCGGCGCGGCCTCGGAATCCTTCTCGCGCAAGAACCTCAACTGCTCCATCGCGGTCAGTTTCGATCGCTTCGGCGCGGTCTGTGAGGTGGCGCGCAAGCAGGGTCTAAGGGTACGCGGCTATGTCTCCTGCGCACTGGGTTGTCCCTACGAAGGAGAGGTCGACCCTACGAGGGTCGCCTGGGTGGCCGGACGGATGATAGAGGTCGGCTGTTATGAAATCTCGCTCGGCGACACCATCGGCGTCGGCACCCCCATCAAGGCGCAGACGATGATCGCTGCGGTGGCCGAGAAGGTTCAACTCGAGCGCCTCGCCGTGCATTTCCACGATACCTACGGCCAGGCGTTGGCGAATATCCTCGCCGTCATGGAACTTGGGGTAGCGGTGATCGACAGTTCGGTCGCCGGGCTCGGTGGTTGCCCCTTCGCCCCCGGGGCCGCGGGCAATGTCGCCAGCGAAGACCTGCTCTATATGCTCGAGGGACTGGGGATCGAAACCGGAGTCGATCTGCTGGCGCTGGTTGCAGCCGGGCGCTATATCTCCGCCTATCTGAAACGTCCTTCGGGCTCGCGCGTCGCCAATGCCCTGACCAGACAGCTCGAAGGGGCAAAAACCTGTGCCTGAGATGCCGGAAGCCGGAGTGAGAGATGCGCGATTCTGAGCCGTCATGCTAAGATCAACTGTTATGAAAGAGATTCTCCGCCAATATCAGACCCTGCTTGAAGGCTTCGACGCCTGGTTTGCCGCTTGTATGGCGCAGGCCGGGGAACAGATCGCCTGCCGCCAGGGCTGCTCTGCCTGTTGTCGCGGCCTGTTCGAAATCAGCCTGCTTGATGCCTGCCTGCTGCAGAGCGGCTTCGTGCGACTCGACCTGGCCGTCCAGAAGCAGGTGCTGGCCAAAGCCAGTGCGCGGGTCAATGCACTCCGGGCAAACTGGCCCGAGTTCCGGCCGCCCTATATCCTCAACCGACTGCCGCATGACGACTGGCAGGAGATGCCCGAAGAGGACCAGACCCCCTGCCCGCTCCTTGCCGACGACGGACGCTGCCTGGTCTACGCCGAGCGCCCCATGACCTGCCGCCTGCACGGCTTGCCGCATATCGATATCTCAGGTGAAATCTTCGCCGCTGAGTTCTGCACCCTCAATTTCAGCACCACCGATCCACTCAGCATGCCCAAACTGCGCTACCCCTTCCGCGCAACCTTCGGTCAAGAGTTCGACCTGCTCGGCGACTTCGCCACAGAGTTGCTCGGCAGCCGTCAGCTTGAACTCGACACCTTCATCGCCAGCGCCCTGCTGATCGACTTCTCCGCTGAGAACTGGTAACTGCTTCACGCGGTAAGCGGAGTTGCAGCTGAGCCGAGCAAGGCTATACTTATCAGTAGTTCAGCACTGAAGCCAGCCGCCGACACGGAACCCGCTATGAAGAGACTGCTTCTCGCCATCATCTTCCTCATCAGCACAACCAGTCTCTCTGCCCAAACCCTCGACGATCTGACCCTTATTACCGAGGTGTACCCGCCCTTCAACTTCTGCGTAGATGGGATCGCGCAGGGGATCTCCACCGACATTCTGGTTGAGATCCTCAAGCTGAGCGGGGCGCGCCAGGATCGGCACCTCCGTCTCAAGAGTATCGCGGAGATCAACCAGAAGAAGTTGCGCGTCGGCGTGGTCTTAAACGATGTCGGTGAACTGTGCCTGAAAGAACTCGGGGTGAAACGACGCCAGATCTATCGCTTCAATAAAGGGGTGCAACTGGCCGCCATGCTCCAGCTCGGCCGCATCGATCTGCTCGCCTACGACAAGCTTGTCACCCGCTGGAACCTCAAGAGCCTCGGCTATGCGCCGAACGATTATGAAGCGGTCTATACCTTGAAACAGGCTGAGTACTATTATGCGATCAGCCGTAAAACCGACGACCGGATCGTTGCCCGGCTGCAGACGGCTCTCGATCAGCTGAGGGAGACCGGCACCCTCGACCAGATCATCAAAAACTATCTGGACTAGCTAAGCGGCGACAGCTCTCCACAGCTTTTTCATGTCTGAGAAGTCATTCCGGCCGGCTGATAAGTCCGGATAACCCTAGCCTGATCGAATCAGCATATTCTGCAAAATAATGGTCAAATCCACGGCAATGGCTGCACAAATACTGAGCAGCCGCTGAGCTTCTTCAGGCTAAAACCCTCCAGAATGACCATTTTACAGCTGGCATGACTTATGCGTTCTAGTGGGGCTGGAAGGAATAGCCATGTCAGAGATGGACCCACAAAAGGAACGTTTGCTCACAGCACTGATCGAGATCGGTCGGGAGTTTGTCACCACCGTTGATCTGGATGAATTGCTGCATCGGATCCTCCAGGTTTCACGTGATGTTTTCGGCTTCGAAAATGCCATTATCCGCCTGCTCGACCCTGAGAGAAATGTTCTCGTCACAGCCGCGTCCTACGGCTATGCAGCCGAAGCGGCAGGTTATGAGATCGCCCTGGGCGAAGGGGTTATGGGGACGGTGGCAAAGACCGCCGCGCCACTGGTTGTCGACGACCTCGACAACACCGCTTACGTGCAGGGGATCGGCGGGGCACGCTCGGAAATGGCCGTACCCATGCTGGTCAAGGACCACCTCATCGGGGTTTTCAATGTCGAAAGCCCCCTGCCCGATGCCTTCGCCAGCAGCGACATCGAACCGTTGATGACCCTGGCCGGCCAGGCGGCCGTCGCCATCGAAAATGCGCGCCTCTACGCAGATCTGCGCAAGGCCGCCGAACACAACCGCAGCCTGAACCAGCTGAATCAACAGATCGTCGAAAGTGCCGGCCTCGGTATCTACAGCCTCGATCGGCAACTCTGCGTGACCTCCTGGAATCGGCAGATGGAGGTCAACAGCGGGGTCTGCCGCGCTGAGATTATCGGGCAACCTCTCTTCGACAGGTTCCCGGCCCTGCGCAAGGAGGGCTTCATTCAGGCGGTGGAGCATGTGCTTGAGCTGGGTACCCCCGGTAAACTGCGTCTCGCCCATCGCAACCTCAAGGGTGATGTCCGCCTTCAGAAACGCCGCCTCTCACCCCTTAAAGAAGGGGACAGAACCAGCGGGGTGCTGGTGATTGTCGAGGATATCACTGAATTCCGGCGCCTGCTCGACCAGACCATCCAATCGGAGAAACTGGTCGAAGTCGGCCGCCTCGCCACCGGCATTGCCCACGAAATCAATAATCCCCTCTCGGTCATCTCCTATGCCGTGCAGTTGCTACAGCGCGAACTGTTCAGCGGCACCGAACCGACAGAATTGCTCGTCCGGATCGCCGCTGAGACCGAGCGCTTGAAGGTCCTGACCGGCGGCTTGACCAGCTTCACGCGCCGCGAGGAGGCCCACCTGAAACCGCTCGATCTGAACCAGATCATCAGGGATGTGCTGCTGCTGGTGCAGTACGAGTTAAGTCACAAACAGATCGAGGTCAGCACGGATTTGCCGGAACTGCCGAGGGTGCAAGCCGATGCCAGCAAGCTGAAACAGGTCTTTTTCAACCTGCTGATCAATGCGGCTCAGGCCCTGCCGCGTGGCGGCAGGATCAGCATCATCTCTGGCCGGGAAGAGACCGGCGTCTTTGCCCAGGTCAGCGATAACGGCCCCGGCATCGCCCCAGAGAAGCGCGAGCAGATCTTCGAACCCTTCTTCACCACTAAGAAGGATGGCGAAGGGACCGGTCTGGGCCTCTATCTCTGCCGGAATATTCTGAGCGACCACCAGGGCTCGCTGGATCTGGAAGAGAATCGCGAGACGGGCGCCGCTTTTCGCTTACGCCTGCCGCTCAGCGCGGCACCGGACGACCCGAACAAACCACACATCAACCAGGAGGAGACATGAAAATTGCACTCATCGCCGATGATGAACCCCTGATCCGTCGCCAGGTGGCGGAGACCCTCGCCGACTATGGATTTGAGCGCATCATCGAGGCCGAAAACGGCGCCCAGGCCGCCGAACTGGCCGCGCATGAAAAACCGCTCTTGAGCGTGCTCGATGTCAACATGCCGGTCATGGACGGGGTCAGCGCGGCGGAGATCATCCGTAAATCGCTCAGCACACCGATCATCCTCCTGACCGGCGCCACCGACTCGGAAACCATTGAGCGGGCGCGTGACGCGGGGGTGAGTAACTACCTGCTCAAGCCGTTCAACGCGGCCCAGATGCAGGCGACGGTTGAACTGGCCATTCACCAGTTCATCGAGGTGAGTAATCTGCAGGACGAAAATGCCAAGCTGAAAGAGGCGTTGGAGACGCGCAAGCTGGTTGACCGTGCCAAGGGGCTGCTGATCAACAAGGGGATGAGTGAGCCTGAGGCATACCGCAAGATCCAGAAGATTGCCATGGATAAACGCAAGTCGCTCAAGGAAGTCGCCGAGGCGATTCTGCTGATGGAGAGCTGAAAAAATGTCGGCGACCTCCATCAATCGCTGCAACCTGCCGCCCTGGGCCATCGCCTCGCGGCATTTCAACGCCAACCCGCAGAAACTTGAGATTCAGGGGGTGCGTCAGGCCAACCGTCTGCTCTTTGAGCGCCTGGCCCAGCTTGCGTCGCGCGAGCAGCGCGGCACGCAGTTCCACGATTATATGGACGTCAAATTCCAGCTGCATCAATGGCAGGAGCAGAACTCCAAGAGCAGCCGCAAGAGTTTGAAGAACAGCTATCTGCGCTTTCTGCGCGGCTGGCTGTTCGACAGCAACTCCATCGAAGGTGCGGTCCTCAAGGCCTGGGTCGAGTCGCGTATCGGCTTGCTGCCGACCTTTCATCGCCAGTCGATCGACCATCTCGAAGATGAGGCCTATCAGCGCTTCGCCTTCGATCGGATGAAGGGTGCCGAACGGACCAGCGCCATCCTTTCGCAGTTCGATCTGCTCTACGAATTCGTCCAGTTCGAACTGGAGCTTCTCTATCCCGGCCGGACCCATCTCAAGCTTTACCGGGGGATCAACGACCTGGACGAACACCGGATTCTGGCGCAACATTCTAAAAAGGCCTGCCTGCTGCGCCTCAACAGCCTCAACTCCTTTACCGATGACTTCGAGCATGCCTGGGAGTTCGGCAACCGGGTCCTCAAGGCCGAGGTGCCGCTGGTTAAGATCTTCTTCTGCGGGGGGCTGCTGCCGCGCTCGCTGTTTAAAGGCGAAGGTGAGCTGCTGGTGATCGGCGGCGAATATGAAGTCGAGGTGCTGATCGGTGGCTGATGACCTGCGCCAGCGCGCCCGTGCCAGTTTTCTCGGGCTGGCCCTGGGCGACGCCCTGGGCGCCACCACCGAGTTCATGAACCCGGCCGAGATCCGCGCGCAGTACCGGGTGCATAAAAAGCTGCGTGGCGGCGGCTGGCTGGGGGTCAAACCGGGTCAGGTCACCGATGATACCGAGATGTCGCTCGCCATCGCCCAGGCGATCAATCGGGCTGACGGCTGGGACCTGGCGGGGATTGCCGAGAACTTTCTGGCCTGGATGCGCGCCAAACCGATCGATATCGGCGCGACGGTGCGCAAGGGGATCGTTCACTACCGGCGCACCGGCAGCCTCGCAATGCCCCCCAACGAATGGGATGCCGGCAACGGCGCGCTGATGCGCATGGCCCCCGTCTGCATCTTCAGCCTCGGCGATCCAGAACTGCTGCGCCGCTGCACCCTCGAACAGGCGCACCTGACCCACAACCACCCGCTCTCGGACGCAGCCTGTCTCTGCCTCGGCGTGATGGTCCAGGCCGCCCTGCAGGGGGCCGACCGCTTCGAGCTGCATGGCATGACCCGCGAGCTGATCGCGGCATATCCGAACTTCCGCTTCAACAACTACCGCGGCCTGGCTTCGGGCTACGTGGTCGATACGCTGCAGACCGTGTTCCATTACTTTTTTAGCACCGCCAGCTTCGAGGAATGCCTGATCGGGGTCGTCAACCAGGGCGGCGATGCCGACACCACTGGCGCCATCGCCGGCATGCTCGGCGGAGCCTTCTACGGGGTCGAATCGCTGCCGACCCGCTGGCTGCGCAAACTCGACAAAAAGGTTCATCACGAGATCGATCTCTTGGTCCCGCGACTACTCGCTCTATCGCCACTGCAAAAGAAAGGAACAGCCCCATGAATGAAACACAGATCCCACTCCAGCAAGCCGCAGAACGACTGGAGAGCACAGCCCTCAACGTGCTGATGCATATCAAGCGCAACCTGCTGGCAGCAGAAGAGATCGACGGCAGCTGGTTTGTCGACCGCGCTTCGCTGGCAGATTTTTTGGCCAGCCGCGCGGACTCTCCCAAACAGAACCTTTGCCAGAGCAGCTGTTCACACAAATGCCCGAGCTGCAACGAGGAGATCTAGCATGGGAATTGAAATCAAACCCTCCGATCTCTACTTCCGCTATCCGCGCAAGAAAGATAACCGCGAGCTGCCGAAGTTTTGCGGCAAGCCCGATCCACGCCGCTTCGACCGCTACGATCTCTACGAGGTGGTGCCGATGTTCGAGGCGGTGATGGATGCCCTCGGCAGCCGGAATCAGGATCTGCTGCAGCGGATCGAAGAGAACCTCGATAAGATGCCGAGCTTCATCGACACGCGCGAGATGATCTTCGACGCGCTGCTCGATGGGGTAAAAGACTATATATGACGAGAGGAGACAAACCATGCAAAGCGCTAAACCGGGTGATCTGGTCACCATCCACTACATCGGCACCCTCGATAACGGCTACATCTTCGACAGCGCCGAAGCCGACAACCCCTTGAGTTTCACCATCGGCGAAGAAGAGATCTTCCCCGCGCTGGAACAGGCGATCATCGGCATGCAGCTCGGTAGTGCCGCCAATATCGAAATCAGATCTGCGGATGCCTACGGCCCGCGCCGCGACGAAAACCTGCTGCGCGTGCCGCGTAGCCAGTTCCCGGCCGAACGGGAGATACGCGCCGGGGAAAAAATATCCCTCGCCTTCTCCGACGGCGAAGAGCGGATCATGCGCATCCTCATGCTGGACGAGACCCAGGTCACCCTCGACGCCAACCACCCCTTGGCCGGACTCGACCTGACCTTCGCCCTGCACCTGGAAAAAATAGCGCGGCCAGCATAGCCCTCCCCCGCGTGACGCAGCCGCAACGCAATAGAGCTTAAGGCGGGTAAGCAAGGATTTCTGGCGCGCTTCTTTGCTCCGCATAAAACAAAGGCGAGATCAATGCAAATCAACCCAGCCACCCGCCAAGACATCCCCGCCCTGTGCCTGCTTCTCGATCAACTCTTCAGCCAGGAAGCCGAGTTCACCCCCGACCAGCACGCCCAACAACGCGGCCTGAAGATGATCATCGAAAACCCGCAAATCGGCACCATCCTGGTCGCACGGATAAACGGGCAGCCGATCGGCATGCTCAACCTGCCCTATGCGGTCGCGACCGCGTTGGGAGAAAGGGTCGCTCTGCTTGAGGATATGCTTGTCGCTGCCGAGCAGCGCAACAATGGAATCGGCTCACAGCTTCTGGAT
>JAAXQE010000184.1 GCA_012974425.1 Geopsychrobacter sp.
TTCGGCTTCGGCTTCGGCTTCGGCTTCGGCTTCGGCTTCGGCTTCGGCTTCGGCAGTCGCTCCAACTGCCCCGTCCGAGGCAAGATCTTTTCGATCACCAGATCTGGTCAACCTGAGCAATAGGAGAATAACCAGTAAGACAAGCAAAACAGTAGCTAAATAGACCGCTGCAAGTGCAGCTACATTCAATTTATCATCAGGGACACCGGCCGTTTGTAACAAAACCGCCAAACGTTTCAGCATCTGATCAAACCAGATCATTTCTTCCAGACCTTTCAAGCAATCAAACTAATTTCAAAAAAAACTAAGCGATTTCTAAACGCAGTCGTTCAGCACAACGACGCATCACAAAAGTAGCCTTGCCGACCATCACTTGCGGCTCAACAGCCAGAACCAGAAAATAATCCTCACTCAACGGAGTGATCAGGACCGTCCCCTGCTCGAAATGGATCAAAACCTCTTCAAGGGCACCGCCGTCGAGGCGCTGTAGTGCCTCGCGCAATTGAGTCAGGATGATGCCCTTGTGTGCGCCGAGGACCTTGATCTCAAAGTCATCCATTCGCGCGACCTGATCAACCGCTTCACCCTCCCAGTCGGCAATAATTGCACCGACTGCACCGGGCAATTGATCAAGCATTCCCTGTAATAGACTCTTAAATGGCATGTTTTCCCCTTGTTGCCCCTCTTAAAGGATCCAACTGTTGCCTCTAAACAGCATCAGCCTGTTGATAATCAGTGACCCGCACCGACACCAGCTTCGACACCCCTGGCTCTTGCATGGTGATACCGTGCATGATATCGGCGGTCGTCATGGTGCGTTTGCTGTGGGTTATTATAATAAACTGTGAATTTTCCGACATTTCGGCCACCATCTCGGCAAAACGATCGATATTTGCGTCATCCAGCGGCGCATCAACCTCATCGAGCATACAGAAGGGGGTCGGCTTAATCAAAAAGAGTGAGAAAATAATCGCAACAGCCGTCAACGCCTTCTCTCCCCCGGAGAGCAGATTGACGTTCTGCAGCTTTTTCCCCGGTGGTTGTACGATAATATCGATGCCGGTTTCAAGTAAATCATCCTCATCGGTCAAGCGTAGTTCGGCCTGACCTCCGCGGAACAGGCGCGGAAATACCTGCTTGAACTTCTCATTGACCCGATCGAAAGTCTCCTTAAAGCGCCGCCGGGTCGTACGGTTGATCTTGCCGATCGCCTTCTGCAGATCATCAAGCGACCGATTAAGGTCATCACGCTGCTGGCTCAGGAATTCATAGCGTTCGTCCAACTCACGGAACTCTTCGATCGCGGTCAGATTGACCTCTCCCAGTGCCGAAATTCTCTGCTGTAGCTGGCGCAGTTGCAACTGCAGGCGCTGTATTTCTTCATCATCGGCCTCGGCGACCTGGTGTTCCTCAAGATCGACATCAAATTTCTCGGCAACCGCTTCGCACAGATAGCCGACCTCAACCAGCAATTCCTTCTGGCGCAACTGCTGCTGACCGACCTCACGCCGCAGGCGCTCAACCTCAGTCCGCAGAGAGCGTAAACTCTCTCGCTCCATTTCCAGCTTCGCGCGCTCTTCCTCAAAGCGCTCGCGCATTGTCCGCACATCGAGCTGAACTGTTTCACGCCGAGCGATCAATAGTTCCAGTTCGATCCGGGACTTCTCTTCGCTCTGCCTGAGCTGAACGATCCGACCAGCCTCATCGCCGCGTCGCTCAGCCAACTGCTCAAGTCGCTGCTGATATTCAGCGCGGCTGGTCACCAGTCGCTGACGGGCCGCCAGCCCCCCCTCGCTCTGTTGCCGATATTCAGCCAGACGCACCTTCAGGACGGTCAGGTATTCCCGGACTTCTTCAACAACTTCACGCTCCCCCCGCAAAAGATCCTGCAATTGCGTGCTGGCGGCCTGAAGTGCAAGCTGTCGCTCCTCGAAGCCAACACTCCGCTGAGCCATATCTTCCTGCTCAAGCAACAGCTGCTGCCCCTCTTCGCTGAGCTGGGCCGCCTCGAAGCGAAGTAACTCCAAGCGTTCCTTCAGCCGCAACTGCTCATGCTGCAAGCGGTCAAAGTCTTTCTGCTGCTCCAACTCTTTCAAGGCCTGTCGCTGCAAGAGTCGGTCAAGCTCGCACAGGGTCTCTTCCTGGCCTTCACGATACTGTTGGAGCCGATGAACCCTCTGCCGCTGGGTGACAAGTTGCTGATCAAGCGCGATGACCTGCTGGTTAAGCTCACCGATTTCGCGTTTTTTACCCAAGAGCCCGGCTCCGGCCATCGCCGTTGCACCACCAGCAAGATCGCCACGCCAGCCCAGACAACGTCCGACGGAATCAACCAGCAGGGTCCCCGGAGGCAAAGAGCTTTGCAGATGAGGCATCACATCCTCAACCAGATAACAACCAGCAAGAAGGGTCTGGATTGATTCCTCAGCCCCAGCAACGGGAGTAACCAGCTCGATCAATGGCCTACCACTTTGAAAAAGAGGCTGCTCTGCACCAGCAACCGGGCATGCCAAAGCGGCACGCACCCCAGCGCGCGCCAGAGATTTCAGTAAATCATCTGCTGAGCTCGCGTCACTAACCGGTACGGCCTGCAGGCGTTCGCCGAGGGCTATTTCAACCTGAGTCTCATAGTCAGGATCAACCTGTAACAGATCAGCGACCAGCCGTTGCGACAGCTCGGGCCGATCGGCAAACAGGGCCTGAACACCTTCATTGTAGCCCTCGTGATTACGCTCCAACTCCTCAAGCGACTCTAGCCTTGAACGCTGTTTTTCGAGCAATTGGTGCTGCTCCAGCAGCTCGACCTCGGCAGAGAGCTGTTCGCCCTTAACCTGCAGAATAGTCTCAGCCAGCACTTCCCGCTCGGTCTGCTGACGTGACTGTGCTGCGGCCAGCTCTTCTGCGGCGAGACTCAACTCGGTTAAACGCTGCTCCAGACCAGTCAATTCCTCCTGCTGCATCTGCGCTTCACGCTGGTTGCGTTGCTGGCGCTCAGCCTCTGAGGTCAAGCGCCGCGCAATCTCTTCCTGACGATTTGCGAGTCGACCCGCCTCTGAAAGCAAATCCATCTGTTCACGCCGCGCAAGATCGAGACGCGTGCTAAGGTCCTGCTCTGAGCTAAGTCTTTGCTGCAGGGTCTCCTGCTGAAGCTCTAGCGCCTCGGTGGTATTTTCAAGTTCAGCACCCAGATTTTTTTCGCTCAGATCGAGCTCAACCGCTTCCACATCCAGGTGCTGTAAGCGCTCATTGATCTGGCGCTGCTCAACCTCCATGCCGAGAGCCTGCTCCTGCAGATTCTCGGCCTGACGACCGGCCAGCAGGATCTCAGCCTCAACCCGCTGCACCTCCCCCCCCAGAGCATAATCCTGCTCCTGTTTGCGGCTCAGTTCATCCTCAACCGAGAGCAGTTGCAGGCGTTTCTCCTCCAGTTGCAGCTCAGCATTGACCAGACGTGCCTCGGAAGTTTCCAGGCCTTCAGCATGTCCGCAAAGTCCGGCATCAAGCTGATTTAACTCGTCGCGCAGAACCCTAAAACGGTTACCCGCCATACAGATTTCAATCCGCTTGGCTTCACCGCGCAATTCGCGATACTTTTCGGCCTGCTGAGCCTGGCGTTTCAGGCTGCCGGTCTGGCGACGGACCTCCGAAATGATATCCCCCAACCGCACCAGGTTCTGGCGCGTGGCATCCATCTTCTTCTGGGCTGATTTTTTACGTGATTTATACTTGGTGACTCCAGCGGCTTCTTCGATCAGGGCACGACGCTCTTCAGGGCGCGCACTGACCAGCATACCGACCTTCCCCTGCTCAATGATCGAGTAAGCCCTGGCCCCGACCCCGGTATCCAT
This sequence comes from Geopsychrobacter sp., assembly GCA_012974425.1. Lineage (GTDB taxonomy): Bacteria > Desulfobacterota > Desulfuromonadia > Desulfuromonadales > Geopsychrobacteraceae > Geopsychrobacter. The sequence goes on from JAAXQE010000184.1 coordinate 3,849, forward strand.
GAAAAGTTCGGTAATATCGAGCAGACGACAAGGAGTTTTATTGATCAGATACTCGCTGTCGCCGTTGCGATACAGCCGCCGCGTAATCATAATTTCGGCATATTCGCGATAGGCCTCGGGACAGAGCTTGGCGCTGTTATCGAAAATGATTGAGACTTCGGCCATGCCATGTGCCTTGCGCGACTCACTCCCGCCGAAGATAATATCTTCCATCGAGCGGCCGCGCAGGTTACGCGCATTCTGCTCGCCCATCGCCCAGCGGATAGCGTCGACAATGTTACTCTTCCCACAACCGTTCGGCCCGACAACACCGGTGATCCGCTGTTGAAAATCGAGCGACACCTTGTCGACGAAAGATTTAAAACCGAGGATATCGACCCGCTTGATCTTCATACGATTAAATCCAAGGAAAGCTGACGGGAGCGCGCTCATGTGTCTCGCCAATCGGGGCATTGGAACCAGCCGCTAATCTTATCAGCAGGCGGTTCCAGTGTAAAGAATCTATCCAGGTCGCAACAGAACAAGGATCTCTGCCAAGAGCACTTGTCGCCTCCGGGAATAACCG
>JAAXQE010000092.1 GCA_012974425.1 Geopsychrobacter sp.
CCTGTGTCGGCTTGGATCCGGTCCTGATTGATCACCCGCACACTGCGAAAGCCCAGCTGTTGCGGATCGTGATAGTCGGCAAAAGAGAAGCTTTGCCGGGTGTCGAGCCAGCCGTAATCGGCATGGCCGCGGTCTTCACTGTAACGCAGTCTGAGCATGACTTCAGTCCTCCCCGGCAATCAGGCCATCGACCGAAAAGGCTCCTCCTCCTTTGATCAGCAGGACGATGGCGATGCCGAGTGCGAGGAGGTGGTATTCGAACCCTTCACCTGCCTGTTTGCCCGCCCAATTCATAAAGAAACCATTTTGCCAGTGGACCATGATGATGGCGCCGCTCATCACCGCGGCGACCCCGAGCGCGCCGAGGCGGGTGGCGAAGCCGATGATCAGGCCGAGCGCACCGAGCGATTCGGCCAGGATCACCAGCACCGCGGCCAAGCCCGGTAGCCCCATCTGCCCGGTGAAGAAACCGTAGGTGCCGGCAAGGCCGTGGCCGCCGAACAGACCGAGGGTTTTCTGCAGGCCGTGCGGCAGGATGACCATCCCCAGGGTGAGGCGCAGCAGCAGGGGGGCAAGGTCGTTTTCAGTCGCGAGAAATTTCTTAAGCATGGTTTTACCCCTTTCGAGCCAGGTCATTAATGAGAAAAACTGACTGGCGAACAAAGAGTTCAGCCAGTCAGCCCGAGTTTGCGGCACAGCCGGCGCAGGTCGTCCTGCTCCTGCGGGCTGAGCACCGCCAGTCTTGTCGCAATGTTATCGATATGCCGCGGCATGATGCGCGTGATCAATTCCTGGCCGACATCGGTCAGCGCGACGCTGTAGTAACGGCGGTCCTCTGGCATCCTGCGCCGTTCGACCAGGGCGCGTTTCTCAAGATTGTCGACCACGGTCGTGACATTACCGCCGCTCTTCAGCAGCTTTTTGGCGATATCGCGTTGGCAGAGCGGTCCCAGGTGGTAAAGCGCTTCAAGGGTGCCGAACTGACCGACGCTCAGTTTCTCGGCGGCCAGGTGACGGCAGGTGGCGCTGGTGACTGTCTCTGTACAACGCAGCAGACTGATGTAGGCGTTCAGCGCCTGTTGTTCCTGTTTGTTGCCCTGATGATGTGTCGGCACTATTAGCTCCCGCTTGAATTGTTTAAGTTTAAACTATCAGCCTGGAAGATTCCCTGTCAAGAGGAGGAAAATACCCGGATTCTAAGCTCAGCGATGGACTATTCGAGCGGCAGTTCGGTCTTTTTGACCAGGGTTTTCAGGGCAAGGGAGGATTGCACCCGCATGACACCGGGCAGGCTGGCCGATTCAGAGAGCACGATCCTTTCGGCTAGCTCAATGTTGCTGAGTCGGCCATTTTTCTGGAGTTCTGAGAGCATACGTTTATCTATTGAGTCGATGTCTGGTGTCGGCATGATCCGTCTCTTTATGCTTGGTTGGTGAAGTTATCTGCGGAAAAGTTAACTGTATGCACTGGATTTCACAGGTTAATTTTTGCGCTCGTCTGTTATGCTTTTGCGACGGGTTCAATATTATGCGTCTGGTCCGGTGTGGTTTCGGGACACTGATTCTTAAGCCGAAGGAGGTTGAGATGATCGTCGGAATTCTTAAAGAGATCAAGATCGAAGAGAGCCGTGTCTGTATGACCCCGGCCGGGGTTGAGGTGATGCAAAACAACGGACACCAGGTGCTGGTTGAGAGCTGTGCGGGGGTCGGTAGTGGATTTTCCGATGAGGATTATCTGCGCGCCGGAGCACAGATCGCCGCGAGCCCCGCAGCTGTCTTCGCCACAGCCGATATGCTGATGCACGTCAAGGAGCCGCAACCGAGCGAATATAGCCTGATTCGTCCCGGCCAGATCCTTTTTACCTATTTCCACTTTGCCGCTTCCGAGTCCTTGACCAGGGCGATGATGGAGAGTAAGGCGGTCTGTATTGCTTACGAGACGATTACCAGCCCCGATGGCAGTCTGCCGCTCTTGACGCCGATGAGTGAAGTTGCCGGGCGGATGGCTGCGCAGCAAGGAGCCAAGTATCTTGAACGTTCGCAAGGGGGGCGTGGCATCCTGCTCGGGGGCGTGCCTGGAGTTGCTCCGGCGACGGTCCTTGTCCTCGGTGGCGGTGTGGTCGGAACTCACGCAGCACTGATGGCCTGCGGTCTGGGGGCCAAAGTCTACCTGCTCGATATGAATCTTGGTCGGCTGCGGCATCTGGCAGAAGTGATGCCGAAGAACTGTTTTCCGATGATGTCTTCACCGGCGACGGTGCGTGAACTGATCCAGGAGGCCGATGTGGTGATCGGTGCGGTGCTGCTGCATGGCGCCAAGGCGCCGAAGCTGGTGACTCGCGAGATGCTGAAAACCATGAAGCGGGGTGCGGTGATGGTTGATGTCGCCATCGATCAGGGCGGCTGTTTCGAGACCTCCAAGGCGACCACCCATACCGAACCTATATATAACGTTGATGGCATCGTCCATTACTGTGTCGCCAACATGCCGGGCGCAGTGCCATTGACCTCGACCATGGCTTTGACCAACGCAACCCTGCCATATGCCGTGGCGATAGCCAACAAAGGCTGGCAGCAGGTTGCCTGCGAGGATGAGGGTATCAGGGCCGGGATCAATATCGCTATCGGCCAGATCACCTACCGCGGGGTGGCTGAGGCCTTCGCCATGGATTACGTCGCGCTCGCTGAGCTGTTGAAGATATCACCTTAGAGTGCCGCTGGATAAAACCATGTAAACAAAGCCCCGGAGCAGCTGTCAGTTCCGGGGCTTTGTTTACTTTTAGCTCGGTTGATATTTCTCGCGCAGCGCCTTCTTGTTGACCTTGCCGACACTGGTCTTGTCGATCGCCTCGACAAACTTAATCTTGATCAGCACGATCTGTTTGGAGATGATCCCGCGCTCAACGAAACTGCGGATGTGCAGGAGCAATTCTTTCTCAGTGATTTCGGCCTCGGCTTTTTTGACCACCAGCGCCAGGGGCCTTTCACCCCATTTCTCATCCGGCAGGCCAACGACGGCGACTTCGCCGACCGCCGGGTGGGTGCAGAGCAGGTCTTCGGTCTCCAGGGATGATACCCATTCGCCGCCGATCTTGATCACGTCTTTGATGCGGTCGGTGATCTTGAGGTAATTCTGCTTGTTGCGGTGGGCGACATCACCGGTATGCAGGTATCCGCCGCGCCACAGGGTTTCGGAATTGCGCTGATCCTTGAGGTAGCCCTGGGTCAGCCAGGGGGTGCGGACCACGATCTCGCCGACACTCTCGCCGTCGCGCGAAATCTCGGCCAAGTCTTCGTCGGCCACGCGCAGCTCGACCAGGGGTACCGGCCGGCCGGTCTTGCACCTTATCTCGACCTGCTCATCTTCGCTCAGATTATCCTCGGGCACATGGGCGATGGTCAGTATCGGGCAGGTTTCCGACATGCCATAGCCGCTGAAGATATCGATCCCTTTTTGCAGGGCGGCGCGACACATAGCCTGGGGCAGGACGGCCCCGCCGATCAATACCTTCCAGCTGGAGAGGTCGGTTTCGGCATAGCTCGGGTGGCTCATCAGCATATGCAGGATGGTCGGTACGCAGTGTGAGAAGGTGACCTTCTCCTTGGCGAGCAGATGCAGCAGCATGTCGGGCGTGTATTTGCCCGGATAGACCTGCTTGATGCCGAGTGATGTCGCGACGTAGGGGACGCCCCAGGCATGGACATGGAACATCGGCGTGATCGGCATATAGACATCGCGCTGATGCAAGCGACCCTGGGTGGCGGGGGTGCCCATCGCGGCGAGTACGGCGAGGGTGTGCAGCACCAGTTGACGATGGCTGAAATAGACCCCCTTGGGAAAGCCGGTGGTGCCGGTGGTGTAGAAGGTGGTCGCGCGGGTGTTTTCGTCGAAGTCGGCGAAGTCGAAATGATCAGCGGCGGCATCGAGCAACGCCTCGTACTCGCCCTCGAAGCTGAGCGAGGTTTCGCAGGCCTGTTGACCGTCCTGGAGCAGCACGTAGCCCTTGACCGTATCGATCCGCCCCTTGATCTGTTCGAGGATCGGCAGGAACTCCTCGTTGACCAGGATGTAGTCATCCTCGGCGTGGTCGATGGTGTAGAGAATCTGCTCCGGCGAGAGGCGGATGTTGACCGTGTGCAGGACCGCACCCAGCATCGGCACGGCGTAAAAACATTCGAGGTAGCGATGGCTGTCCCAATCCATGACCGCCACGGTATCGCCGGCCTTGACCCCGATCGCGCTCAGGGCGTTGGCCAGACGGTTGACCCGTTGGCGGAACTCGGCGTAGGAGAAACGCATCTGGTCACGGTAGACAATCTGTTGTTGCGGATCATCGACAACCGGGGCATTGAGCAGGTTTTTGATCAGAAGCGGATAGTTGTAGGCGCTCATGGT
>JAAXQE010000271.1 GCA_012974425.1 Geopsychrobacter sp.
AGATGTGTATAAGAGACAGCACCAATCCAGAGCCCGCTGCGACGATGCCGTCCACGCCGGCCACCGCCGAAAAGCATCATGCCGGGTCCAAGGAAGAGCAAAAGGGCCAGGGAACCCCAGGAGCTGCGTTTCTTCTTATTGACGGTGCGCCCGGTCCCCTGATATTCGCCGCGGACTGCTTCGGCCATGGCTGAAATCCCGGCGATAGCGCCAGCATCGTAGTCCCCGGCTTTAAAGTGGGGGGTGATTTCCTGATCGATGATGCGCCCGCTGAGCAGATCGGTGAGTTTCCCCTCGAGGCCGTATCCGACCTCGATGCGGATTTTTCGATCCTGCTTGGCAATCAGCAGCAGTGCACCGTTATCCTTGCCCTTTTGGCCGATTTTCCAGCTGTCGGCCACCCTCAAACTGTATTCTTCGAGGGACTCGCCTTCGAGGGACTCGATAGTCAATATGACAAGCTGGGTTGAGTCGCTGGCTTCGAAGCCGCGCAGAAAATTCTCAATTTTCAGCTCAATGTCAGGCGAAATAACGCCAGCAAGGTCATTCACGTAGCCCGCGAGTTTCGGCACTTCAAGGGCCGCCACATTGAATGGCAGCAAGAGAAGAGTCAAACTCAGCAGGATAAATCGCCGTATATTCATGGTTTAAAACTTTACCTTGGGAGCGGTTTCCGCCCCGGCTTCAGCCTTGAAGGGTTCCTTGCGCTCCAGGTCGAGTAGGAACTTGTTGGTCAGATTATTCGGGAAGGTGCGGATCGAACCGTTGAAGGTCTGGACCGCCTTATTGTAACGCTGGCGGGCGACATTGATCCGATTCTCGGTCCCTTCGAGCTGGTGCTGCAGGTCGAGGAAGTTCTGATTCGCCTTCAGATCGGGGTAGCGTTCGGCGACAACCAGCAGCCGGGAGAGTGCTCCTGAGAGAGCCCCTTGAGCTTTCTGGTAGTTCTGCATGGCGGCAGCATCACCGAGATTGCCGGTATTGATCTGGGTCTTGCCGACGCTGGCACGTGCCTCGGTCACCGCTTGCAGGGTCTCCTTCTCGTGCGCGGCGTAGCCCTTGACTGTTGAGACCAGATTCGGGATCAGGTCGGAGCGGCGCTGATAGGTTGCTTCGACATCGGCCCAGGCAGCAAAGACCCCTTCTTCATTCTTCTGAATCTGGTTATAGCCGCAACCACTGAGGGTTGGCAGGGTCACTAGGGCAGCGATCAAAAACAGGCTGAGACGTTTTAACATGGCGAGTTGACCTCTTTTTCTGGATAAATATTGAGTTTAGAACAAAAATTAATAGCAAATTTCAACATAGTCTCCCGGATGGGGATTGTAAAGAGATTCCCCCTATTCCGCAAGCTTGAGGATCAGCAGCGGGCCATCCGGCACAATCGCCCAGCGCGCATTCCGGCCGAACCTGTCGAGCAGCTCAGCGATGGCCTGATCGATCCGGGACACCGGCTTGAAATGAAAGCGCTTCAGGGTCTCATCGTCGATCCCTTTGGTGTGGACCCAGATCTCATTCTTGAGCATCACCTGGTAGGTCTCCTGCGCACACCACTGGTCGGGGAGAAAGAACTCCTTCTTTAGCAGTTTTTCGATGAAGGCCTGCGGGGTGGTGGCATGCTCGAAGACCGCGCGATACTCGTCGCTGCCGAAGCCTTCAAGGCACTCGGTGGCGATCAGGATCACCCCGCCTGCGCGAACCGCACCCGCGACGCCGGAGATCCCCTTGGCGGTCTGATAGAGATTGCAATCGAGCGGAGCCCCGGCATTGCTGGTGACCACGAAGTCGAGGGGTTCTGCCAGGCTGTGGACGCAATGCCGCGAAAGAAACTCGACCCCGGCGAGGTGGGCCTTGACCGGGTGACCGGCGAAGACGCCGGTGAGTTGCTTATTGGTATCGAGGGTGACATTGAGGATGAAATCGGCGCCTGCCTGCTCCATGATCGCCAGTCCGGCTTCATGGAAGGGGTTCCCCTCAAGCACGCCATAGCGGGTCTGCGGATGAGCGACCATCTCCGGGCCATGCATGAATTCGAGGGTCTTAAGCGAAGAGATCCCCGGCAGAATCGACTTACGTCCGCCGGAGAATCCAGCCCACATATGGGGCTCGATGAAACCGGTCAGAATTTTCAGCTCGGCGGCCAGATAATGTTTGTTGACCAGGGCTGGCACCCCTTCGCCGCCATCACCAACGTGGCCGACCAGGGCCATATCGTCATGGTTTTTGGAGAAGTGGTTGATAATTCGGTAGGAGGTGGCGATCTCCTTGCCGACCAAGCGTTCCAGTTCAGCTCCTTCGTTGGGGCGATGGATGCCGGTGGCGATCAGAATCGTGATCTTGTCGGCCGGGATGCCCGCTGTTTCCAGTTGCTGAATGATCAACGGCAGCAGCAGCCTGTTCGGCACCGGCCGAGTGATGTCGCTGATGACAATCACCGCATCGGTTTTGTCTCGTGCCAGATCCTGGAGCGGTGCGCTGTCAATCGGCTCCATCAGGGCCTGCGTGACAGCATCCGCTGGCAGCGCGATAACCTCAGCCTCCTGCGGCGAGAGGACGCCGACAAAATTTTCTGTTTCAGGAAATTCGAGCTCCAGACCCTCTTCACCATACTTGAGTTGGATACGCATAGGCTCCTCCGCGGTTGTTGTCTCTGCAGTATAGCCAAAACCGACGGGCTGCCGCGGCGCCCAGGGCACTTTTGTTCTGCGGAAGCTGATTACAGGCTTAGTCGCCGTAGCCTTGAGAACGCTGCTAGGCATGTGAAAAATAAGCTGATTTTACGGAACTGGCGTCGCCCTGACGGATTTGCGTCTGCGGCGCGCCACACTGTGTCAACTCCTCAACAGCGACGCCGGCTGCGCTCGGAAGCCTGTGCGCAGCGCAACAGAAAACATTTTGAATGACTCCCGCTAGTTAGCGGATTGCGAGTAGCGGAAAACCTGCCCTGGCAAGAAAATTGCTTTATTTTTCAGCCAGATAGTTTGTCCCGCAACATTCCAACTGCGCGCTGTGCGCAAACAGAGGAGTCGCAACAAGCTTAGTCTGCAGATCCAATAACCAACGATCCTCCGGTCCAGCTTCACGACCCGCAAGGCAACATCTGCCGGGACGTGTGGACCAACTCCGTGACCACCTCAAAGACGCCAGACGAGCCGGCTTTCACTCCGGTTGTAGCTGAATTGCGTCTAAAGGAGAAAAAATGCGCAAAATCAAATCACTTCTGTGGGTCTCTGTCCTGCTGTTGAGCGGCCTGCTCAGCGCCTGCGGTAGCAGCGGCGGCTCCACGGCCAACTCTGGCGATGGTCTCGTCAGCGCAGTCAGCGGTGGGGTCGCGGTTGACCCCTACATCGTCAACGCACGCTTTGAAGAGGTTGCGGCCGACGGCAGTCAGATCATCCAGAACAGCTCTACCGCCAGCGATAGTCGCGGGCGCTTCTCCTTTGCCAATCCGCTGCAAGACGGCTCGATTATCCGCCTCAAGAGTTCCAATCGCGGTATGCACGGCAACGCGCCTTTTGCAGGGATGCTCAAGCGTCGTGTCCAGGCAGACGATGACGGCAATCTCGTGGTTTCCCCCCTGACCACTCTGCTCGCTAATGGTATGAGCGAGGGAGAGGTCATCGCGATGCTCGAATCCGCCGGGCTTAACGGCCTGGTTGCCGCCGACCTCACCGCCGACCCGATGCAGGGGTTGAGCGGCGCAACCGATGACTTGAATGACGACCAACTGCGTGGCCTGCGCGCCAACATGGCGGTCAATACCCTGTTGCTGGCGCGCGAAGATTTTGATTTCAACGGAGCGGCGCAGAGCGAGGTCAACCTTGCCGACTGCGTGGCCCTGAGTAACGAGACCCTGAGTGCCGCCAACTTCCAGACCCTGGCGGCCACGCTCTCCCCTGAACTTGGTGGCGCCTTCACCTTTGATGACCTGGCCGTCGCTGCAGTAGAGACCCAGCGCACCCTGGTTGCCCAGATTCAGCAGGATCTCGCCGCTGGTAGTGGCGTGATCTCAGGGACACGTTTCGCCCAATTGCGCAGCGCAGCCATGACCGAGCTGGCAAGCATCGCACGGGACGTCAGTGCGGCGCGTATTGCCGCCAGCTCCACCAGCCCAGACGCTGCAAACCTCTTCGCCGCTGACTGCGCGGGCTGTCATAGCCTCGGCAACGGCGGAGGCATGGACTTGAGCGGTGATGGTGTGCTGCTTGACGCCAGGTTCGGCAGTGGTGCCAGCCATAACGGACGCAATCTGAACGCCAATGATATCCTTGCCCTGGCGGCCCATTTAGACGCCAGTGTCACGACCGAGCCGCCGACGAACCCGGTCACCGGTAGTGAAATCTATGCCGCCGAGTGCCAGGGGTGCCACGGCAGCCTCGCAACCACCGATATCAGTGACCGCAGCGACAACGGCATCAGCGCAGCCATCGCCGCGAATGCCGGTGGCATGGGCTACCTCAGCCTGGACGCCGCGCAAATTGCGTTGATCGTCGATGCTCTGCCGCTCGCGACTATTCCGCCGACTCCCAACCCTGAGCGCAGCGCTAGCCAAGTCTACGACCAGGAATGTGCCCTGTGTCACGCCCTCGGCAATTATGACTCAGCAGGGAGCATCGATCTTGCCACTAAGGGCGGATTGATCGTGACCAAGGTTGAGGGGGGGCATAAAAGCAGGGTATTGAGCAGCACCGAACTGGCTGCGCTGGCCGACTTTGCCAATACTTTCGGCAGTGTCCCGCCGCCAGTGGTGCCGCGCAGCGCCGAAACGGTTTACAACGATAGCTGTACGACCTGTCACATGCTCAGCGGCTATGATGAGAGCGGTGCTATCGATCTGGCCGGACGGGGGAATAGCGCGGTGACCAAGGTCGCTGGCGATCACGGTGGCAGCGTCTCGACTCTAGAATTAAGTGCGCTCGCAGCCTGGATCGATGGCTTCAGTGCACCGCCGCCGCAAGCAGTGGCGCGTGATGGCGCAACCATCTACGACCAGAGCTGTGCGGCCTGCCATATGCTCTACGCTTATGACAGCGTCGGCAATATCGACCTGGCGAGCACGGGGGATACCGCGCTCAGCAAACTTGTCAACGGCCATGGCGGTACGCTCTCATCCGAGGAACAGCAGAATATCGCGGCCTGGCTCGATACCTGGGCTCCGGCTCCGCCGCCACTGGTCGATCGTAACGGTGAAACTGTCTACAGTGAAAACTGCGCCGGTTGTCATAAGCTTTACGGCTACGACAGCGTTGGCAACGTTGATCTGGCCAGCCAGGGTGACCTCTCCATCAGCAAGTTGGGGACGGGCCACGGCGGCAGTCTGAGCGCCGGTGAAATTGTCAATCTAACCAACTGGCTCGATACCTGGTCTTCAGCTCCGCCGCCGGTTGTGGCTCGCGGAGGCCAGGAAATCTACGATGTTGACTGTGCCGCTTGCCACAAGGTCAACGGCTATGATGCCGTCGGCAGCGCACCCGATATCGCCGCTAACGGCAGTGGAACGGTGAGCAAACTCAATGGAGGTCATAACGGCATCAACCTGCTCGTCGAAGAGCTCGGGAACCTCAGCGCATGGCTCGACACCTATCAGGCCGGCGACCCCTATGCTGGCTCCTGCACCGCTTGTCATGGCCAACCGCCGCTGAGCGGTGCCCATGAGGTACATAGCTCTCTGGCCAGGGTCGGCACCGATTGTGCGGTCTGTCATGATAGCGCCAGCCACAACGGTACTATCGATCTGGCCATTCAAGCCAGCTGGAATGCCCAGAGTGGCAGCGCCAGCAGCAACGGCAACACTTGCTCCAATATCAGCTGTCACGGTGGTCAGTCCACGCCGGACTGGAACAGCGGCTCGCTCAATAGCAGCACCCAATGTAAGAGTTGTCACGTCTCCGGTTCCAGTCAGTACAACGGCTACTCTTCGGGCGAGCACAAGAAACACGCGGTTGATAAGCGCTACGACTGCCTGATCTGTCACGATGCAGGCAAGCTCGCCAATGGCCACTTCGACGATCTGGGTACCATCTCCTTCGAGCAGTCCCCGGCCACCACCATCAAGAGCTCTCTCAGTTATTCGGGCGGCAGCTGTGCCACCGCAAACTGTCACGGCAGCGAACGCTGGTAATCCGCTAAACTCTAACAGATGCAATAAAGCGCAACAGGGCCGATCCTTCTGGATCGGCCCTGTTTATTGGTGCAGGCGAAACTGGTTGCGAGCTGTTTTTTTGCGGCCTGGGCTGGCAGAGCCTGCCCCGTTTTGTTCAACTGTGGTCTGCTTCGACCAGCGAGAAATCGATCCGCCGGCGCCAGGGTTCAACCTTGGCCACCTTAACCTTGATCCGCATTCCAACCCGAAACTGTTGCTGGCGCCGCTCGCCAGTCAGGCTGTGAGTTGTCGGATCGAATGCGTAATAATCATCCTTCAGGTTACGGATGTGCACCAGCCCATCGACAAAGACTTCGTCCAGCTCGACAAAGAAGCCGAACTCGGTTACCGAAGAGATGGTGCCCTCAAACTCTTCCCCCAGCCGTTTGAGCATCAGTTGACAGCAGCGCAGATTGACCAGCTCGCGTTCGGCCTGCATCGCGCGACGTTCCTTGGCTGAGCAGTCGAGGCCGAGTTGGGTCAGTTCATTCTCGCTGATTGCAGTGGCTTTGGGATCGCCGCTGACGGCGCGTTTGAGAATGCGATGGATAATCAAGTCCGGGTAGCGGCGGATCGGCGAGGTGAAGTGACAATAGCAGTCGGCCGCCAGGCCGAAATGACCACTGTTCTTCGGGGTATAACAGGCCTGCTTCAGGCTGCGCAGCAACTGCTGGTTGACCAGGCGCGCCTCCGGTTTGTCGTGTATATCGAGGAGTAACCTCTGGAGCGCCCGCTGGAGTTTCCCGGTTAACACCAGACCAACACCGCACTCGGCGACCAGCTGTTGCAGATCCTGCAGTTTGAGCAGATCGGGTTCTTCATGGATACGATAGAGCAGTGCCCAGTTCTTTTTGGTCAGATAGCCGGCAACAGCCTCGTTGGCCGCGAGCATGAACTCTTCGATCAGGCGGTGCGCCTGGTTCCGCTCAACCTTGACCAGATCAAAGGGGGCGCCACGATCATCGAGCAGTACTTCGACCTCAGGGATTTCCATCTCGAGACTGCCCCGCTGCTGGCGCATCTGGCTCAGAACTCCAGCTAGCTCTGCCATCTCACCCAGTTGGGCTGCCAGGTCACTAGCCAGTTCGGTTTGCGCGGGATTGTCGAGACAGGCAGCGACCTGGGTGTAGGTCAGGCGCGCCTGACTGCGCATCACCGCCGGATAAAACTTCGCTTCCAGCCGCTCACCGGTTTGATTAAAGCGCATCTCGGCGGCCATCACCAGCCGATCCTCATCTGGATTGAGCGAACAGATGCCGTTGCTCAGCGCTTCGGGGAGCATCGGCAGGCAGAAGCCGGGAAAATAGACACTGGTCCCGCGCTCCAGCGCATCCTCATCCAGCGCGCTCTGCTGCGCGACATAGTGTGAGACATCGGCGATGCAGACCCAGAGCCTGAAGCTGCCGTCGCTATTTTTCTGCAGCGCCACCGCGTCGTCAAAATCCCTGGCGGTTTCACCATCGATAGTCACCAGCGGTAACTTGCGCAGATCGACCCGCCGCGCGATTTCATCCTCATCGATGGTTTCGGCGACGGCTGCGGCCTGCTTCAGGGCTGCATGAGAGAAGCTCTGCGGCAGATTGTGGCTGCGGATCACCGTTTCGATATCGACCTGGGGATCGTCTGCCGCACCGAGTACCGCGACAATGCGGCCGCTGGCGTGAAACTCACCCTGAGCATAGTGTTCAATCTCAACTTCGACCACATCACCCACTTTAGCATCGGTTTGCGGTCCGACCTGAATCGGTCCCCCCAGTTTCTTATCCACCGGCCAGACTTGCCCCCTCTTGCCGCGTAGGCGGTAGTGACCGATCAAACGCGAGTGCGCGCGCGCCAGCACATTGAGCACCTTTGCGTAGGGCCGCCTGTCACGTGCTGAAATGAGGATGCTGACCAGCACCCGGTCGCCGTCCATCGCGGTTTCGACATGCCGCGCCGGGATGAACAGATCCTCCTGCATGGCATCATCCTGGCGCAAAAAGCCATAGCCCTTCTCGGCGATCGAAAATATACCTTCGGTCGTACGTTTCTGTTGCGGGACAAGGCGGTACTTGCCCTTACGCCCCTGGAGCAAACCTTTATGCACCAGTTGGTCCAGGACCTTGGTCAGCAGTTTACGCTCGCCGCCACGCAAGTTCAGGCGTTCGGCAATTTCACGGCGCTCCAGTGGTTGTTTCTGGCCGCGACCGAGCAGGTCGATAATTTTTTGTTCGATTGGTTGCATAGAATTACCATCAGGCCGGGGCCCTTGATTTTAGGTTAGAACAAATGAGTTTGTTGATCCCTGTGTTTCATTGTGGGGTTAGTTACCATAAATATTAGCAGGGATCATCTGCAATCGCTGATCTTAGCCATATGGTTAAGCTCAACTCTCTGTCGTTCAGCGAGCTGAGACAGTGCGTCCCCGCTTATTTCTCCGAGACATAGATAAAATAACCGGGACAGGATGTCCCGGTCGACTGTTGGGTCCCCTTGTCGCCAAGGGCTATTTATGTGTTTGGCGCCAGAAGGCGTGCGGCTACTCTGTGTACTCTTTAAATTCCGGAGCAAGGCCAAAGAATTCCTGCATATTTCCGCTTGGGGCGAGGGCTCTCAAGGTTTCTGGATTGGGCATTCCGGTAACGGTGAGCCGTTCAGACTCCTGGAAAAGGCGGATCGCGGCCATGGTCTCCTGGTCCAAAATCCCTTTGACACTGCTGAGATCATAGCCTTCTTGATTCAGCAGTTGCTGCATCTCTGCGATCTGTGATGGGTTGAGGTCCAGGGTTTCAGGCTGCCTTAGGGTCTGAAGCTGTTGCATATCCTCTGTTTGAGTCATGGTTTGCATGCCGGTGTGGGATGTATCTTTTTGCGCACCCTCCATCATTTTAGCCGGTTCGTTAGCCAGGCCCAGACTAGAAATCAGCAGGCCAGCCACGCAGGCCAGGGTTAGAATAAGGATCCCATGTTTCATTGAGAATCTCCTTTTCGACTCAGGCGTTAAGGGCACCCATAGCCACTTTAGAGGTAACCGCTCTGATTCCGGGGCGGCTACTGCGATAAGATTCCATCAATCATTGAGTTATGTTCCCTTCCCCTGCCCTCTTTCTAGCAGATAGACGGTAGAAGTCAACGCAAATAATACCTATAAAACAGTAGCTTACGAAGTGGGGCAAACTGTGGAGTGATATCCGGAACTTAATTGGACAGCAAGATATGAACTATTTATGTCCTGATGACTGCTGCTACGCTGTTTTGCTCCGGGGTTATCGATTTTGCAGATGCTTGCTGATGAGAATGCGCGGCACGATCACGGTGACGTTTACCTGTTTTCTCAGTAACTCGAGTTCCGATGCCGGGACAGGGAGGTCCGGTGTGTCCGTATGCGGAGACGTTAGGTTGATCTTTCCCGCCTTCAGAAAGGCGATGATGTCATCCAGGTGGGACAAACCGATGGTCAGCATAGCATTGGGGGCTGAGATTCGTCCTTGCCGATAGGCCGTTTCGATGGCCAACGGAGCAGCCTGCAAAATGGTGGCGGTTCGAAGTCTTTGCAGATAGGCGAGTTCGCTGTTGTTAACGGACGGAAGCCATGTCTCAGACTGCAGACTGGCCCGAAGTCTTTCGCGCGTGTGGCGATAGAGCTTGCGATCTTCGATCTGGCCCAGGCCTATACCGTAATTTTCATGCAACAGTAACTCGGCATTTACGAACTGGGAGGTATCGGTCAGAGCATTTTGCAGGGATTGGTTGTCGAGTTGCCCCTTGTTTAAGGCGTTCGCGGTCGTTGCTGCCATAGTTCCAAAGAAACCTTCGGGCAGCAACAGGTCAATTCTTCGTTGGTTAATCAGCCATTCCCCAATTTGAAAGGTTTCGATCTGGGCTTGCAGGGTCTCGGCCGAATTAGCGCCACTGATCGCGCTGCGATGGCCATTGGCAATGATGTAGATATTGGAAACTGCTGCAGTTTTCGTCTGGTAGACAATTTCACCGAACAGTTCAGGAAGCTCGAGCCCAGCCCTGGGAGTCTCCAGGGAATTCAGGTCGGGAGTGGCCTGCAGGCTGGAACCAATCAGCAACCAGACTAGACTGAGCAGGGCCAGCAACGCAAAGCGCAAGCGGGGTGTTGTGGGTAGAGCGGGGAAATGCATCCTGGCAACCTTCCGTAACGCGACATTTAAGTCATTACTGGCGGGGATTGCCAAGATTTAAGGAGGGGAAATGATCGGTATCTGGTAATCCCGCTGTCATAGAGACTCATGCCCCTTAGACCGGTGATTTTGCGTCTCCACCTTTCGATGGATTAGCCTTTTTCAGATCGGTTGTTTTTTAGATCTGGCTAATTATCCAGCAGGCAAGGGCAAGAAGTCAACAACTATTCAGCATAAAACATCTATTTTTCAAAGACTTAAGCTCGCAGCACAGCCTCCGTCGCAAACCCTAACTTTTGTGACAAAAAAACAACCTAGCGTTCTGTTTTGCGGAATAGCCATTATTTTTGGTGGTAAATACGGTGATACGGCCAGATTCCTTTGGCATATTTGAGAAAAGCCATAAAACTGCTTGATAAACAGTCAGATAGTCGAGCCTGGTGTGAGTAAATCTGTTGTGTGGATCAGACATCATTTGCATTAATGCGAAAACAAGGGTCGCTTCGACACTGGGCTAATCCTTGTAATTGTCTGATGTTAAAGGACTTTGCTGGGATCTGATAGATTTCAAAACATTGGTATATCCGTTGCTATACATCCCTGTCTCTGGTCATCGAAAGTCGCAACCACTATTCAACTAAAGTTACAGGGGAGAGAGGTAGATATGCACGCACGAATAAATGGAGTTCAGGTCGCTTATGATGATTTCGGGCAGGGCCCGGTTGTGCTCTTTGTTCACGACTATCTGATGAGCCGCCAGATGTGGCAGCCCCAGGTCGAACCCCTGGTCGCGGCAGGTTTCAGGGTGATTTTGACCGATCTGCGTGGTTTTGGGGAGACTGAGTTGGGTGAAAGTCCGGTCGAAATCAAGACATATAGTGCCGATATTGTTGGTCTGCTCGATTTTCTGGGAATCGGCCGTGCGGTTGTCTGTGGGCTCTCCTTCGGTGGTTTCGTCTTGTTTGATCTGATGGAAAGCTACCCACAGCGTATAGCTGGGGC
Organism: Geopsychrobacter sp.; assembly: GCA_012974425.1. Lineage (GTDB taxonomy): Bacteria > Desulfobacterota > Desulfuromonadia > Desulfuromonadales > Geopsychrobacteraceae > Geopsychrobacter. The sequence goes on from JAAXQE010000271.1 coordinate 11,275, forward strand.
CTGTCTGGCGGCGAGTCGGGCGGTTGCAGACGATATCCCTGAGCGCGCTCGGCGGGGTGAGCTCGTGGCTGCTTTGGCGGCTGGGCGACACGAAATGGTCAAGACTGAACTATTCCAGATGTTGTTTGCCCGGCAGGATGAATTTTTGAACGATTCGCTGAGATTAGCGGTGCGGCAATCGATTCAGGCTCTGCCGAGAAAGACCCTTAGCGCCGCCTTACAGGCGCTTGGCCAGCGCAAGGACTATACCTTTCTGCTGAAGAGATTGAAGATCCCCACCCTGCTGATCGGTGCTTCGCGCGATCCGATCACCCACCACAGGCACACCGATCTGATTGCCGGTCAGTTACCGGACTGCTATCGCGCAGTGAAATTGAATGCTGGTCATCTGGTGAATATGGAAGATGTCGAAGAATTTAACCGTCATCTCCTCGACTTCTTGACCTATCTTGCGCCGCGCAAACAAGGGACGGCGCTGCTGACTCTCTCTTCTGCGGTTTGAGAGCCGGGTTGTTTCGTTTCGGGCAGACATTATAGCAAGGGCTGTTTGGATATATTGGGAGGGGGGGCTCGATTTATTCCGCTGCACAGATTTCCAGATAACCAGACAGGCATGCTAACCTTCATGCTCAATATCATTAATCATGAGCTTAAGGGAGAAGACTATGCGCTGTCATGAAGTCGATTATTCCATCGTCGGTGACGATATGCAGATGGTTCAGGTCGAATTGGACCCGGCAGAAACGGTGATTGCAGAGGCCGGAGCGATGAACTACATGGAGCAGGATATTCAGTTTGAGGCGCGGATGGGTGACGGCTCCCAGGCCGATCAGGGTCTGATGGGCAAGCTGTTAAGTGCCGGCAAGCGGGTCTTAACTGGGGAATCTCTCTTCATGACCCATTTTACCAATCAGGGCCGGGTTAAGCGTCATGTTGCCTTTGCCGCTCCCTACCCGGGCAAGATCATTCCGCTCGATCTGGGCAAATTGGGCGGTGAAGTCCTCTGCCAGAAGGATTCCTTCCTCTGTGCCGCCTACGGAACCGAACTCGGAATCGCCTTCCAGCGGCGTCTCGGTACCGGCTTTTTCGGTGGCGAAGGCTTCATCCTGCAACGTCTGCAGGGTGATGGCATGGTCTTCGTTCACGCCGGCGGTACCATCGTCGAGCGGCAACTGCAGGGCGAAACCTTGCGAGTCGACACCGGCTGTCTGGTCGCCTTTGAGCCCGGCATCGACTACAATATCGAGCGGGCCGGCAATCTGAAGAGTATGTTTTTCGGTGGCGAAGGGATGTTCCTCGCGACCCTGAGCGGGCACGGCAAGGTCTGGTTGCAAAGCCTGCCGTTCAGTCGCCTGGCTGACCGGATTATTGCCCATGCACCGAAGGCAGGTGGCTCGGATAGGGGGGAGGGCTCGGTGCTCGGCGGGATCGGGCGGATGCTGGATGGGAGATAGGAGACTATCGAACTCTCCATCGCCCGACAGTCTTCTCGGGAGAAGGGATAGCAAAGGCTTCACTGACCAGTGTGGCGAGTCGCTGCTCAACGCTGCGGGTAAAGGTTTCCCGATCCAGCTGTGATGACTGCGGCTGAGCGGCGCGCAAGGTCGTGCAGGCCGCAGCATCGAAGCGCTGCGGATTGTTGCACAGTTGGTAGAGCCGATTGATCTTGGCGGTGGCCTCGTGCAGGTCGAGATCAACCAGCAGGCAGGCATGGGCCAGGACCGCCGCGGTTTCGCGCTGGCCACCGGCCCAGCGTTGCGCGGTGCCCACCAGTTTTTTCCCGCCGGTCTGCAGGTTGTAGCGCCCGTCACAAAAAGAGCCCGACACCTCGCCGCTGGTGGCTTCGATGTCGTAGCCGGCCAGCAGCCGACCGAATAGCTCGCAGAGCAGTTGGTAGCCGTCCTGCAGCGACCACTGCGCCGGTCCGGGGTGCATCAGGGACAGGTTGAGCATCCCTGGCCCCTGCGGGACACATGAGCCACCCGTACAACGCACCGCTACCGGCCAACCCTCAGCGGCGAGCGTCACACACGCCTGGTCAAAATTATCCATCCGGGCTTCACGCCGTGTCACCACCAGGCAACGGGGCTCACTTTTGATACAGATGCTGGGCCCGATCTCGCCGCGCCCGACCTTAAGCAGCAAATCTTCGTCATACTGGGCACTTAGCTGTGGATCACTGATCAATTCAGGCCTGATCAGTTGCCAGGGATGTGCGAACTGCAGGGTGGGCAAGCGGTTACAGAGCGGAGGCAGGGTCATGAAAGGATGTTACCCTCATCAGGGTTCGGAACTCCATGCGGATTTACAGGACCAGAGCGCTCAGAATTCAGGAAAGAACAGGGGGACAGGCGGATTCAGCGTTTCAGCCACTGACGGAACTCCTGGTCAAGCCGCTGAGAATCTCCGATGTTCAGTTCCAGCAAACGGCGCAGGTGAGCCATGGTGCTGTCGTCCTCACTGGTGAAGCAAAAGCCATAAGCAGTATTCTTGTGGTGAACCAACTCCCCGCGGAACTCCATGGTTTGATCGGTCGAGGGGAGGAAGATACTCAGGGCGCACTCGTCACCGAGCCGAAGAGGGAGACCATCCCGAGCCTCAACCAGGGTTCCCTGCAGGGCCAGATCGGACAGGTCGCAGGCGTGGCTGTGGCCTGCATGGGTTACCATAGCGACGGTTGCGAAAGGGATACGCTGAAATTGACGCTGTTCAAACATAACTCGACTCCTTGTTCTTTAAGTAATCGATTCAGTCGTTAATGCTGCCGACGACAGGCAGTCAGTATAGCATGTAGAAGACTGAGCTGCTTTTGGTTGATTCTACGGATGCCGTGCTGCTCCGTTTTGGCGATAAATTGAAGTCGAGTAGCCCGCGCTTCCAGGGATTTAACAAATCTTAACATTCAATCTGCGAGATCTTAGGCTAAATTCATGTAGCTAAGGAATGCTAGACTAATTGTCTCGATTGGCAGCTCATTTTTGCGCTGCGTTCGACTGTGCACTGAGTTCGAGGAGGGGCCCTTGAAGCAAAAGCTGAGAGCAATTGTTATCGATGATATGGAGTTATGTCGTGATCTCCTTGGTGAGATCATGACTGATAGAGGGTATCAGGCCTTGACCTTTCCGGATGTGACAGTCTGCTCACATTTTTTGAACGACACGGGCTGTACAAGATCTACCGCCTGTGCAGATATTCTGCTGCTCGATAATCGCATGTCCCCGCTGAAAGGGCTCGATTTACTCGAGCTTCACCGCTGCGGCAATTGTCATATTCCGTTAACGAGTAAAGCTATTTTTTCGGGCAGCTGGACGGCTGCTGAATTGAAAAGAGTCGAGCAGCTCGGCTGTCAATTTTTTCATAAGCCTTATGACTTCGAAGAACTTTCCCTCTGGTTGAGCCAGCAAGAAAAATCGATTCGTTCCGACAGGGAGCTGGTCAATGTCGATGATATCAGGGGTGGAGACAGAGCATCTTGAATTACCACATCAGCGTCAATTATGGCCTGATAAAAACCCTGTTAGCGGCAATGCCATCCGCATCTGCTGATAAGGAGGGTTATGCACATACTAGT
>JAAXQE010000327.1 GCA_012974425.1 Geopsychrobacter sp.
ATTTAAAAGGCCTTCTCTTTTCAATGTGTGGAAAATTGATCTGAAACTACGGAATCTGCATGGATTTGTCAATCATTGCCTCTGCCGGTTTGAGCTGATGGGGCTGGGCTTCAAGGCTGGGGTAAGGCTCCCTGAATTGGATGGGTCGCAACGCAAGTCGCGCGATGATTTTCTCCAGCTGTGCGATCTGCTGTTTCTCGAGTGGTTCTTCCCGATAGGCCGCCTGGGCAAAAATCTCGGCGAACTCCTGGCACAGGGGCTCCTGACTCAGTTCGGCGAGCTTGAACAGTCCGATGTTGGCTGGCAGTTGTTTCACTCCTGCTGATTTACCCAGCCTGGCTAAATACCTGTTCAATAACCTCTGGTGTTGGTCAGGGCGGTTTGCGATCCGTTTGAAACCGAAGAGGGCCAGCGCTGGCAGTACAAATATGCTCAGCCACCACATGAGATTGCCCGGCCGGGTAGGTTGCAGTTGGCGCAGACTCTCCCCTGCGGAAAAGACGACTGACAGCTGTTTCTGCAGATCATAGGTGATGACCAGTCTGATCCAGGCATTCTCAAAATAATCGCTCGCCGCCTGTAACCCAGCAAAGTCGCGGCGCGACAGGCCCGCAACCGCCTCCGCCGCGTTGATCGCCAACTGGCTGGGGTCGATCCGTTGCCAGTGGTCGTTGTCGTCGAGGGCTTCGACCCAGACATGTGCCATATCCTCATCGATCAGGTAATAGCCGCCGAATTGGTTGTAGCGGCCCCCCAGATAACCGCCAACCAGACGGGTCGGGACCCCGGAGAGACGCAGCAGCAGGGCAAAGGATGAAGCAAAGTATTCACAGTAGCCGCGCCGGCTTTCAAACAGGAAGCTGTCAGTCGGCGTCTCGCTCAGCTGCAGGTTGCGGGTTGCGTAGGAGAGCTTCTGCTGGATGAAGAATTTTTCGGTCGCGGCGATCTTCGCCCGGCGATCGGCCTGCAGGGCAATCTCATCGGCAATCGCGCGCACCCTTTGGGTAATCTGCGCTGGGGTCTGCAGGTAGAAGGCACTCTCTTGCGGGTCTTTAAGTTGCAGGGAACTCTGGGGCATGGATTTAACCGTAAACTTGAGCCGTTTATTCAACTGACGCTGTGCCTTGAAGACGGCATCGCTGGACTCGGTATGCCTTATCCCCTCAAATGAGATCGGCAGATCGAGGCCCGGCAGATAGCGGTCGGTACGCGCTTCGCTGTAGATGATCTGGGTTTGTTCCCTGGCCTCACCTGTTTGAATCTGGTCCCCTGGTGAAGTCTGTGCCCGTTTCCAGGTCGAGCCCTCGAGCTGATTCAGAACCAGGCCCCGCCAGTAGAGGTTTTGGGGGTCAATCTCCGCCATCTCGGCGCGAAAGGCTGGTACGCCACTGAAACCGAGATCGGTCAGTTTGCCCGGATCGACCAACTCGCTGAACCCTGCCGCAGGTTTTGGACCCGGATTGAGAAAGTGCCACAGGGGGTGTTCGGTACGCGGCAGGATCGCGAAGAAGAAGATCATCAGCAGCAACGACCCCAAGGGGAGTAATGAACCGGTCCGCAGCAGGCTGAGCCAGTGCTTGCGGGTGAGGCAGAGGCTTGGGTCGGTCGCGTAGAAGCTGGTGAGCAGCAGGCCGAAGGTGACCAGGATGATAAAAATGATCAGACTGGCGAGATACCCCAGGCTCAGGCTGAGGAGTGAGGAGGCGGCCAGGATGAAGATCGAGAGCACGAAGATCTGCAGCAGATTACGCCCGGATTTTTCGGTGACCATGCGTACCGCCAGCAGCAGAACCAGCAGGTTGACCAGGGGTTCGACAATATGGTTGAGCGACATCTGGGCCAGATAGAAAAACAGAAAAAGTAAAGAGAGCAGCGTCGCAGGCAGCGGGCGCAGCAGGCTGGTCTTGCGGCGGTCGCCGAAAAAACCGGCGACCAGCGCAGCGAGGATTGTGGCCTGCGCCTGCCAGTCGAGATAGAGAAAGGCCGGAGCTACGCCGGTCAAGGCGACCAGACTGGCGAGGATTTGGAGGACCTTCTCAACGGCCAGCATAAAGCGCCAGTTCTGTCAGCAGGCGGCGGCGCTGAACATTCCCCACTTGCGGGGCGATCAGTCTGTCGGCCAGTTTAAGCCCGACCGGTTGCTGGCGCCGCAGCTGGTCGATACAGAGCCCGGCGGCTCTACTGATGCGCTGCTCGAGACTGCCGCCGAGCTGTTCCAGGTCGATTATGCTCGGCTTGGCCGCTAACCCCTCTAGTTGTTTGACCTTGAAATTATTATGCCGTGCCGAGAGCTTCCAGTGGATCGATTTCAGCGGTTCCCCGCCTTGATAATCATGGATGCTGCGCAGATCACCACTCTCGCCGCTGCTGGAAGTGGTCTGTTGCTGGCGCTGTCCGCTCTCACCGCCGGGCGGGGGAGCCGGTGCCGGTTGGGGTTGCGGGAAGACCACCAGGGACTGGTGATGGGAAACCCGCAGGGAGCGGACAAAGAAATTGATCGGGAAACAGGAGCTCAGCCAGAGATTGTCGATCTGCTGCCGGCCCCGTTCCGGGAAGCTGAGGAGCAGGGTTCGCTCCGCGTGACCGGCCGCGCTGACCTGGGGGAAGAGTGGCTGCTCATCGCCCAACTCCACCCGGATCAGGAAGGCGGGCAGTCTGCGCCGCTGGTTGTGTAGCCTGACCCCGATCAGAGCCGCTTGGCCGGCAAAGATCTCTTGCGGCAGAACCAGGCTCAGGCTCAGCTTGCGCAGGTTCTGTTGGCCGAGCCAGCCGGAGATCGCCATGAACCCGAGCAGGGCAGAGACCAGCAGGTAGAGCAGGTTATTGCCGGTATTGACCGCGCCAAAGCCGAGCAGCAGGGTCATGCCGACGTAAACCATCCCGGCACGCGTGAGTTTCAGGCCATAGGAACGGCCAGGTTTTGCAGCAGCGATCGGACAATCTCCTTCTTGTTCTGATATTCATGCTCGGGTTTAAGGATCAGGCGATGGGCGGTAACGACCAGGGCAATCGCCTGGACATCTTCGGGGGCGACGTAGTCCCGTCCATTGAGATAGGCCTCGGCGCGCGCGGCATCGGCCAGATTGATGCCGCCGCGGGTCGAGATACCGGACAGCACCATGGGATGCTTGCGACTCGCCTCGACCAGACTGTAGATATAGGCGGCGACGCTTTGCGCGAGATGGGTGCGGGTGACGGCCTCGCGCGCTTCGAGGATCTGGGTGCGCCCGAGCATGGGGGTGAGCTGGTCAAGCTGGTGGCGCACGCTGCCGTGCTGGATGATCTGTCGTTCCAACTCGGCGGGAGGATAACCTATATCGGTCGCTGCCAGAAAGCGGTCGAGCTGCGATTCGGGCAGGGCGAAGGTGCCGATCTGTTCCACCGGATTCTGGGTGGCGATCACCATGAAGGGGTTGGGCAAACTATAAGTGGTCCCTTCAAGCGTGACTCGCATCTCCTCCATCGCTTCGAGCATGGCGCTCTGGGTCTTCGGCATCGCCCGGTTGACCTCGTCCAGCAACACCAGATTGCTGAAGATCGGCCCTTCGATAAAGCGAAAGTTGTTCTTTTCGCGGTCGAAGATCGATAGCCCGGTAATGTCTGAGGGGAGCAGGTCGCTGGTGCACTGCACCCGGCCGAAACCGAGCCCCAGCACCTTCGATAGCGCCAACACCAGACTGGTCTTGCCTAGCCCTGGGATATCCTCAATCAGCAGGTGCCCGCCCGCCAGCAGGCAGATCATGGCGATGCGCAGGGCGCGGACCTTGCCTTGCAGGGTATTGTGGGCAAGATCATCGATAATTCCCAGAATGCTGTCGCGGTGGGGTAGTGACATCGTCTCTCCAGGGGCGGTTCGGGTTATCGAAACATTATAGACCGAAATCATTTCCCGCGTCAGCGGAAAATCCGGACACCTTAGGCGGCCGCAAGGACGGTGGCACCCCAGAGTCCTCGTCGGAACCCTGCCTGCGGGATAGCTTGCTTTTGTCCGGCAGGCTAATAATAGTTATCGGTATGGCGGCTATGTGCGGCACGGACTCTTGATTATCGTCAGCATTCTCGTCCTGGCAGCAACCGCTCATGCGGAAGTCAAAAAGCTGCATATCGGTATTTCTACCGGCTACCCGCCATTTTACTTCTTTGACAAAAACGGGCAGCCTATCGGAATCTGTATCGATATTCTCAATCAGCTTGCACGGGCCATGAACATCTCGGTTCGCTATCCCTGGAAGCGGCTGCTCAATTACGCCAAAGAAGGCAAGTTTGATGCGGTCCTGCCATTATTCAAGACTGCAAGAGCGCGAGAAATTTCTCATCTTTCCCGAGACGGGGTTGATTGATGAAGGCAACAGTT
>JAAXQE010000320.1 GCA_012974425.1 Geopsychrobacter sp.
ATAAGAATCGCTTGGGTTAAGAATCGTGGAAATGGGTTGCAATGTAGAACAACGGCCTTTAAGCTAATTTTTTAAAAAACAAAAGGATTTTTCCGCAGGAGAGTTCATGCAAATTCCAATCAGTCGGCGCGCCCAAATTGTTACCCCTTTTCTGGCGATGGAGGTGATGGAGAAGGCCAAAGGCTTGGAAGCGGCCGGTCGCGATATTATCTATCTCTGCCTGGGCGAGCCAGATTTCCCGACCCCGAAGGCGGTGGTTGAGGCCACGCGTCAGGCGTTGGATGATGGCGCAACCTCATACACCCATTCTTTGGGGCTCTCCGAACTGCGCGCTGAGATTGTCAGGCATTACCGCCAGCGCTATGGCGTGAGCATCGGACCGGAGCAGGTTCTGGTCAGCAGCGGCACCAGCCCGCTGATGTTGCTGCTCTTTTCGATGCTGCTCGAAGAGGGGGATGAGCTGATCCTGCCAGATCCGGGCTATTCCTGTTATCCCAACTTTGTGCGTTTTGCCGGTGGCAACCCGGTTTCGCTGCGCACCGATCCGCACAATGGCTTTCAGCCCCGCCCGGCCGAGGTTGAAGCCGTTATCGGGGCCAGAACGCGCGGCCTGCTGATCAATTCGCCTTCAAATCCGGCTGGCTCGGTTTTGAGCGGTGGTGAACTCGAGGCGCTGGCCCAGTTACCGATTCCGATTATCTCGGACGAGATCTACCATGGTCTGACCTACGAGGGAGATGAGCATTCGATCCTTGAATATACCAATAACGCCTTTGTCCTGGGTGGATTTTCCAAGGCTTATGCCATGACAGGCTGGCGGCTCGGCTTTCTGATCTCGCCGCAGAGCTGCGTACGTTCTTTGCAGGCCTTGCACCAGAATTTTATGATCTGTGCCAACCACTTCGTGCAGATCGGCGGACTGGCCGCCCTGCGCCATTGCAGTGCCGATGTCGAGCGGATGCGGCGTCTTTATGATCTGCGCCGGCGTCAGTTGGTGCGCCAGTTGCGCGACCTGGGTTTCGGTATTCCGTTTATGCCGAAAGGGGCCTTCTATGTGCTGGCCGATGCCCGGCATATCGATGGCGACTCAATGCGTCTCGCCCTTGATATTCTGGATAAGACCGGGGTGGCACTGGCCCCTGGCATCGATTTTGGTGCGGGCGCCGAAGGTTTTTTGCGCTTCTCCTATTCGAGCCCGCTGGAACAGATCGACGAAGCCCTGCAGCGAATTAAAGCTTATCTGGCTGAGCGCGGCAAGTTACCCCCGCGTTAAACTATGTTCGGTGTGCGTTGTTCGAGGTTCGAGGTTGCTTTTTTTGAACCCTAACATCGAACCTGGAACCTGGAACCTGGAACAATTTTTCTGGAGAAAAATTATATGCTGATCGTTATGCATCATCATGCAACCGCTGAACAGATAGAGGCGGTAAAGACCAACGTCGAAGCGATGGGACTGCGCGCCGAACCTATCCCCGGCAGTATGCGCACCGCCATCGGCGTACTCGATAATCAGGGCTATGTCGACGACTCGACGATCCGTGAGCTGCCCGGTGTACGTGAGGTCATTCACGTCAGTAAACCATACAAGCTGGTCTCGCGTGATTTCCATCCGCAAGGCACGGTGGTCGATGTGGCCGGGGTCAAGATCGGCGACGGCGAGAAGGCGGTGATGATGGCCGGCCCCTGTTCGATCGAGACCGCCGAGCAGATGCATACCGCGGCGCAGCAGGTTCAGGCCGCCGGTGGACATATCCTGCGCGGTGGTGCATTCAAGCCGCGCACCGGACCCCACAGCTTTCAGGGGCTGGGGGTTGCCGGGCTGAAACTGCTGAGTGACGCCGGACGGGCGGTCGGTCTGCCGGTGGTGACCGAAGTGATGCGGATTGAACAACTCGATGTGATCTGTGAACATGCCGATCTGTTGCAGATCGGTGCGCGCAACATGCAGAACTTCGACCTGCTCAAGGAGGTCGGCAAACTGAACCATCCGGTGCTGCTCAAGCGTGGCTTGAGCGCGACCATTGAAGAGTTTCTGGCGGCGGCCGAATATATCGTCGCCGAGGGGAACAGTCAGGTGATCCTGTGCGAGCGCGGGATTAGAACCTTTGAAAAGGCGACGCGCAACACCCTCGACCTGTCGGTGGTACCGCTGATCCGCAGCATGAGTCATCTGCCGATCATCGTCGATCCGAGCCACGCCACCGGCATGCGCCCCCTGGTGCCGGTCATGGCGCGTGCCGCCCTGGTAGCCGGGGCCCACGGCTTGATGGTCGAGATGCATCCCGAGCCGGAGAAGGCACTCTGCGACGGGGCCCAGAGCCTCGATCCGCAAGCATTCGAAAAGTTGATGGTCGATCTGGTCCGGATTGAAGCCTTCCTCGAGGAACTCGGCGACTAATGGCCCTTGTCGCGCCAGCTTCATGGACTTGCCTCAGAATGCCGTCAGTGTGTATTGTAGCTGACTAAATGAGTAAACTATCCGCCGCAGCATGGGTGCTTAGTTAAAATCTGACAACGGAGGACCATTAATCACATGGAAAACAGTATTGAAATTGCGAACAAACTGCATTGGGTCGGCGTGCGTCACCCCGACCTCAAGGTTTTTGATGATCTGTTCCCGACCCACAACGGCACGACCTATAACAGTTACCTGATTCAGGGCAGCAAACTGACGGTGTTGATCGATACGGTCAAGGAGCCCTTTTCGGAAGAATTTTTCCGCAAGGTCGCAGAACAGATCGCGCCGGAGAAGATCGACGCGGTCGTGGTCAGCCATACCGAACCGGATCACTCCGGGGCGTTGATCCATCTGCTCGAGAAAAATCCCGATCTGCTTGTCTACTGCTCCAAGGCCGCAGAAAACTTTCTCAAGCAACTGCTCAATCGCGACTTCAACAGCCGGATTGTCAGCGATGGGGATGAGCTTGACCTCGGTGGGCGCAGGCTGCGTTTTCTGCTTGCACCCTACCTGCACTGGCCCGACACGATCTTTTCCTATCTGGTCGAGGAGGAGATCCTCTTCCCCTGTGACGCCTTTGGCGCCCACTACTGTCCCGATCGTCTGTTTGATGATGAAATCTCTGAATTCTATCCCGATTTCCATTTCTACTTCGATTGCATCATGCGCCCCTTCAAGGACAAGGTGCGTGACGCGCTGGCCAAGATTAAGGATCTGCCGATCCGCATGGTCTGCCCATCCCATGGGCCGGTACGGCGCTCAACCGCTGATTTTGCGATTGAGTCTTATGCGCGCTGGTCGGTAGCCCCGCCGCAAGGCGGAAAACCGAAAGCGGTGCTGGCGGTGCTTTCTTCTCATGGCAATACGCGGAACATGGCCGATGTGATCAAGACAGAGCTTGAGACTCAGGGGCTGGATGTTGTCGGTTTCGCCTTAAGCGATATGCGCGACGATGATTATCGCAATGCCCTCGAGCAGGCCGATGTGCTGATCATTGGGACCCCAACCATTCAACGCGATGCGCCGCCTCAGGTCTGGCATGCCCTGGCGATGATCTCCTCGGTAACCCCGAAAAATAAGGTAGCGGCGGTGTTCGGTTCCTTCGGTTGGAGCGGCGAGGCGGTTAAGATGGTCGAGCAGCGTTTGACCGGACTCAAATACAAGCTCGCGACCGGGGGGATTTCGTTCCGCTTTACCCCGACCGCCGAGAATCTTGATGAGTGCCGTAAATTTGCCGAGCAGATTGCCAGTACGGTGCTGACTGAGGAGTAACCATACAGGGATAGCGCCCGTGAATTAATCTCTGGATAGCTAAAGCCTCTGGTCATAATGACCGGAGGCTTTTTTTTTAAACAGGCTAACCCGCCTAAGCTATTAATGGAATTAACCATAAGCGGCCTGATTCTTAGGGCGATTTATCAAGAAAAATGAGGCTTGGCCTTGCCTGGTCTGAACGCTCTGTTAGTCTTGCATGGGTGATTTTTGCCTACGCAATCACTGAAAGAAGAGGCGCTGTTTTTGCGCAATTTGTTGTTCAAGCGTAGCTATTCGAGAAATGGCCAATAATTTTCTTGTGCATAAAAGGAGGGACGCCGATGAAAAAATTGTCTATTGTTGTCTGTGCTCTTGCGGCACTCATGATGTTAATCAGTGCCGGGATCTCTTCTGCATCGCTTCACCCAGGGTCCGAGCAGGGTGCCAGCTGTCACGAAGGCTAGCTCAACTTCTGGCAGGCGAGTGCCCCCCCCGACAAGAGCCGCAAAGCCTGCACGCTTCGCTGCGCCGCTATCCCCTTGCCCTTAGGTTACACTTGGGCCGCTAACTCCGACATGAGCGCTGGTGCCAAGATAGATTCACAGCTACTTTTCTGACCGAATTCGCATAGCATAACCATAGGTCGTCTCCGCTATTGGCAGACGACTTTTTTGGGTTTTGATCTCAAAGGTATCTGTTGAAATCCACCTGCGGCTGTGAAAGAATCCACGCTTGTCCCTCATCTCTTCTCCTTGGTTGACAGATGCCTGAACTGATCGCCGATATCGCAGTGTTTGCGCCCTTGCGCCAACTGTTCTCCTACCGGGTTGACGAGTCTCTCCACGATTCGATCCGCGCAGGGCAGGGGGTGCTTGTCCCCTTTGGCCGGCGCCGGCTCTCCGGAATTGTGGTGGCGTTGCGACGTGGGAGTGCCGAGCGACTCAAGGATGTTGCTGAACTGCTCGCTGAAGAACCGTTGCTCGAGCAGGCCTTACTTGAACTCTGTTGCTGGGCGGCCGATTACTACCGTTATCCGGTCGGCATGGCCTTGCGCAGCGCACTGCCTGCCGGACTGACCTCTGCGGCGCCACGGGTTGCAGCTCTGAGTGATTCCCTTTATCGTCCGTTAGAGGTTGCCGAACAGCCGCGTGGCAGCAAACAGCGTGAGGTGCTCGATTTTATCCGCTCGGCGGGTGAGGCAAGCTTGAGCTTGCTGCGTGATGAATTTTCCGCTCCCCACGCGATTCTTGAGCGCCTGGTCGAGCAGGGCTTCTTGAGCAAAACCCGAATTGAGAAGTTGCGCGACCCCTTCCTCGCCGATCCGGTCAAAACCGATCAGCCTCTCCCGCTGACCGAAGAACAGCAGGCCGCCTTTGAACGTCTGCAGCAGGCGGTGCTTGCCGCAGACTTTGCGCCATTTCTGCTGCAGGGGGTGACCGGTAGCGGCAAGACAGAGGTCTATCTTCAGACGATTGCCGAGGTGCTGAAGCAGGGACGACAGGGTCTGGTGCTGGTGCCTGAAATTGCCCTGACCCCTCAGCTGGTCGGGCGCTTCCGTGCCCGTTTCGAAGCGGCTGGCTACCGCATTGCTGTCCTCCACTCGGGTCTCTCCGATGGCGAACGCTTCGATTCGTGGCGGCAGATCGCGCGCGGCGACATCCATATCGTTATCGGCGCGCGTTCGGCCATCTTTGCGCCACTCCAGAACCCCGGTCTGATCATTGTCGATGAAGAACATGAGAGCAGCTACAAGCAGGGCGAGGGTTTTCGCTACAACGCGCGCGACCTGGCGCTGTTGCGTGGCCAGAAAGAGCGCTGCCCGGTATTGCTCGGCAGTGCCACCCCCTCACTCGGCAGTGCCTACCGCTGTGCCGCCGGTCAGATGGAAAAGCTCGAACTGACCAGGCGTGCGCATGCCGGAGCACTGCCCAAGGTGCAACTGATCAACCTGAGTGGGCAGCCCCCCGAGCAGTTAATCTCGACCGAGCTGCAGGAGACGATGGCGGCGACTCTTGCCGCAGGCCGGCAGATATTGTTGCTCCTCAATCGGCGCGGATTTTCCCCTTTTCTGCTCTGCGCCGACTGCGGCCAGACCTTTCGCTGCCCCAATTGCGAAATCACCCTGACCTATCATCAGAAAGCCCAACACCTGCGCTGTCATTATTGCGATTACCGTATGACTCCGCCTGTCGCCTGTCCGGGTTGTGAAGGCCATCAGCTCAATCCAGAAGGTTTCGGCACCGAACGGCTGGAGCAGGAGATTGCCGAACTCTTTCCCGCGGCACGGATTGCCCGGATGGATCGTGATACCACCAGTCATAAAGGCGCCCATCAAAAGATCGTGCGTGAGATGTTTGACGCCAAGATCGACATCCTGGTCGGGACCCAGATGATCGCCAAGGGGCATGATTTTCCAGGCGTGGCGCTGGTCGGGGTGCTTGCCAGTGACGCCGTGTTGAACCTGCCCGACTTCCGCGCCGCAGAGCGGGCCTTCTCCCTGTTGACTCAGGTTGCCGGGCGGGCCGGGCGCACCGGGGGCGGGCAGGTGCTGATTCAGACCTACAGCCCCGATCACTACGCCTTGCAATGTGCGGCCGAGCAGGATTATTCAAGTTTCTATGCCCAAGAGATCCAATTCAGACAGGAGTTGGGCTATCCTCCGGCCGGGTATCTGGCCAACCTGGTCTTTGCCGGTATCGGCGAAGCGAAGGTGCTGAAGGCGGCCGAGTCCTTGACCGCTTATCTGATCGCTGCCGGCAGCTCGGTTGAGATCCTCGGGCCCAGCCCCTGTCCGCTCTTCCGGCTGCGTGGCAAGAGCCGCATCCAACTGCTGCTGAAAGCCGAAAAACGTCCGCAGCTGAAACGCTTGCTCGATTATGCCGATCAGTGGAAGCTTCCGGCGGGAGTCAGTTTGAGCGTGGATGTCGACCCCCTCGATATGTTTTAAGTTTCAGTGGCCCTGCCTGCAAATCCTTCTGCTGGTTCCGGCGCAACGCTTCGTTTATACTGAACAGCTCTGACGAACTTTAAACGATCCGGCGCTAAGCCGCACCTTCGCATAACGGGAGAAACGATGAAGCTGTACCATTTCGTGATTTTAGTTCTATTGGTGCTGGCCGGTTGCGCGCAACCACCCACCCCACCTCTGCCCCAGCCTGTAGCGGTTGAGGTCGAGCCCTTACGCCAGGTTACTTTTTCTGATTTGCCTTTGTGGCAGGAGAATACCCCTGCGGCGGCCCTGGACACCTTTCTGAACAGTTGTCGCGCTATCGCCAGGCGTCCAGAGTGGACGGAGGTCTGTGCGGAATCACTCTTCGTCGCGGCGGGAGATGAGCAGGCCGCCCGGCATTTTTTCGAAAACTATTTTAGTCCCTGGCAGTTGATCAATGAAGACGGAACTGAGACCGGGACCATCACCGGCTACTACGTGCCCGAGATGGCGGGGAGTCGGGTCCGCGATGAGCTTTATCGATACCCGCTCTACAGCCAGCCCGCCGACCTGCTGACGATCGATCTGAGTGAGGTCTATCCCGAGCTCGCCAATTATCGTCTGCGTGGCCGGGTCGAGGGGAATCGCGTCGTCCCCTATTTTGAGCGGGGTGAGATCGACGGCAGCGCACAGCCCCTGATCGGAAACGAACTCTTCTGGGTCGCCGACCCGGTTGAGCTCTTCTTTCTGCATATTCAGGGCAGCGGGCGCATCCTGTTGCCGGACGGCGAGAAGGTGATGCTCAACTACGCCAATCAGAATGGGCATCGGTATCATTCGATCGGCAAGCTGCTGCTCGAACGTGGCGCGATGAGCCGCGATCAGATGTCGATGCAGAATATCCGTAAATGGGTGAATGAAAACCCCATAGCGGGTCGCGAATTACTCGATGAAAATCCCAGCTATATCTTCTTTCGTGAACTTGAGATCGGCGTAGAATCCCCGCCGGGAGCCTTGGGGATTACCCTCTCGGCAGAGCGGAGTCTGGCGGTTGACCGGCGCAGTGTTCCGCTCGGCGCACCGGTCTTTCTCGCCGCCAGTTGGCCGAACAGCGATAAACCGCTGAATAGACTGATGGTCGCGCAGGATACCGGCGGCGCGATCAAGGGACGGGTGCGTGCCGATTTCTTCTGGGGGTTGGGGGCCGATGCCGGAGCCCTGGCCGGACGGATGAAGCAGCAGGGGCGCATGTGGGTGCTGCTGCCGAAAACGATGCAGCCGGCACCAGAAGCCTTGTCAATCCGCTAACTGAAGGGGATAAGGACCCGATTATGGTGAAGAAGAGCATGATACTCTGCCTGCTGCTGGTTGCTTGCTATGGGCAGGCTGACGCGGCGCGGCGTATCGCGATGGGAGAACGCTTCCCCGCAATCGTCCTGCCGCAGCCGCAGCAGGACCAGCAGCGTGCCTACCTGGGACTTGCTCCCGGCGCAACCTTCAGCATCAACCAGATCGAGGCCGAGGTCGTGTTGGTCGAGATTCTCAATGTGCTCTGCCCGCACTGCCAGAAACAGACCCTGCCCTATAACGAGCTGTTTGAGATGATTGAGAGTGACCCGCAGACGCGTGGCAAGATCCTGATGCTCGGGGTTGCGGTCGGCAATAGCGATCTGCAGATCGAAGATTTTATCGATATTTACGCAGTCGATTTCCCGATCGTCTCTGACAAAAATTTTAAATTGCATACTGCCGTCGGGGGCGGTCCAACCCCCTTTTCAATCTATCTGCGTCGCGATCCAGGCAAGGCCGCGGTGGTTGCCGGGACCCATCTGGGCGAAGATAAGGATATGGCGGACCTCTTCGCCTATCTCAAAGAGACCCTCAGCCAACCGGTCAGTGAGTTTGCTGAGTTGCCCACCGATGAGGATGCCGTGGATACGACGGTCGAAGCCTATCTTCCCGCGCAACAGATGGCCGAGCGGATCAACAAGAGTTTTGGTCAGTTTGGTCCGGTCGCGCAGTTTGCAGAGCTGAAGCTGCCCAGTCAGCGTCGGGTCTATCGGGCCCTGGTTGGCGAACGACCACTCTTTGCCGAAGTGCTGGCCCGTTCCGCGATCTGCGATGTCTGTCACGATGTCCATTTCTACTATCTGTTCGACGCCGCGGGCAAGGTTGTGGCCTTTGAATCCCTGCATCTCACCCGCCACGGAAATGTCGTATGGACCCGGGAAGAGACCAGCAAGATGCGCAAGCGGGTCGTGGGCGGCTATTTGACCACCCCCTGGAACTTCGATCCCGAGGTCGATGCGATTTCACGCGCGACCATGACCTCGGCGATCATCTTTAACAGCCTTGATCAGGGAACTACAATAATGCAAGAACTTGAACAGCTCAATTATCTGAACATGGAGACCAAATGAAATCGCACTCTCTGGTCGTAGGTTACCTGCTGTGGATCTTCGGCTTCATTGGCGCACACCGCTTCTATTACGGCCGGCCGATCAGCGGCACGATCTACTTTTTTACCCTGGGACTCTTCTTCATCGGCTGGCTGATTGACCTGTTCCTGATCCCCGGCCTGCAAGACTCAGCTGAGGCCAACTTTGTCCAGGGGCCGCTCGATTACAATCTGGCCTGGATTCTGTTGACCTTTCTCGGCCTGTTCGGGGCGCATCGCTTCTATCAACAAAAATGGTTGTCCGGCTTGATCTACCTGCTGACCGGAGGTCTCTTTTTGCTGGGGATCATCTACGATTATTGGACAATCAACGCGCAACTCTCGCAGCTTAATCGTAATGGGGGTTGAAATTTCTTTTAATTGCGGGATTTCTTCTGGCGCCTCACGCATAATCGGGCTGACGAAATCCTACCTGGTTATTGGTCATTAAACTTAATGCTTGGGTATGTATGAATGAAAATTTGGATTGATGGTGACGCCTGTCCGCGGGTGATTAAAGAGGTTCTCTACCGGGCCGCTGAAAAACGCCAGGTCGAACTGATCCTGGTGGCGAACCGTTCCATGGCGATGCCCCGTTCCGTGTATGTCCGTAGCCTGCAGGTCGGTGCCGGGGCCGATGTGGCTGACGCCGAGATCGTCCGCCTGCTTGAGGCCGGGGATCTCGTGGTGACCGCCGATATCCCCCTGGCCTCACTGGTGATAGAGAAGGGTGGCGCGGCACTCGATCCGCGCGGCGAAATCTATACCCCGGAAAATATCGGCGCGCGCCTGTCGATGCGAAACTTCATGGAAGATCTGCGTAGCAACGGCGTCGAAACCGGTGGCCCTGCGGGTTTCAACGCCTCAGACCGCCAGGCCTTTGCCAATCAACTCGACAAGTTGTTGACCAGTGCCTTGAAGGGTTGAGTGGAGATTGCTGCGCTTATTGCGGAGGAATATTTTTCCTTAGATAGGGAGTCTTGGATTTTCTGTGTTTTCGGAAGTGGTGGTAAAAAAGAACCCCACAGCTCAGGAGGTAGAGAGCTGTGGGGCTATGTTTTCTAGGAGGTTTTGAAAAAGATATCTCGGTTCTGCCTGCCACAACATCCCCTTGATGTCGCATAATATATCGACTGGCGTTAGAAAGGTAAACGTGGGGTCTGGTAAAACTTAATACCAGATCTCGCGAGAATTGTCTGTGCAAAGGCACATTCATGACATCCCACATTATCGGTTGAGTTTGCGAGAGAGCATTGGGTGAGAACTAAAGTGTTTTCTCGCACTGCCGTTTTCCTTACTGAACTCCCTCCACCTTGAAAATCAGCAGACTGTTCCCTCAGAGATTGCTGGTTGCCACCCTGGCAGATCGCTGCCGCGAAGGTTACGCATAGATATTTTTATGTTGACAGCCATGCCCAAACTCCATATCTTGATAACGGTTTTCAATATCCAAATCAGCGGTTGGGAGCATTCGTTTCAAGCCTCTGACCTGCACATCAGCCAGTGTGGCAAAAAAATATCAGTAAGGCGACCTTGATTAAGCCGCCATTTAAGGAGAACATCCATGCCAGACCACCTTGGACAATTAGCGGTTGGCGAAAAGGCTACCGTTAAGGGTTTTGCCGACGGCAAGAAAGAGTACCGTGCCAAGCTGCTGGCGATGGGTTTGACCAAGGGGATTGAGCTAGAGATAACCCGCGTTGCTCCTTTGGGCGATCCGCTGGAGATCAGAGTGCGTGGCTTCTCCTTGAGCCTGCGCAAAGCCGAAGCCGCCGTAGTGCTGGTGGAAAGGAGCTAAGGCCGATGCAGAAACAACGCCTGTCAATCGCCGTTGCCGGCAACCCGAACTGCGGTAAAACGACCCTGTTTAACGAACTGACCGGTTCGCGCCAGATGGTTGGCAACTGGCCCGGTGTCACCGTTGACCGCAAGAGCGGGATCTACTCCTTTGAGGGGCACGATTTCGAGCTGATCGACATCCCCGGTATCTACGCCCTCTCTGCCCACTCCTCCGATGAAAAAGTTGCCCGCGATTACCTGCTCTCGGAAGATTATGATCTGATCATCAACATCATCGACGCCGCCAACATTGAGCGTAATCTCTACCTGACCACCCAGCTGCTGGAAATGCGCGTGCCGATGATCGTCGTGCTGAACAAGATCGATGTTGCCAAGGCAAGGCAGATTCGGATCGATGTCGATGAACTTTCCGCGCGGCTGGGGGTACCGGTTATCTCGGTCTCCGCTTCGAAGCGCAGTGGTCTGACCGAGCTGAAAAAAGCCGTGCATCGCTGCGCCGAACGTAACCCGATCTCGGCAGCGGATATCGTCTTCCCGGTTGCAATTCAGGAAGCAGCGGACCTGATTGCCGGTCAAATTCAGGCGCTGGCCGGTGAGCAACATCTGAAGGCCGATTGGTTGGCGATGAAGCTGCTGGAAGATGACGCCGAATATGTCGCTCTGCTCAGTGCCGATGTGGCTGAGGTGTTGTGCGCGCAACAGCGGAAAATCAATGAACAGCTGGATGAGGATGCCGATATCGCCATCGCCGATGCGCGCTACAACTTCATTCACTGGCTGACCAAGGGGACCGTGACCCATGCCACCAAGCTTAAGCAGACGCTGACCGACAAGATCGACAAGCTGGTGCTCAACCGTCTCCTCGGGTTGCCGATCTTCCTGCTGATGATGTACCTGACCTTCATGTTCACGATTAATGTCGGTGGGGCCTTTATCGATTTCTTTGATATCGCCGTCGGCGCGATTTTCGTGGATGGGATGACTGAACTGCTGATCGGCCTTGGGGCCCCGGGCTGGATGATCGGGGTGATCGCTACCGGTATCGGCGGCGGAATCCAGACCCTGGCGACCTTTATCCCGCCGATCGGGTTTATGTTCCTCGCCCTGGCGGTACTGGAAGGCTCCGGCTACATGGCTCGCGCAGCCTTTGTCATGGACCGTTTCATGCGCATGCTCGGCCTGCCGGGGAAATCCTTCGTGCCCCTGCTGGTCGGTTTCGGCTGTAACGTGCCGGCGATTATGGCGACCCGCACCCTGGAAAACCAGCGTGACCGCACCCTGACCATCATGATGAACCCCTTTATGAGCTGCGGCGCGCGTCTGCCGGTCTATGCCCTGTTTGCCGCCGGGTTCTTCCCGACCGGTGGCCAGAACGTGGTCTTTCTGCTCTATCTGGCCGGGATCGGTTTCGCCGTGCTGACCGGTCTGGTGCTCAAGCACAGCCTGCTCAAAGGCAACATCACCCCCTTCGTCATGGAGTTGCCGCCTTACCATGTGCCCACGATCAAATCCGTATTGCTGCGCACCTGGGATCGGCTTAAATCGTTTCTGCTCAAGGCGACCCGCATCCTGGTGCCGATGGTCGCGCTCCTGGCGCTGCTCAATACCATGTCCATCGACGGCACCATTGGCCATGATGATACCAAGGATTCGCTGCTCGCCTCGGTCAGTCGCGCGGTGACTCCGGTGTTTGGCCCGATGGGGATCTCGCAGGACAACTGGCCGGCGACTGTCGGTATCTTTACCGGTATCTTCGCCAAAGAAGCGGTGGTCGGCACCCTTGATGCTATCTACCTGCAGAATGAAGCTCAGGCCGAGCGGGCTGCCGCGGGCTCTGAGCTTGCCCAAGATGAAACCTTCAGCCTCAGTGCGGCTTTGCAGGAGGCGTTTCAGACGATTCCCGACAACCTCGCAGGCGTGCTCGATACCCTGGCCGATCCTCTTGGGCTGAATATCGGTGACACCAGTTCCCATGATGCTGCCGCCGAAGGGCTGGCTGTCAGCAGCGGCACCTTTGGCGCGATGGGCAAACTGTTTGATGGCAAGATCGGAGCTATCGCCTACATGTTGTTCATTCTCATGTATTTTCCTTGTGTCGCCGCCATGGCTGCGGTTTATCGTGAGACCAACAAACGCTGGACCCTGTTTATTGCCGCCTGGACAACCGGTCTGGCTTACATCGCGGCAACCTGCTTCTATCAGCTGGCGACCTTTACCCGCCATCCGGCGTTCTCAGGCGCCTGGCTGGTCGGTTGTCTCCTGTTCTGCCTGGTTGTGGTATCGGTGATGCGCGCCCTGGGTAAAGACTCAGGTCCACTCGGCGCTGCAGTGCCGGTGAAGGCATAGGGAGGCGAAGCGATGACCCCGAGTGAAGTAAAACGTTATCTGAGTGAGCGCAAGCTTGCACCACTCTCCGACATCGCTCTGCATTTTGACCTGGAGCCGGATACCGTGCGTGGTCTGCTCGAGCATTGGCTCAGAAAGGGTCGGGTGCGGATCCATCGGGAGCCCGGGTGCAAGAGTGGTGGTTGCGGTGGCTGCGGTGAGCACGTTGACAGGGAGGTCTACGAGTGGCTAAAATTTTGAGGCTTGATTCAGTCTTGATTGCGTAACCAGCGCGCGGCATTCCCATGTTGTTCGCTTTTTGCGATCCGTTTTATTGTTATAACAGGGGTCATAGAATGCACATCCACAAGCTTAAGCAATGGCAGCATCGGCATAATTTCTTCGTGCACCGTGAACAGAACGAGAAAAATACCCTACGGGTAATGATCCTGACCGCGGTGACCATGGTCGTCGAGATTGTCGCCGGGGTCGCGTACGGTTCGATGGCCCTCCTGGCCGACGGCTGGCATATGGGCACCCATGTCGCCGCCTTTCTGATCACTCTGTTTGCCTATCGCTATTCACGCAAAAATGCCGATAACCCCGATTTCAGCTTCGGCCCCGGTAAAATCAACGTGCTCGGTGGTTTCGCCAGTGCGGTCGCCCTGGCGGTGGTTGCCCTGGTCATGGCGGTTGAATCGTTCGGCCGGTTTTTCACGCCGGTTGAAATTCACTACAGCCAATCAATGCTGGTCGCCGGGGTCGGCCTGGCGGTCAACATTGCCTGTGCCTTCTTACTGCATGGTAGCCATGGGCATGACCATCATGGCCATGGTCAGGACCATGGAGATCACCATCATCATGAAGATCACAACCTTAAGGCCGCCTACTTTCACGTGCTGGCCGATGCCCTGACCTCGGTGCTGGCTATCGTTGCGCTGCTGTTTGGTGGTTTGTACGGTTGGTGGGCCCTCGATCCGCTGATGGGGATTGTCGGCGCGCTGGTGATTACCCGCTGGGCCTGGGGGCTGCTCAAGGAGAGTAGCGCCATCCTGCTGGACGCCGGGGTAGGCGGCGAGGTGCGTGAGCGGATTCGTGAAACCATTGAAGCCGAGGCCGACAACCGGGTCACCGATCTGCATGTCTGGAAGGTCGGGCCGCACCACCTCTCGACAATCGTCACCCTGGTGACCCATTATCCACGGCCCGTAGAGGAATATCGGCAGTTACTGGAGGGGATTGAACAGCTTAGGCACATCACAATTGAAGTGATTCAATGCATGGATGAACCCTGTGTCGGTTTGGAAAATGCTGGCTGAGTATTTTTAAAAACTGTATCTCCCTAAAAAACTCAGCATTGTCCGGTTAGATCTTTGCTTGGATCTTTGAAATAATAAAACGTT
>JAAXQE010000149.1 GCA_012974425.1 Geopsychrobacter sp.
ACAAGGTGAAGTCGGTGATGATGGAGGGGAGCCTGAGCCGTAAACTCAAGGAGACGATTGCAGTGCATGTCTCGCAGGACAACGGTTGCGCATATTGCGTGGCCGCCCACAGCGGCGCATTGCAGGCCATTGGAGTGAGCGAGGCAGAACTGAAAACGATTCTGCAGAATCTGGAGAAGGCCGATTTCAGCGCAAAAGAGCAGGCCTTGATCGGTTTTGCCCGCAAGGCGAATGCGAGCCCGCTGCGCATTACGGATGCCGAGTTTGCCGCACTAAGGGAGTTCGGCACAAGCGATGCGGAGATCGTCGAGGCCCTGGGGGTGATGGAGCTCTTCACCGCCTTTAACAAGTTTCTGGATTCTCTTGAAGTCGACATCGACTTCTGAGCACAGATTGCGACAACAGCAAGCCTTCAAAGGACAGCAAGTATGTGGGATGAGCGTTACCAGACCGAAGATTTTGTCTACGGCAAAGAGCCGAACGGATTCCTGCGTGAGGCAAGTCGCGCATTGACTCCGGCTAGAGTCCTTAGCCTGGGGGAGGGGGAAGGTCGCAACGCGGTCTTTCTGGCCGAACAGGGCCACCAGGTGACGGCGGTCGATGCCTCGGCGGTCGGTCTTGATAAGGCACAACGGCTGGCGACTGAACGTGGAGTGGCGATAAAAACCGAGGTGGCCGATCTGGCCGAGTACCGGATGGGCAAGGAGAGTTGGGACGCTATTGTTTCAGTTTTCTGCCACCTGCCTAAAGACATCAGAGCAGAGCTTCATAAAAAAGCGGTCGCCGCCCTTGCTCCGGGCGGCCTGTTCATTCTGGAGGGCTATACCCCGGCACAACTCGCATTCGGCACCGGTGGTCCACCACTCAAAGAGCTGCTGATGTGCCTGGCCGACCTGAAGCAGGAGCTGGCCGGTCTCGAGTTTGAATATGCCCTGGAGACCGAACGCGAAGTCATCGAGGGCAGCCTGCATACCGGGCGAGCCGCGGTGGTTCAGCTCATCGCGCGCAAGCCCGTTTAAAGGTTTAAGAACGGGTGCCGCGCCGCCCCTTAGGAGCGGGCCGTCCGGTATTAACCTTGACCTTTTTCGTCACGGTTGCAGATTTACTGCCTGCGACGGTTCTGGTCTTGGTCGACTTCTGCACCTTCTTGGGTTTGGCGGCAGTCTTCGTCTCAGTGGTATGCGCCTTCGCCGGTCTTGCTACCGCTGGTTTAGGTTTGGCTGGCTCATTGGCAGTTTTGAGCGGTTTGGTCGCGGCCATCTTCCTGAATACGACATGCGGAAAGGCGGCCAAGGTCTGACGCGGGATGGCATATTTAAGCAGTTTCTCAATCGCAGTCAGCCGCGGCTGTTCTTCCTGAGCGACCAATGAGATGGCGAGCCCGGCCTCCCCGGCCCGGCCGGTACGCCCGATCCGATGGACATAGTCCTCGGCAACCTGGGGCAGTTCATAATTCACCACATGCGGCAACTGTTCAATATCGAGTCCGCGCGCCGCCACATCGGTGGCGACCAGCACGCGCAGTTCGCCGCGCTTGAACTCGCCCAGGGTGCGGGTGCGGATCGACTGACTCTTGTTGCTATGGATCGCCGCAGCCTTTATCCCGTCATAGAGCAGTTCGGCGGTCAGCTTGTCGGCACCGTAACGGGTGCGACAGAAGACCAGCACCTGCTCCCACTTGCCATCGATTATCAGATGCGAAAGCATTTCACGTTTCAACTTGCGCTCGGCCGGATAGACCACCTGGGTCACCGCATCGGCGGCGAGATTGCGCCGCGCCACTTCTATATGACACGGGTTATCGAGCAGCTCATCGGCGAGCGCCTTGATATTCGGCGCGTAGGTCGCCGAAAAGAGCAGGGTCTGACGCTTGGCCGGCAGGTATTCTGCAACCTTGAGAATGTCATCGATAAAACCGAGGTCGAGCATCCGGTCGGCCTCATCCAGAACCAGATATTCAATCTTCGACAGGTTGATCGTGGCGCGTTCGGCGTGGTCGAGCAGCCGCCCCGGGGTCGCCACCACGATATCCACGCCACGATGCAGACGCTCGATCTGCGCCTGGATATTCACGCCGCCATAGATCATGGTCGAACGTAACGCCAGGCGCCGTCCGTAATTCTGCATCTCGTCACTGACCTGGGCCGCCAGTTCGCGGGTCGGTACCAGCACCAGCACGCGCGGTCGGCGCCGCTTGCCTTCAGGGATACTCTCACTCAAACGCTGCACAATCGGCAGGGCGAAGGCCGCGGTCTTGCCGGTGCCGGTCTGGGCGCCCGCCAGCAGATCGCTCCCCTCAAAAATCGCCGGGATCGCTTCAGTCTGGATAGGGGTCGGGGTGATGTAACCCTGATCGGCAATCGCCTTCAACAGTTCGGCACAGAGGCCAAGAGAATCAAAAGACATGGTTGGAAAATCCTTATATAAACGTTCCGGTGATACCGGAGAGGCTGTAGTTAAAATCGTATATTGCGGCAAGCTGCGCGTAAAAGCGGAAGATAAGCGGATTAGCCTCTGGCTGTCAATTGTGCGCCGGGCCGAGATAATCTCTTAAAATCGAGAACTTGCTCTAGATTGCTGCCCGCTCCTGGCGTCTTAAAAGCTCCTGCTCATGCCAACGCCGCTCAAAATCGACAGTGCGCATGACAGCCTGGACATCAGCAGGCATACTGCTCTGCTCAAACTGACCCGTCAGCCTGCTCTCCGGCCTGAGTTCGCCAGAGGCGTAGAGCTTCCAGATCTCCTGGCCGTAATCGCTGCTCAGAAGTTCGGGCGCGAAACGCCCAAAGTAGGCGGTCATGTTTGCCACGTCCCGCAACAGCATGCTAGCTGCGTTGTTGTTCCCCGCAGCGTCAACGGCCTGGGGCAGGTCGATGATGACCAGCCCGTCGCGGCCCAAGAGGACATTGTACGCGGAGAGGTCGCCATGAACCAGGCCAACACAGAGCATGAGAACAATCTGCTTCATCATCGTATGGTGATGTTCCCGTGCTTCTGCTTCGCTCAGACTGACGTCGTTGAGCCGTGGGGCGTTGTTCCCCTCAGCATCGACCACCAGCTCCATCAGCAGAATCCCCTCGACGTAGTTGAAGACCTGCGGTACACGCACTCCAGCAGCAGCAAAGCGTTGTAAGGCGTCTACTTCGGCGTTCTGCCAGGCGCCCTCTTGCTCTTGGCGACCAAACTTGGAATGCTTCCCCATGGCGCGCGCCTGACGGCTGTTTTTCGTCTTGCGCCCTTCCTGGTACTTGGCCTGAGTGCTGAAGCTGCGGTTGTCAGACTCCTTGTAAACCTTGGCACAGCGCAGCTCGCCCATCGACTGGACAATATAGACCTCGGCCTCCTTGCCACTCATAAGCTGAGAGACAACCGCATCGACATGGCCGTTATTGACGAGTATTTCAAATTTCTTGGGTAATCGCATAAAGTTCTCAATATCCAGCGCGGGACCTAATGAATGCTGTTTTCAAGCATATCCCTGGGCTTATTTGTTTTTTTTGCAAACGGTTGGCTCGTTAGGAAGGTTCGAACAGATTCCGAACTGATTGTGCAGAAACGGAGTCCAGAGCGAAAGGCGGGTTGCCTAGGATATTCCCTATAAGTAAAGTCAAGTTTGGATCATACCCTAAACCGCGCTTTAGGCATAGAGCTTTGCCAACTCCTCAGCAGAAGAGCCATAAAACCAGCAAGCGCATCGTTTTCTGGGGCCTCAGTCGAAGGTTTTTTAATAGAGTGGTCCAAACAGGTCCAGCTGAGTCAGATAGAGCCGTACATCGAGCTCCAATTGGGGATAATCAGGCTCCATATGCAGGCAGAGCCTATAGAAGGCCTTGTCGTGCTCCTTCTCTTTGAGATGGGCCAGTTCGTGAACGACGATCATGCGCAAAAACTGCAGGGGCGCGGTTTTAAAGACCGCACCGATGCGGATCTCGTTCTTCGCCTTGAGCTTCCCCCCCTGCACGCGTGAGACGAAGCTATGCAGGCCGAGGGCCTGATGGGTCAGGTTGATCTTGTTATCGTAGGCGACCCTGGAGAGCGGTGGCGATTTGCGCAGATACTGATTCTTCAGCACCAGGGTAAAGTCGTAGAGCGCCCTGTCGGTCTTGATCTCATGGGCCACAGGATAGCGTTTGAGCAAAACCGCGCCCAACTGCTGCTCAGCAATCAAGCGCGCGATCTGATCCGTAACTTGAGCTGGATAACCGGCCAGATATTTTAATTCGTGCATCTGCTCGCTCTTTCACTACAAATCCCCACTAGCCCTTGACTCGACTAAGCACAGGGAAACTAGCAGATCCGCACCAGGGCGC
>JAAXQE010000021.1 GCA_012974425.1 Geopsychrobacter sp.
ACAAATAAGCTAGTGGACTTCGTAGAAGTCTCCGGTCCCGAGGCGATGGACCTTGATCAGATTGGTGGTGCCGGGCGCCGAGATCGGACTGCCCATGGTAATCACCACTGTGTCACCACGTTTCAGTTCGCCCTGGGCCAGCACGGCTGCCTCGACTGCCAGGATCTGCGCTTCGGTGCTGCCTTCGATATCAACCCGCATGGAAAAAATTCCCCCGTACAGGGCTAAGCGTCGCCGTACGTGTTGCGAGGGGGTCACCGCCAGGACCGGGACGCGGGGACGAAACTTGGCGACTAAGGCCGCCGTGCCGCCGGTCTGAGTAAAGGCCAGAATAGCACGTGCGCCGACCGTATCCGCGATCTGGCACGCGGCCTGCCCGATCGCCTCCGACTGCGGGCGATATTCTGCGCCCCCCTCTGGAAGTACCGAGCGCCGCGGCAAAGAGGCGTCGGCTTCGACATCCCGCGCCACCCGATCCATGACCGCCACCGCTTCAAAGGGATAATCGCCCGAGGCGGTTTCGGCAGAAAGCATCACCGCATCGGTCCCATCCAGAATCGCATTGGCGACATCCGAGGTCTCGGCGCGGGTCGGGCGGGGATTATTGATCATACTCTCTAACATCTGGGTCGCGGTAATAACCGGCTTACCACGCACATTACATTCATGAATAATCCGCTTCTGAATCAGCGGCACCCGCTCCGGCTGAATTTCAACCCCCAGGTCGCCACGCGCTACCATGATGCCGTCGCTGGCCTCAAGAATCGCAGTAAAGTTCTCAACCGCCTCCGGCTTCTCGATCTTGGCGATGATCCCCATCGGACTCTTGCGCTCATAGAGTCGGCGTTTCAGGTCGTGCATTTCATCGGCATGACGCACAAAGCTGAGCGCCACCCAGTCGAGGTTCTGGTCGATGCAAAAGGCCAGATCGTCCAGATCCTTTGCGGTCAGCGCCGGAACCGAAATATTTACCCCCGGCAGGTTGATCCCCTTGCGATCCTTAAGCAGACCACCAGTCACCACCTCACAGCGCACATCTTCAGCATCGTTCCCAACGACCTTCAGTTCGAGGTTGCCATCATCGAGCAGGATCTGATCACCGGGCCGTACATCCTGCGGCAGATTGCGGTAGATCGTCGGAATGAGACCATTTTCGCCGAGGATATCGCGTGTTGTCACCACCACCTGCTGCCCGGCGGTCAGTATCTGCCCACCATCTTTCATCAAGCCACAGCGGATTTTCGGTCCCTGCAGATCGCCAAGAATCGAGACCGCACGCTTGACGCTGCGCGATAGTTCACGAATCGTCTCAATCCACTCTGCCTTCTGCTCCAGAGTCCCGTGGGAAAAATTGAGCCGGAAAACATTGACGCCATTCTCGATCAGCTTTTTTAAACCAGCGGCATCAGCACAGGCTGGCCCGACCGTGGCGACTATTTTGGTTCGACGATACATGTACGCTTCTCCCTTCGGGATCGATTATTCAGTGAGGAGTGAGGCCCTAAGTGCCGTAAGGCGTTAGGGGTGAGGAGTGAGAGGAATAAGCATTTTAAGCTTTTGACCTTACGCCTCACACCTCTCGCCTCACGGTTCCTAATGCGCTTCGCTCCAGTTATTGCCAACCCCGATATCGACCACCACCGGCACCGACAACGGTACGGCATTTTCCATCTCTAGCTTAACAAGTTCTTTGAGCTGATCAAGCTCGGCCACGGGCACGTCGAACACCAGTTCATCGTGGACCTGCAGCACCATGCGGGTCTGTAAGCCCTCTTCACGCAGACGACGGTCGATATTGATCATCGCCACCTTGATGATATCGGCGGCGCTGCCCTGAATCGGGTAGTTGATTGCATTGCGCTCGGCGTAGCTGCGCACCGCGCCGTTCGTGCTGTTGATCTCGGGGATGGCGCAGCGCCGCCCCAGGAGGGTCGTGACATACTGATGTTCGCGCGCCTCCTGCTTGCGCTCTTCCATGAAACGCAGCACCGCCGGATAGCGTTCAAAATAGCTGTCGATGAACCGCTGGGCCTCCTTGCGCGAGATCCCCAGGTCCTTGGCCAGGCTGAAGGCGCCCATGCCGTAGAGCACGCCGAAATTGATGGTCTTGGCCTGGCGGCGCATCTCGTCCGTGACCATGCCGGGGAAGACGTTGAAGATCTCACTGGCGGTGCGGCGATGGATATCATCCCCGGCGGCGAAGCTCTCCTTCAAGGCCGCAACATCGGCGATATGCGCCATCACGCGCAATTCGATCTGCGAGTAGTCAGCCGCCAGTAAAACGTTCCCTTCTGCCGGCAGGAAGGCTTCACGGATGCGCCGGCCGAGGTTGCTGCGGATCGGGATGTTCTGCAGGTTCGGCTCACTCGACGACAGGCGCCCGGTAGCGGTGACCGCCTGGTTGAAGCTGGTGTGGATCCGCCCGCTGGCCGGATTGATCAGCTGCGGCAAGGCATCGGTATAGGTACTGATCAGCTTGGCGAGGGAACGGTACTCCAGAATTTTCGCCGCGATCTCATGCTCTTCGGCCAGCACAGTCAGCACATCGACATTGGTCGACCAGCCGGTCTTGGTCTTCTTGCCGCGCGGCAGACCGAGCTTCTCGAACAGGATTTCGCCCATCTGCTTGGGCGAATTAATATTAAAAGCCCCCCCCGCCAGCTCATGGATTTCGCCTTCGAGCCGCTGCAGGTTCTTGCCCATCTCGGCCGAGAGCCCGGCCAGAAACTCGGCATCAACCCGCACCCCCTGCCATTCCATGCGGGTCAAGACATCAACCAGGGGCATCTCGATCTCACGATAGAGTTTTTCGGCCCCGCTAGCGCTTAGTTCAGGCAGGAGTTTCTCGGCGATCTGCCAGGTGATATCGGCATCCTCGGCCGCATAGACAGCGGCCTTTTCGACCTCGACCTCGGCGAAACCGATCTGCTTTTTGCCACTGCCGGTCAACTCTTTATAAGGGATCATGCGATGCTTAAGATGATCACTCGCCAGAGCGTCGAGACCATGCGACTTAGCCTCCGGGTGGGTCAGATAGGAGAGGATCATACTGTCATCACTGATACCGGCCAGTTCAACCCCGGCATTGCGCAGCACCAGGGCATCGTACTTGATATTTTGACCGACCTTGGCCACCGCCGGACTCTCGAGCAGGGGGCGCAGGGCTTCGAGGGTTTTGCCAAGGTCCAGCTGTTCCGGCGCACCGAGATAGCGATGTCCGACCGGCACATACCAGCCGCTGCCGGCCTTGAGCGAGAAGGAGAGCCCGACCAGTTCGGCCTGAACCGCCTTAAGGCTGGTGGTTTCCGTATCAAAGGCAAAACGCCCGGCGACGCGCAGTTGAGCAATCATCGCCTCGAGATCGGCGCATGTCGTGACGGTTCGATAGTTACCAGTCGCAGCGCTGCGTTCAGTCGCCTTGAACGCTGAGCCGAGATCCTGCAAGAGCTGATGGAATTCGAGGCGCGTATAGAGCTCGGACAGGGTTGCGATGTCGGGCTCAGCCAGGGCGAGATCGGCATAATCGATCGCGACCGGCAGATCGTACACCAGATCGGCGAGGCGGCGTGACAGCCGGGCCTGATCGGCAAATTCGCGCAGGTTCTCCTGGCGTTTCTTCCCCTTGACCTTATCGATATTCGCGAGCAGGTTCTCGATATCGCCAAACTCCTGAATCAATCCCATGGCGGTCTTCTCGCCGATCCCCGGCACCCCGGGAATATTATCCGAGCTATCCCCGGCCAACCCCAGCACCTCAAGCACCTGCCGCGGCGGCACGCCGAAACGCTCGATCACCTCGGCCTCGCGCGAGCGTTTGCCCTTCATGGTGTCGAGCAAACTGACCCTGTCGCTGACAATCTGCATCAGGTCTTTATCACCGGTCACCACCGTGACATCCATGCCCAGTGCCGCATAGCGCTTAGCCAGGGTGGCAATGATGTCGTCGGCCTCATAACCCTGCAGTTCGAGTTGCGGCAGCTTGAAGGCGCGCACCACCTCCTTGATCAGCGGGATCTGCGGCACCAGGTCCTCCGGCATCGCCGAACGGTTGGCCTTGTATTCCGGATAGAGTTCTTTACGGAAGGTCGGTCCCTTGGCATCGAAGATCATCGCAATATGATCAGGCTGCTCCTGCTTGATCAGGGTCTGCAGCATCTTGGTAAAACCGTAAACCGCGTTGGTCGCCTCCCCCTTGCTGTTCGAAAGATGCCGGATGGCGTAATAGGCGCGATAGATATAGCTGGAACCGTCGACCAAGTAGAGTTTTGCATGGGACGCTGACATAGAGGCCTC
>JAAXQE010000048.1 GCA_012974425.1 Geopsychrobacter sp.
CACTGGTCAAGCGCGGCGAACAACTGCTCACAGACGCGGCCTGCCGCCGTTGTCATCACAGCACCGACCAGGGCAACCGCCTGGCTACCAACCTCGATCGCTCCCTGCTGCACAACAGTCCCGAGGCGTTGCTACAGGCCATTCGCGAACCGGCGCTCTTCATGCCGCGTTTTCACTTCAGTGATGAACAGTTGGTGGCGCTGATCAATGCGATCCTGGCCGGCGCGGCCAAACAGGCGCCGCGCGTCACAGAGGCGCCACAGGTGGTGCATTTCAGCGAACTTGCGCCGACCACCGAGGATAGCTTCACCAAACACTGTGGCGACTGTCACCGACTGCTCAGCCAGCAGCAAGGCGGGCTGGGACGCGGGGAGATGGCACCGAACCTCTCCGGTCTGTTTTCTGATTACTATCCGTTGAATTTCGGCGAAGGCGAACGCTGGACGGTCGAAAACCTGGATAAATGGTTAGAGAATCCGCGCAAGCTGCGCCCCCTCACCCAGATGGCGCCGCTGCAATTGAGACCGGATGAGCTGACCCGTCTGCTTGAGATCCTCCAGGAGCGCAGCGAGGTTGGCGCGCAATAGCGCGGGCGAGCGACATGAACCCCGCTGACCAAGTTTGATTATCCTCTCAGCCCTGCCTTCGGCTTGAATTCACGAGTTGGTTTATACTGACAACAAGGAGGAATTACTGTCCATTGTTGTCTCGTCCTCCTTTGGTTCCTGTTAGATATGAGTCGTAAAAGGAGTCGTTTGAGATGGCAAAAAATCTGACCGAAAAGATAATTGCGCAACATCTGGTCGAGGGCCGCATGGTCGTGGGCGAAGAGATCGGCATGCGTATCGATCATACTCTGCTGCAGGATGCCACCGGTACCATGGCGATGCTTGAGTTTGAAGCCCTGAACCTTGCGCGGATCAAGGTGGAGTTGGCGGCTCAGTATGTCGACCATAATCTGCTGCAGACCGATTTCAAAAATGCCGACGATCACAGGTATCTGCGCACCGCTTGCGCCCATTACGGGATTCACTACTCGGAACCGGGCAACGGCATATCGCATATCGTCCATATGGAACGTTTCGGTCGGCCCGGCCTGACGCTGCTCGGAGCCGATAGCCATACTCCCGGTGCTGCCGGAGTCTCGATGCTGGCCATCGGTTCCGGCGGGATGGATGTGGCGCTGGCGATGGCCGGCTATCCCTATCACTTCCCCTGCCCCAGTGTGCTTGGGGTCAGACTGAGTGGTGCCCTGCCCGCCTGGGTCAGTGCCAAGGATTTGATTCTGGAAATGCTCAGGCGCTACGACGTCAAAGGCTGTACCGGCAAGGTGGTTGAGTATTATGGCCCGGGGGTGAAGAATCTCACCGCGACCGACCGCATGACGATCGGCAACATGGGCACCGAACTGGGGGCGACCTCGACGGTTTTCCCCTCCGACCAGCAGACGCGGCAGTGGCTGCATGCTCAGGGTCGTGAGAAAGACTGGCAAGAGCTGCAGGCCGATGCCGGTTGTAGTTATGATGAGCACGCAGAGCTCGATCTTGCCAGCCTTGAACCGCTGATCGCCTGTCCGACCTCACCGGGTAATATCAAACGCATCAGCGAAGTGGCCGGTACCAGGGTCGATCAGGTGATTGTCGGCTCCAGCGTCAACGGCACCTACCGCGATCTGATGATGACCGTGGAGATCCTCAGGGGCAGACATGCCGCAGCCGAGTTGTCCTTTCATGTCAATCCGGGCAGCCGTCAGGTTTTGGAGAATGTCGCCGAAAGCAGTGGCGTCATGCCCCTGCTGCTGGCCGGTGCGCGTATCCATCAGTCCGGTTGCCTGGGCTGCATCGGCATGGGGCAGGCACCGGGAACCGATCAGGTCAGCCTGCGCACCTTCCCGCGTAACTTCCCCGGTCGTTCAGGAACCAAGGGGGATCGGGTCTATCTCTGTTCACCCGAAACCGCAGCTGCGTCGGCCTTGAAGGGTGTGATCACCGACCCGCGCGAGCTGGCCGCCGAGATGGCCTGGCCTAAGGTCAGCCTGCCTGAGAAGTATATTGTCGATAGCTCATCGCTGATTGCCCCGACTCCAGAAGGCTGCAAGACTCCGGTGGTGCGCGGACCGAACATCAAGCCGTTCCCCGAGTTTGAGAGCCTGCCCAAGACCCTCAAGGCCTGGGTGGCGCTCAAGGTTGAGGATAATATCTCAACCGACGGCATTATGCCGGCCGGGAGCAAGGTGCTGCCGCTGCGCTCGAATATCGAGGCGATCAGTGAATTCGTCTTCTATCAGCTCGATCCTGAATTCCATCTGCGCTGCAAAAATCTGGGTCAGGCGGTGGTGATTGGTGGCGACAACTACGGCCAGGGCTCGAGTCGCGAACATGCGGCGCTGGCGCCGCGTTATCTCGGAGTGCGGGCCAAGATCGTCAAGAGCTTCGCGCGCATCCATAAGGCCAACCTGTGCAACTTCGGGATTCTGCCGCTGACCTTCAAGGATCCGGCTGACTACGCAGCGATCCAGGCCGGAGATGCGGTGGTGATCGCCGATCTGCGCAAGCATCTGGAGGCGGGTGATACCGAGCTGAGGGTCAGGGTCGGTGAGCGTGAAATCATTGCGCTGCTCGAAGTTTCGGCACGCCAGCGCCAGCATCTGCTGGCCGGCGGCACGCTGAATCACGTGCGGCAGATGCTCAAGGTGCAAAACAAATCCCCCCGGCGCACAGCGGCGCGAGGGGGGCGGCGGCGCGAGCGGCCGAACAGAGATGATTCAGCCGCATAGTCTGAGCGCTTCTTCTAGGTCATCGGGCCAGATTTCGGGTGGCTCATCTCTTCACATTCGGCAAAGGTCCAGCAGCGTTCCTGGCCTTGCGGGGTACGCACCACCAGGTGCCCGGTCTCGCGGATACAGCTGGTGACCATGCCGCGTTCGCTGCTGTCGGGGTGGTTGATAAAAGCGTCCTGCCCTGAATCGGCGACCTGACACAGATGTTCATATGACTCTTTTTTCATGACGGTATCCTTTCCATTGTTCTCTTGTTTTTAGTATAAGATATTTACAGAATTGTCGTGTGGCCTCCTGGGAGGCTGTTGGACTATCCATGAATCGACTGAAAAGGGTGGAAAATGAAGGGCAAATCGACCGAAATTATCGGCAGCGGCTACGCCGGCGACAGCCGTAAACTGGAGCGTTATAACTCGATCAACCCGCCGATCTATCATGCCTCGACGGTGTTGTTCGACGATTATGCCGAACTCAAGGCCGCCGGCCAGGGGGACTATGAGGGTTTCACCTACGGCACCGATGGCAGCCCCACCCAGCACGCCTTTGAAAAGGCCATGACCGAACTGGAGGGTGGTTACCGGACCCGCGCCTTCCCTTCGGGGCTGTTAGCTATCACCAGCGTCTTACAGGCCTTTTTAGCGAGCGGCGACCACCTGTTGATCTGCAACAGCGTCTATGGCCCGGTGCGCAGGTTTGCGCGGAATGTTCTCGCCAAGTACGGGGTCATGACCAGTTACTTCCCGGCCAACGTCGGCGCCGATATTGCGGACCATATCACCCCAGAGACGCGCCTGATTCTGCTCGAGTCCCCCGGCTCCAATACCTTTGAGGTGCAGGATGTCCCGGCGGTGGTCAAGGTGGCGCAAGAGCATGGGATCCTCACCGCCATCGACAATACCTGGGCGACCCCGCTCTTTTTTCGACCTTTCGAGCTTGGGGTCGATATTTCGATCCACTCGGTTACCAAGTACATCTCGGGCCATTCGGATGTGCTGCTCGGTAGCGCAACCGTCAATGAGGCCTGTTATGAGCGATTTCACCGTCTGTGCCGCGCCCTGGAAATCTTTGCGCCGCAGGAGGCCTGTTATCAGGCGTTACGCGGACTCAAAACTTTGAAGGTGAGACTGAAGCACCATGAAGCCTCAGCCCTGGAGCTGGCCAACTGGCTCGAAGGGGAGGCTGCGGTCGAGGCGGTTCTGCACCCTGCCCTGCCCAGCCATCCCGAGCATGCCATCTGGCAACGGGATTTCACTGGCTCCACGGGTATTTTCTCCCTCGTCCTCAAGCCGGAGTATGCTGAGCAGGCGGTGGCGCGCTTTGTCGATAGTCTGGAACTCTTCGGCATCGGCTACAGTTGGGGTGGCTTCAAGAGTCTGGTGACCGCCGGTAAGTTCGCCCAGTCAGATATCTCCCGCTACCATGAGCGCTGGATGGTCCGCTTGAATATCGGGCTTGAGGATGTGGCGGATTT
>JAAXQE010000209.1 GCA_012974425.1 Geopsychrobacter sp.
GCGCAGCAGGAGCGACAGCTAGCGGGGCAGACATATGCACAAATTCTTTTTCTGGCCCACGCCTGATGACGATCTTCTCTTCCTTATTCTCCATCCGAAACTCGGAGATATCGGTATCTGTGACCATTTTTATAAGTGTTCTTAGATCCTTGATTTCCATTTTGTGCTCCTTAAGCATTGCTTTGCCGGTTGGCAACCGACATGACCCCGTCTACGCCAGGGTACGATATTTTTTAGAAATATGAGTCAACGTTCGACAGCCAGTCGCGGTAATAACTACCGTGTCCTCTATGCGAACGCCACCCCGTCCGGGCAGGTAGATCCCAGGCTCGATCGTAATGACCATTCCCTCCCGTAACTGTTCCAGAGAGCGGCCAGAGACTGCTGGATATTCATGGATATCCAAACCGACACCGTGACCAAGCCCATGGCCAAAAAACTCACCAAATCCTGCAGATGCAATGTGCTGACGAGCAATCGCATCCAGATCGGCCAACAGCATACCAGGCACCGCCTTGGCCAGCGCCAGATCATGGGCCTCAAGGACTACGTCGAAGATATTTCGTAAATCCCTAGCGACTTCACCCAGACCCAGGGTTACGGTTTCATCTGAATGGTAACCGGCAACGCGAGTCCCGAAATCGATAGTGACTAAATCACCTAATTCGAGCAGACGATCAGAGGCAACGCCATGAGGCATTGCACCGCGAGGGCCAGAGGCTACGATAAAATCGAAAGCTCGATCTTCACCGCCTAAGCGACGCAGGGCAAACTCCAATTCAAAAGCGATCGCCTTTTCACTGATGCCGGGCCTTATCATCTCCTCAATCTCGACAAATGCAGCGGCATTAAGATCCGCAGCCCGCTGCAATAACGCCAACTCTTCGACGGACTTGCAGGCTCGTAGCGACCTCATCGGTGCGGAGACCGGAACCCATTCCAACTCCCCGCCTGAGCGCTGAGACAACTCCTGCAATTGCGCTACGCTGAGCGTGTCGGCCTCAAAGCCGATCCGCTTAAGGCCAAGTTCCTTCAGCGTCTCTACAACCGAATCGAACTTGTTACGATAACAGATTTTCCGAGCAGCAACTACCTGCTGCCGTGACTGCTCCCGGTAACGGGAATCACTCAGAAACAAATCTCGCTGCGGGGTAAAGATATATGCCCCATCGGTTCCGGTAAATCCACAACAATAACGGATATTTTTAAGATCGATAAAAACAAAGGCATCCAACGCAAGCTTCGTCAGCACCCCGGTACAGAACAGTGCCGCAGACTCATTCATTGCGTACTCGAATGTTGTCTCAATGCCGTAATGGCCAACTCGTAGCCCTTGGCTCCAAATCCACAGATCTGACCAAGAGCCACTGCGGCCACATAGGAGGTATGACGAAAGGACTCACGTGCGTGGATATTAGACAGGTGCACCTCAACCGTAGGCAGTTCCACAGCACTGATCGCGTCACGCAATGAGACACTGCTGTGTGTCAGACCACCAGGATTAATAATGATAGCCTGACATCCATCGGTTTTGGCCTGATGGATACGATCAATCAGGACCCCTTCATGATTCGACTGCAAATGGATCAAGTCGATCTTATTTGCGGCCGCGAATTGAATGAGGTCTGCAACAATCTCAGCCAGAGATTGTGCTCCATAGATTTCAGGCTCGCGGGTGCCGAGCAGGTTGAGATTCGGACCATTCAACAGAAGAATTTTCATCTTCAGACCAGGGCCTCGCGTAAAACAGGTGCATCACGGAGGATCAGGTAACGTCCCTTACCCAGGTTCCCTTCCCGCTCCAAAGTCATGGCAACAAAGTATTCATCGGTTAAAGCGTGGATAATCACATAGAATCGACCGGTCTTAATCGTGACTTCTTGCAAGGCACCGGTTCCAAGAAGTTCTGCAGTATGGCGGATTTCCTTGACAACATTCGAGTATTCAAGGGCAACAAGTTGCAAATCGAGATCACCTGAATCCAGAAAAAACTGATCGATAGCGATACCATCGTAACCCATCAAGACAGCACCGACACCACCAGGTGTCTCATTGATCATTCCTTCGAGCGTAGCCTTAAACATCCCCTCTCCTTTTCTGAATAGAAGCCAGCAGGCCGTTCAACTGATCAACCACAGACAGATCTTTGATGAAAGCAGCAGAGGGGCAACTCTCAGGCGCAATAATCTCAGCTGAAGATTCCGAATCTACTTTTTCAAAAACAATTCCTGTTGAGATCTCAGTTTCTGTGGGGTCTGGAGTAGCGACAGGGCTGTCTATCGTACCATTGATTGTCGCTTCAAGATCACGAATACTCCGCCTAAGCTCCAAATTATCGGGATCCCGTGAGAGCAGATTCTGATAGATGGAGAGTGCCTTATCGGCCATGCCCTGCCTTAGGTAGAGATCTGCTAAAGTCGCGGTCTCCAGAGGCTCCAGGACAGGGACTTCGTCAACGGATGGTTCTTTATCAGCAGAGGAGGGAACAACTTCAATCTCTGGCTCGGGTTCGATCACAGGCAGGCTGAGAAGTAATTTATTTATGACCGAATCAGCAGGCGAGAGTGCCCTGGCCGCAAGCAATAACTCACGCGCTTCGGCAGGGTTGTTCAAGAGGAGATGGAGTCGGGAGAAGCCAACCAAGGCAGACAGATTGTCAGGATCTGCCTCGAGTGCTCTTCGGAAAGAAGCCTCGGAGGCTGCCATATCGCCCTGCTGGCATTGAATCCGGGCTAGGACAACATGACCGGGACAATAAACAGGCAAATGAACCAAACCCTTAGTGGCGACAGCATATGCATCATCGAGCATTCCTATCTTTCGATAGGATTCACTCAACGAGACAAAGATAGTAGAACGCGGGTCTGCGGCAAGTATTTCAGTGTAAGCAGCGATCTTGCCCAAGAGGGAATTTTGTTGATTTTCGACCATGCCTCATGACTCCAGATCAGGAAGTGCTGAGTGAAAGGTGTCCTCAATATTCGATACAGGGTAAAGCTTGGCACTCCCGATACCTTGATTAAGAACCAGAGTTAAACTGCCCTCACGTACTTTTTTGTCGCGGCGCATTGCTGTCACGAACTGGTGCAGTGCAAAATCAGGAGCATCTACAGGCAACTGGAAGTTACGTAACAAGGTTGATATTCGCGCCGTCGATCCCTCATCCGCCAGTCCCAGGTTGTGAGCAATACGACTGGCGACAACCATGCCGCAGGCAACAGCTTCACCGTGTCGCCATTCACCATAACCACAAAGGCTTTCAATCGCGTGGCCAAAAGTATGTCCATAATTCAAAAGGGCCCTTACAGAACCCTCACGCTCGTCAATTTCTACAATATCCGACTTAATTTGGCAAGACCTCTTTACCGCATGCAGCAACGCCTCGGGCTCAAGTTCAAGCAGTTCTGAGACATTATTTTCGAGCCAGGCAAAGAACTCGGCGTCGCTGATAATTCCATATTTAACTATTTCGGCAATTCCTGCACGAACCTCACGACGGTCGAGTGTCTTCAGGGTATCTATATCGATCAAGACAAGTCTGGGTTGATAAAAAGCCCCGATCAGATTTTTCCCCAGACGATGATTCACTGCCGTTTTCCCGCCAACGGAACTATCAACCTGCGAAAGGATGGTGGTAGGTATCTGGACGAAGGGGATTCCACGCAAAAAAGTGGCCGCAGCATAGCCCGCCATATCGCCAACAACACCGCCGCCAAGAGCAATTAACCCCGAACCTCGATCAAAATTACCCTCGATCAGCTGATCATATATCAATTCAAGCGTGGCAAGATTCTTATACTCTTCACCCTCCGGCACAGTAATAACCGAGCAAGTGAAACCTGCAGTTTCAAGTGAAGTAAGGACTGTCTGCCCATATAAATCTAAAACAGTTAAATTCGTAACAAGAGCAATATTTTTGGGAAATTTGATGTCGGCAAGATATTCGCCCACATTAGTTAGCAAGTTTTGACCGAAAACTATTGAATAACTTCGTTCCTGAAGTCCTACCAGAAGGGAATCTGTCACTACATCCATAACCTGTCACTCTCAACATAAAAGAAAAGAGGGCAGGAGAACCTGCCCTCTTTGATAATTATCTATCTTCAATACTAGTTGTTGGTCAGAATTCGAGGAGTAATAAAGATCATAAGCTCCGCCTTAGTATCCGTTTTCTTCGTCGACTTGAAGAGATGTCCAAGCAGCGGGATATCCATTAAAATTGGCATCCCTGTTT
>JAAXQE010000124.1 GCA_012974425.1 Geopsychrobacter sp.
TTCATCTTTCCCGTGTCGTTTCAAGCCTTAGTTGCCAGCCTGTTTGCAACAGCAGGTCGTCTTCTTCAACAGAAACAGTTTGCGGCACTTCCACGCTGAGCGCAACTTTCTTGGGCTGCAGGGTGCGTGACAGCATGGCACCGACCAGCAGCATGACCCCGGCGGCGGCCAGGGAGTAGGCGAAACTGCCGAATTTGGCGTTAAGTGCGGACGAGAGTTTGACCAAGGCAAAGGCACCGACTCCCCAGGCCGAGAACAGGACGCCGTAGTTCATGCCGTAGTTCTTTGCCCCCCAGTAGTCTTTGGCGAAGGACGGGAAGAGCGACATGTTGGTGCCGTAGTTGAAGCCGATGAAGCTGGCCAGCAGTGTCACGCTGACGGCACTGGAGCCCGTGCCGCTAACCACCGGAATCGCAATGAACATCAGGATGGCCTGGAAAGACAACATCATCGTCAGGGTGGTGGCGCGGCCTATCTTGTCGGAGAGAACCCCGGCGACAACCCGGCCCGAAGCGTTGCCGACGGCCATTACGGCCACGGCGATAAAGGCCATCTCGCCCATGCTCTGCTTGGCGATTCCGGCGATACTGCCGATGACCATCAGGCCCGCGCCTGCGCCGATGAAGAAGGTCAGCCAGCAGGTATAGAAGCGGCTGTCCTTGAACATGTCGCCGAGGGTCTTGTTTTCAGAGCCGCCTTTTTCAGCGGCGACCGGGGCTGATATGCTCCCGGCTGGAACGTATCCGGCGGGCGGGTTGCTGACCAGCAGTGCCATGCCGCAGACGATGGCGATAAAGGCGATGCCGAGCATCATCATGGTGCTGTGCAGGCCGTAGGCACCGAGCAGATACTTACAGATCGGAGCCAGATAGACCGGCGCGATTCCGAAGCCGGAGACGACAATCCCGGCGATCAGACCGGTTTTGGTCGGTGAAAACCATTTGAGTGCTGGCGGCGTGGCCGCCGAATATCCGAAGCCGAAGCCGAAGCCAGCGAAGACACCGAAGCCAAGGATCCAGCCCCAGTAGTTTGAGGTCTGAGAGCAGATCAAGAAGCCGGCGCCTACCAGCAGGCCGCCGAGGATCGCGGTCAGGCGGGGTCCAACCTTGTCCTGCATCTTGCCACCCAGGATCATGGCGACCGCAAAGGAGAGACAGGCTGTGGCATAGGGATCACCTGCGCCGCTGAAGAGTTTGGCGATGTCGCCTTTCAGCATGCTGTAGGCGTAAAGGATCCCCAGGGCCAGATTGATACCGGTGCCGGCCAAGACGACGGACCAGGCTTTTTTCATTGAAAATTGTTGGTTCACGACTTTCTCCTCGATTAGTAAAGTATTGGAGCCAATGGGCAAAGAATTGTTTTGCAGATATTGCAGGCGAAACGGCAGTGGC
The DNA here is from genome assembly GCA_012974425.1 of Geopsychrobacter sp. Lineage (GTDB taxonomy): Bacteria > Desulfobacterota > Desulfuromonadia > Desulfuromonadales > Geopsychrobacteraceae > Geopsychrobacter. Next base: position 1,392 of record JAAXQE010000124.1, read on the forward strand.
CATTTGTTGCGGAAGTCAATGCTGATCGGTTTGTGGGACATTGCTGCTCCAGCGGGGATTGCGGGTTGGGGTGCCTGGCGCCTGATCGGGGCCTGTGCTGCTTCTGCTTCCGGATGACGGCAGAGTAGCTCCTGATATTTGCTGCACTCGCTGAAACGATTTGAGCAATATGTTGAAATCGTTTGAACGTCATGAGCTGAGAGATAGCCTGAGCCGACATCGCATTCATCTTCTGTCAGGCCATAAAAAGGACAGATAATCATTCTGTTCTCCCTTTGTGTGCTGATTTCTGCCCGGTAACTATCGCAACCCGTATACCAAAAACGGGATTGTCAAAAAGTACGCAATAACAGCATGTTAGGCGTTTGGGGGGAGGCTCGCGAAACCGGGTGTTTTTGCGAAAATGCGAAAAAATGCAGGACGCAGCCTGATTGGGGCTAATTTGTGTTTGAAGCGTTGTTTGATCGAAGAGTGACGCTGGCTCGGGGAGTTTTGGGGTCCTGAGTGGAGTAGGCTGTTGTTTCAGAACGGAGTTTTGCAGTTATGCGAGGTCGCCTGGGCGGTAATTTGCAAAATTGCGAATTGTGCCATCGAAGATGGCCGGGAGGATTGTTGGTTCTGGGCCGGATTGAGATTGAGTTTTAGTAATTGAAGCGTTCGAGTGCTTCGTTCTGCCAGCTTGGATTGTGCCAGAGATAGCCGATTGCCGCGCGCGCTGCCTGGATCCGTTGACGCTCTTCGTTACGGGCCAGCCAGGCGAGGCTTAGGGGCAGGCTGAGCCAGCCCTTGCTCCAGAAGGCGTGCGTGCCATTTTCGACCAGCGGGCGAGCCTCGTCCTCACGCATCACCGCCACACCCTGCCCATCGGCAACCAGTTGCTTGACGATAAATTCATCGACTGTTTTTACCACCTGTTTGGGGATCAGCTGGCGACTTTCGAATTCATGCAGTATCGCGGCATAGGGGGGAGAGTTGTATTCGACCCAGATCCAGGGGAGGTCGGCGATCTCTTGCCAGCCAAGTTCCGTTCCGGCAGGGGTCACTGTGGTCGGGATGACGATGCAGAGGCGCACCGCGGTCAATTGCTGAGAGCGGATATCGGGCTCGCTGGGATGGCCGTAGACAAAGGCGAGATCGAGTTGCCCCTGGCGCAGCAGCTGAGGGGTGCGCGTGGTCTGGCTGGCAAGGAAGATAACATTGAGGTGCTCGTCCAGCTGTTTCAGGCGTCGATTGATGTCACCGACGCGCAGGAAACCGGGATCGGTATTGAGCCCGATGTTCAACGTCTCCCCGGTGCCCTGGCGTAATGACTTCGCCTTGTGGGTGAGCTTTTCGGCGGATCCCAGCAGGTCGTCGATCGCCGGGAGAAGTTCGCGCCCGGCCTCGGAGAGTTCCATGCCGCGCGCTGTGCGCCGGAAGAGTTGCAGCCCGAGCTCCTCTTCGAGTTGTTTGAGTTGGCTCGAGAGTGCCGATTGACTCAGGTTCAGCTGTTCGGCGGCGCGCGACAGGTTGCCGGTCCGCATAATAGCGAGAAATCCCTCTAAACGATAAAGTTCCATCGATCTATCGTTCGATTTTATCGAACGCTCCCTGCGAAAATTTCAATTGGAAATTGTGGCTACTTTACTGTAATCAAGAGGTTGTTCCAAGCTTTCTCGACTATTATGCGTAATTTAAATGATCGATAATATCAAATGCTGGCGGGTCTTAGCTGGTCCGCTCTAGCCCGGAGGAAAAATGTCTAAAATACTCAAGGCCTGTCTCACGCTGTCGCTGATCGCCCTTTTGCACCTGGCTGCTGGCCTGAATGCCAGCGCCAAGGATGAGCCCCTTGCGGCCTGGCAACCCAAATTCGATCCAGCTCAGGCGGAATACACCTATCTGCTCTCCAATATTGCTCATCCGGGGATTGCCGGGATCGGGGTCGGCTACAAGATCCGGGATGCGGTCTGGGAGAAGAGTGGTGGTAGGCTCTATGTCGATTTTCGTCCCCTTGCGCAACTCGGCGGCGAGAAAGACGTCATCAATAAGCTGAAGATCGGGGCGGTGAACGGCATGCTCTGTTCCTCGGTCGCTGCCGCCAATGTCTCCAGCAAGCTTGGGCTGGTCAATCTCCCCTTTGTGGTTGATACCTTCGACAAGCTGGACGCCTTCCGCAGCAATCAGGAACTTTGGGACGAATATAGCAACGCTGCCCAGCGCCAGGGGATGCTGGTTCTCGATATTACCGGTTACGGGACCTATGGTTGGGCGACCACCGAGCCTGTCAAGAGTCTGGCTGCGGCCAGGAAGACCACCTTCCGGATCGCACAGGCGCCGGTCAACGCCGACATCTACAAGGCCTGGAATCTCAAATTCACCGTTCTGCCCTGGCCCGATGTGCCTCAGGCCCTGCAAACCGGGGTTATTACCGGACTGGATCACACGCCGATCGTCTGTAACATCACCAAGAAGTTCAATATCGCCCACCATTTTACCCGGGTCGATTACGCCCAGGGGCTCTTTGTGCACCTGGTAAATAAGCGCTGGTTCAACAAGTTGCCCAAGGATCTGCAGCAGGTTCTGGTCGAGGTGATCGTTGAGGAGAGCGCAAAGGCCAGGGTTGCAACCCGCAAGCAGCAGGAGGAGCAGATCGCCGCCGCAGAGACGGCCGGAGTTCGCTTTTATGCGCTACCAGATCGGGAGCGGGCCGAGTTGAAGGCGCTGGCCGAACCGGTCTATGCCGCCTGGTCAGAAAAGATCGGCGGGGGTTATCTGGAGAGAGTGCGGAACCTGCTGGGGGATTGATCGAGCCCGAAAAGATTTGGATAAGTTGCGC
>JAAXQE010000205.1 GCA_012974425.1 Geopsychrobacter sp.
GAAGCAAAACACGACGAAGCTAAGTCATGTGGTACCCAACCCGCGTATACCAGAGTGAACAATCGCCGCTGAAAGGTTTCGTCTCTGATAGTGCTCAGGAACGTACGGAAATAGAATCGCTGAAACATCGGTTTGGCAGGGGCTCTTGTCATCTATTGACAACTGTCAGCCATCTCAGGAATTTTGATGGGAGTGGATGCCTGATAAGTCACGGCATATCAGACACGAGAACGGCCAACTCGAAATATCGGGTTGGCCGTTCTTATCTATCAGGGTTATTAAGAATGCTCGATTTTGGGCCTCTGCCGACCCTCAATTTTCAATAACACAACATATCGGACGTTCAATCCGCGCCTCACTTCAAGATTAGGTTAGACACGACAATTACCCTTACACTCGCCGCTGGCTACCTCCGAAGTGGGGTAGCCATTCTTGCGTTGCGGGAGTTCTAAGAACTGGGGCGACAGCTACCCAGGATGTCAGTTCAGGGCAAAGGCTATGCTTAGCCGCTTTATCCTCAGCCAAGAGTAACCTTTTCGCTTCTAGATACCATCGCCTAGAATACCTCTTCACTTAATCCGGCCTTTCACTGTGCGCGTAAGTCTGTCCGAATATCCACCGGCTATCTGCCGGAAATACGTGCGGTATATGATTAAAAAACATATTTGACGTCTTCCGCTTGATTGCTATACACTAATCAGCGATCACTAACTAATGGGCGGGAATGGAGTGGTTCCATTTATCTCTCATTCACTCAGGAAAGCTGAACTGGCATGCACGCAATTTTCACTCAAGGGCGTTCTGTTTTGCCCTCTCTCAACCTGAAAACCAAAATGGCCTTGGTGGTTTCTTGCCTGCTGCTCGGCACCGTTTCCGCCGTAACTTTTTTCAGTGCAACCCAGTTCGAACAGACTACCAAAACAATCATCTCCACCCAGCAGTTCGCGCTGGTCTCTTCGCTGGCGGACAATATAGACGACAAGCTCAGGTTTGCTCTGGAAGCGCTTGTGGCTAACTCCCGGCATATCCCCCAGGCGGCGTTGCAGGGTGATGCTGAGGTGGCCCGGCGTTTTCTAGACAGCAGACATGGTCTGCACAGCCTGTTTGAAGACCTGTCCCTGCTCTCCGAAGCAGGTAAGCAGATTGCGGAAACCCCGAATCTGTACATTTACGAAAACCTGGATTTTTCTTACCGCCCGTACTTCAAAAATGCCCTCGCCACCAAAAGCCCCCAGGTTTCAGAGCCATTTCTTGCTGTGCCAACAGATCAGCCGACCATCATGCTGACAGTGCCGATCCTGAACCAGCAGGGTCAGGTTGTGGCTGTTCTGGCCGGCAGTTTACATCTGCTCGAAGACAATTTTCTTGCGGAACTGGCCCGGCAAGAAATTGGCCAAGCGGGCTATCTGTCTCTGTTCAACAGATCGGGCACCTTCATCATTCACCCCGACCAGGAGCGGATTCTCACCCAGGATATTTCACCCGCGGCCAGTCCCGGGTTTGACCAGGCGACCGCCGGGTTCGAAGGGACCATAGAGGCTTTTAGCTCGCGGGGGCAGCCCAGCCTCACTTCCTTTAAGTCGCTCACAGCGGTCGACTGGATCCTAGGCGTCAGTTTCCCCCTCGACGCGGCCTACGCCGCCGTAGACGCAACCAGGCAATATGTCCTGCTGAGCCTGATACCGCTGATTGTGCTGGCCCTGCTGGTCACCTGGTGGATCATGAGCTATCTGCTGGCCCCGCTGCGGCTATTGACCCGGCATGTTGCTGAACTGCCTGGAAAGGCGTTGCCCGACCGGCCGTTTGCCGGATATCGCAACGATGAAATCGGCAGTCTGGCCCAGACCTTCAACGCCCTGATGGGTAAACTGAGCAAAGAACAAGCGATGCTGGTTGAGGCCAAAGCCCTGGCTGAAGAGGAACGGGCCAAAACCGAAGCCGTCATCGCCGCTATTGGCGATGCCCTGACCATTAAGGATACCGATTTCAAGATCTTGTATCAAAACCGGATCGCCGAGGATTTACTCGGAGAGCAGGTCGGCAAGACTTGCCATAAGGCCCTTTTCAAACGAGCCCAGCCCTGCTCTGAGTGCGCCCTGGTTCAGACTTTCAGGGATGGACAGACGCATGTAATGGAAAAAAAGCTGATGCTGGGGGAGAAATCAGCCCTTGTCGAATTCACCACCTCCCCCATCCGGGATACAGACGGCACGATCGTGGCCGGGGTCGAGATCCTCAGGGACATAAGCGTACGCAAAGCGACCGAAGAGCGGATCCGCAAGCTGTCGCGGGCCGTCGAGCAAAGCCCGGTAGAGATCGTGATCACCGATACTGAGGGGCGGATCGAATATGTCAATCCTCGCTTCAGCGAAAATACCGGTTATGCCGCCGAAGAGGTGCTCGGCCAGTATACGAGCACACTGCAGTCAGATGACGTTGCCAGGCCGCAGGAGCAGGCGGCGTGGCAGGCCGTTTTGGCCGGTGGGGGGTGGCGGGGCGAGCTACAGCACCGCAGAAAGGATGGCGGGCTTTACTGGTTGCAAGCCTCCCTTGCGCCGATCCGCGATGACGCCGGCATCACCACCCATTTTCTGAGTACCGGGCAGGACATCACCGAACACAAACTGCTGGAAGGCCAGATGCGGCACGCGCAGAAAATGGAGGCCGTCGGTCAACTGGCGGCCGGTGTGGCCCACGATTTCAACAATATCTTGACGGTGATCATCGGTTACGTCGGCCTGCTGAAGCTAAAAGCGCAAAAGGGGAGTAAGCTGCTGGCGGATCTGGAGCTGATCGACACCGCAGCCGGGATGGGCGCCAGGCTGGTCCAGGAACTCCTCTCCTTCAGCCGGAAGAAGGTCACCCACCCCGAACAGCTAGACCTCAACGCCCTTGTCAAACAGGCGCTCAACCTTCTGCGCCAGCTGGTCGGACCTCAGCTCAAAATTCACGCAAGTCTGAACCCGGCCGCTCTGTCGGTCATGGTCGACAGTCTTAGCCTCGAACAGGTCTTGATGAACCTTGCAACCAATGCCCGCGACGCCATGGCTGAAGGGGGCCAGCTGACCATCACCAGCGAACAGGTCAGCCTGGGCCACGAGTTTACTGCCCACAATGGCTTCGGACTGCCTGGCGACTATGCCCTGCTGAGCCTGTCTGACAACGGCCGCGGCATGGCGGCGGAAACCGTCCAGAAAATTTTCGAACCATTTTTCACCACCAAAGAGGTCGGCAAGGGGACCGGACTGGGACTGGCCATCAGCTACAGCATCATCAAGCAGCATCAGGGCTACATCATCTGCCGCAGTGAACCGGGTCAAGGGACCGTCTTCCAGATCTATCTGCCCCTCAGAGCGGAACCCGCTGTGCAAACGGTCGAGTCTGAAAACCCCGGACTTCAGGGCCGTCACCTCTCGGCCAGCGCCATTGAAATCAAGGAGGTAGTAACCAGTGAACCATTCTGAAAAACCATCCATCATGCTGGTTGATGACGATGATCTGGTACGGGACAGCGCTACCAGACTGCTGCAGGAGGTCGGGTTCGATGTGGTTTCCTTTGCCGACGGTCATGACGCCCTCGCTTGGCTGATGACGAAGCCGGTAGATGCAGTTCTGAGCGACATCAAGATGCCAAAAATCACCGGCATCGAACTTCTGGTGAAAATCCACGCCAACGATCCGGAAACGCCGGTTATATTGATGACCGGTTTCGCCGAACTGGAGGTGGCGGTGACGGCCATCCATGAGGGCGCATTTGATTTCATCACCAAACCCTATAACCCGACCCAACTCATCCACATCCTTGAAAAGGCGGTCGATTTCAAGCGGTTGCGGCAGCTCGAAAAGAACTATCAGGCCGACCTGGAAGTGACTGTGGAGTTGCGCACCTGTGAACTGGGCAACGCCCTGAGAAAGGTCGAATGCATGAGCCGTGAGATCATTGAGCGGCTCGCCAGTGCCGCGGAACTGCGAGATGACGACACCGGCCAGCACAACAACCGAATCGGCCAGTATGCGGCGGCTATTGCCCGGGCGCTGCAGGCACCGAATGGTTTTATTGAGACCCTTACCCTGGCAAGCGCCATGCACGATGTGGGCAAGATCGGGATTCCCGACAGCATCCTTCTTAAACCCGGCGCCCTGACGGCCGAGGAATTCGACATCGTCAAGAGCCACGCCTCGATTGGCAAAGATCTGCTGAGCGGATCTTCCCACAGCCTGCTGCAGATGGCCGCAAGCATTGCCTACACCCACCATGAGCGCTGGGATGGGAGCGGTTATCCCGAGGGACTAAAGGGGGACGAGATTCCCCTGGAGGGGAGGATTGTCATGCTTGCCGATCAGTATGACGCATTGCGCAACAAGCGGGTCTACAAACCAGCCCTTGACCACGCTACGACCTGCGAGATTATCATCGAAGGGGACGGACGCACCCTGCCGGAGCATTTCGATCCGCAGGTGTTACAGGCATTTATTCAGGTGTCCAGTGAACTTGAGGTAGTGTTTTCGAGGTTGTCTCAAAATGGTATATAACAATTGCCAGGACTGCATAAGCACTCAAGTAAGTGTCTGAGATATTAGTGCTGAGAAATCTGATAAGTCACCATCATTCAGACACTCAAAACCCTCGTTCAGAAGATCGGGGGATTTTCTGATTTTGCAGGGCTTCTGCCACACAGGTCAAATTAGTCGTTTAAGACCCCTCAAATTCAGTGACATAACATTTGAGACAACCAGACTTTGCCCTTCAACTTCAATTGATGTAGGTTGGTGAGTATCTAGATTTATATTGATTTCAGAGAGTCAAGGGGGTGCTTTTGAAGGTTCTATCAATTAATGGCAGCAGAAGAAAAAATGGTAATACGGAATGTCTCATTCAGTCGATACTAGCGCCTTCCAAAAAGGCAGGAGCGCAAATAGAATCGATTTCGCTTGGTGGTTACGATATTGGTGCTTGTACCGGATGTGAGGGGTGTCGCAGCTCCTGGGAATGCATAATCAAGGATGATTTTGCCCAGGTTGTCGAGAAGATAGATGAGGCAGATGGGATAGTCCTCGCTTCACCAACCTACTGGTATTCAGTCACCTCCGACATGAAACGCTTTATTGATCGATGTTACAGTCTCATCCAGTTTCCGGTCAACCGTAAGGAATGGATCGGAAAATATCAGGGCACTGGGAAAGCCTGTGTTACAGCGGCTATTTGTGAGCAATCTGAAGAATCAGCGCTGGGAAATACCCTGTCACTTCTGACCGATTTTTCTAAGGATATTGGCATGGATGTTAGCGACTCGGTAAAAGCCTTGGGCTTCTTTGAGGCTGGTAGCATTAAAGCTGACCATTACCTCTTACAAAAAGCAGAAACGGCTGGGAAAAAATTATTTGATCGCTTGAAACGATAATTTTCTATTTCGCAATGTCCGTGAATCCACCAGTTTCAGAACATCAAACCCTAACTTGGCGTTACAGGCGGGGGGGGCGTAATGCAGGGCCTGTAAGAATTATTTATTCACCTCGTTGCTAGCCAGTTGAAATCAGGTGGAGCAACTTATCAGACGGTCAGGGTATCTCTTGAATCAAATAAAATCTTTACACAGGATTAGATGCTTGATGGACTCGCAAAAACGTCACGTCGGGATAACCAGCTGAAATAACTGATAAAATCCAGGGTTTCCCCCTTCCCATCCACATGGACCCATGGTAGGATAACCGCAATGAATTCAGCTGGTTATCCGGAGGTTGCATGATTCACGTCAAAGACCACAAAACCTACGACATGTTCAACCCGTTTGAGCATCTCGGCCCGAAACGACTTGCACTTTTGGAAACGTCCTGGGCGCACCTGTTTCGCGAAGAGATTCTTCACCAGCTTCCGGCTGAGAAGCTCTTCGAGCTGTATGACGAATCGAAGGGGCGGCAGACTAAAGAACTCTACGCGATGCTCGGCCTGGTCCTTCTGCAGCAGATGGAGGACCTGACCGATGAAGAGACGGTGCAACAGTTTGCCTTCAATATTCTCTGGCAGTATGCGCTCAATGTGACCGATGCCTCTGATTTCAGTTCCTATGTCTCGCCCCGCACCCTCTGGACCATGCGCTGTTTGAGAATGTCTCGGAGGCACTGACCAAGCTGTTTGCTCTGGATACCTCCAAGCAACGACTCGACTCGGTGCATATTTTTTCCAACATGGCCCACTTGGGTCGTATCCGGCTGTTCGTGAAAACGATCCGGAAGTTTCTGGTCAACCTCAAACGTCATCATGCTGAGCAGTACCAATCCCTTGAGGAACTGACCCGCCGCTATGAAGAGAAAAACGATGGCCAATTCGCCGTCAAGCCGAGCGAATCATCCCGGACTCTTCAGCAGGTCGGCGACGACTGCTTCGCCCTGATTGAACCGTTCAGGGATCGGGAAGCCGTTGTGGCGATGTCGAGCTATCAACTGCTGGTTCGACTGTTCGGCGAGCAGTGCCTGGTTGAAACCACCGAGACCGCCACCTGCGTGATCATCAAGCCGAACAAGGAGGTCCCTTCCGATTCGCTGCAGACCCCCCCTGATCCCGATGCTGGCTATTGCGGTCATAAGGGGAAGGGATATCAGGTGCAGGTCATGGAGACCTACTCACCGGACAAGACACAGCCGGACCTGATCACCCATGTCAGTGTCGAAGCGGCCCATGAGAGTGATGCCAATGCCCTGCTCCCGGCGATCTGCGCCTCTAAATCATCGACATAAACCAGTGCCAGAATCAGCGTCCTACCTTCAATCAGGAGCAAGGGCAAGCAGCATAAAAACCAGCGTTACTAGGTATTTGACAACTATTTCAAACATACCACGCTAAAGATTAAAACAGAACATTCCCCATTGCCTAATACTGCACGATAGTTAGTTCTGAAGTGAAAAAAAGACCCCATCTCGCGACGGGGTCTTTTTCGATCCAAACTTATGTAGCAGTTACTCAGGCAGAAGCAATCGCCTGCATCCCGCTCATGGCGGCGCGCAACTCCTCGCCGACTTCTTCGATAAGGTGACCCCGGATTTCAGCGTTGAGTTCAACCAGGGTGCTGTTGTCGATGCTGTTATCTTTGATGTCGAGCCCTTTACCGATGACATCAGTATCGACGCTGGCCATGAAATCCTTGAGCAGCGGCACGCAGGCATGGGCGAACAGGTAGCAGCCGTACTCGGCAGTATCGGAGATGACCCGGTTCATTTCATAGAGCTTCTTGCGCGCGATGGTGTTGGCGATCAGCGGAGTCTCATGCAGCGACTCGTAGTAGGCCGACTCAGGCTCGATACCCGACATCACCATGGTTTCGAAGGCCAGTTCAACCCCGGCTTTGACCATGGCAACCATCAGAATCCCCTTGTCGAAGTACTCCTGCTCGGAGATCTCACCGGCAGCGGCGGTCTTCTCGAAGACAGTCTGGCCGGTCTCTTCACGCCAGGTCAACAGGTTGATGTCATCGTTGGCCCAGTCTGCCATCATGGTCTTGGAAAACTCCCCGGAGATGATGTTGTCCATGTGCTTCTCGAAGAGTGGACGCAGGATCTCTTTCAGGTCCTCGGCCAATTCGTAGGCTTCCAGCTTGGCCGGGTTAGAAAGACGATCCATCATGTTGGTAATGCCGCCGTGCTTGAGCGCTTCGGTAATGGTCTCCCAGCCGTATTGAATCAGCTTGACGGCGTAGGGGGCCTCGATACCGTTTTCGGTCATCTTGTCGAAGCAGAGCAGCGCGCCGGCTTGGAGCATGCCGCAGAGGATGGTCTGCTCGCCCATCAGGTCCGACTTGACCTCGGCGACGAAGGAGGACTCCAGCACACCGGCGCGGTCGCCACCCTGAGCCGAACAGAGCGCCTTGGCGAGTTCGAAGCCGAAACCGTTGGGATCGTTCTCACCGTGGACAGCGATCAGGGTCGGTACGCCGAAGCCACGCACGTACTCGGCACGTACCTCGGAACCGGGACACTTGGGCGCAACCATGATAACGGTCAGGTCGGAACGGATCTTGGTGCCTTCTTCGACGATATTGAAACCGTGCGCGTAAGTGAAGGTCGCGCCCTGCTTCATCAGCGGCACGACGGTCTTGACCACGTCGGTGTGCTGCTTGTCGGGAGCCAGGTTCATAACCACGTCGGCAGTCGGCAGCAGCTCTTCGTAGCTGCCGACGGTGAAGCCGTTTTCTGTCGCGTTCAAGAAAGACTGACGCTTCTCGGCGATCGCCTCGGCCCGCAGGGTGTAGGAGACGTCGAGTCCGCTATCGCGCATGTTGAGGCCCTGGTTGAGGCCCTGAGCGCCACAACCGACGATGACGATCTTCTTGCCCTTGGCGAACTCACAGCCGTCGGCGAATTCTTCAGCGTCCATGAAACGGCAGGTGCCGAGTTCATCCAGCTTCTGAGCGAAAGGGAGCGAATTGAAATAATTTTCAGCCATGATTGTTCTCCTGTTTTTTTATCGGTGAAAGACTTGGATCCCCATAGTGAATTTTTTAGAATCGCAGCATACGCCATCCCTATTATTGCGTAAATTGATTTGTTATGCATACTGTGTTGCATTATTCGCAACAGGGTCAAAGGAGTATCGATGGATACCCGCGAACTGGAAATATTTCTGACCCTCGCCGAGCTGCTCCATTTCGGCCGGGCCAGTCAGGCCTGCAACCTGAGCGCCTCGGCCTTAACCCGCTGCATTCAACGCCTCGAAGAGCAGGTCGAACAGCCCCTCTTTCTGCGCGACAACCGGACCGTCGCCCTCTCTGCCGCTGGCGAACAGTTCCGCAGCTACGCCCGCCAGACCCTGCAGGATTGGCAGCGTTTCCAGACCGCGCTCAAGGCCGAGCAGGCGATTGCCGGCGCCCTCTCGATCTATGCTTCGATCACCGCCGTCTATAGCCTGCTGCCAGACCTGCTCGAATCATATCGCAACGCCTACCCCAAGGTGCAGCTGGAACTGCGCACCGGCGCGGCCGAACAGGCGGTGGGCCAGGTCCAGACCGGAGAGATCGACCTTGCGGTGGCGGCCTTGCCCGATCGTAATCGTTCGCAAATCGAATTTCTGCCGATCACCACCACACAGCTGGTCTTTATCGCTCCACTTAAAAGCAATTCTCTAGCAATGAGCAGCGATGGGCAACTCGATCTCTCCAGAGCACCACTGGTATTGCCCCAGGCCGGCCTCTCACGCCGCCGCCTCGACAAGTGGCTGAAGAGCAAGCGCATCACACCCAACATCAGCTCTGAAGTCTCCGGCAATGAAGCGATCATCCCGATGGTCAGACTCGGCTGCGGCGTCGGCATTGTTCCGCAACTGGTTCTGGAACGCAGCCCATTCCGCGACGAGGTGCAGATCCTGGCAAATGCCCCCCGGCTGGATCCTTATGTAGTTGGTCTCTGCTCGACGAAATGCAACCTGCAACGCGCAAGCGTACGGGCCTTCTGGCGGTTGGCGGAAGAAAAACTTAGCTTACTGTCCGGAGAATAGTTGACCACTACAGAAATATAGAAACAGGCTGCTATAATTACTCTTGTGCAGATCGGCAGGGGCTTTTGTTTGCTGAAATCAACGCGCGTGGAGGTCACAACATGAGTGGAAATTGCATCTCAGCTCACCAAGACTTAAACCCTGACACAAACCGGCCGGTTCTTCTCTATAGTCATGAGAATCATCAGATTTATTGGCTGGGAATCCCAGAGCATACCGCCTTCCGCAGCAATACCTATCTGCTGAAGTCCGGCGATCAGGCCCTGCTTTTCGATCCGGGACATCGAGCCTATTTCGGCAGAGTCCATGAGCGGGTGAAACAGATTATCGACCCGGATCAAATTTCTGGGCTCGTCCTCTGCCATCAGGACCCTGACGTCGCAGCCTCGATAGTCGATTGGCTGCAGATAAACCCAAGTCTCCCCATTCTGACGACACCGCGAGCGCACATCCTGCTCCCCTATTACGGCAATGGAGAATACAACTGGCATGATATTACTGCCAAACCCTCCTTCTCCTTCGCCAATGGTCACAGGGTCCAATTTATCGAAGCTCCCTTCCTGCATTTTGCCGGGGCCTTTGCCAGCTACGATGAAAAGAGCAGCTTTCTTTTTTCTGGCGACATCTGGGCAGCAATTCAATTGGACTGGAGGCTGGTGGTAGATAACTTCAGGATACACTTGCAGGATCTTGATCTGTTCCACCTGGACTATATGGCTTCAAATATCGCCTGCCGGGGGTTCGTGGAAAAGCTTAAGCCGCTGCACATCGACGCCATTTTACCGCAACATGGTTCGATTATCGATACTTCCGACGTGGCCGCAGCACTGGCATACCTCGAAACACTCCGCTGCGGGACCGATATTCTCTATCCACAGCTGAAGGTTTAAATAGATAGTGACTCTGTATCTGAGGGTCGCCACAGAGGGGCTGAATCTTGAAGGGTCGGATCTATCTTGCAAGCTGCAGTCGGATGCTCAGATTCTTAGCAGGCAATAATTGAGAAGGGCCGCTGGCATCAACCAGCGGCCCTTCTCATCTGTCTATTCAATGTCTCATCGCGCGCTACTCCCACTCAATAGTCGCAGGCGGCTTGCTCGAGATATCATAGGTCACGCGGTTAATCCCCTTGACCTCGTTGATAATCCGTCCGCTGATGCGGGAGAGATCTTCATAAGGCATCGGATACCAACCGGCGGTCATGAAATCCTTGGTCTCGACCGCACGCAGGGCCACAACATATTCGTAGGTCCGCCCGTCGCCCATGACACCGACACTCTTGACCGGCAGGAAGACCGCGAAGGCCTGACTGATCTTGTCGTAGTGACCACTGGCGTAGAGCTCTTCGATATAGATCGCATCGGCTTGACGCAGGATATCGCAATATTCTTTTTTGACCTCACCGAGAATCCGCACCCCGAGGCCGGGTCCCGGGAAGGGGTGGCGCCAAACCATGCGGTGCGGCAGGCCGAGTTCTTCGCCAACGGCACGTACCTCGTCCTTGAACATCTCGCGCAACGGCTCAAGCAGCTTGAGGGTCATATAGTCAGGCAGGCCACCGACATTGTGATGACTCTTGATGTTGTGCGCCTTACCGGTCTTGGCCCCGGCCGACTCGATCACATCAGGGTAGATAGTTCCCTGCGCCAGCCACTTGGCATTCTCTAGATGCTTGGATTCCTCTTCGAAGATATCGACGAAAAGGCCACCGATGATCTTGCGCTTCTTCTCCGGATCGGTCTCGCCAGCTAGGCCGGTCAAAAAACGCTCTTCGGCATCGACCCGGATCACCTTGACCCCGAGGCTTTCACCGAAGGTCGTCATCACCTGATCCCCTTCGCCGAGGCGCAGTAGACCGTTGTCGACAAAGACACAGGTCAGCTGATCGCCGATAGCGCGATGGATCAAGGCTGCCGCGACCGAGGAATCGACCCCGCCGGAGAGACCGAGGATGACCTCCTCTTTTCCGACCTGCTCACGAATCCGCGTGATGGCATCTTCGATGATCTTGCCCGGCGTCCAGTGACCGTTACAGCCGCAGATCTGGCGAACGAAGGTATCGATCAGCAGTTCACCGCGCGGCGTATGGTTGACCTCGGGATGAAACTGCACTCCGTAAAGGTTACGCTCAATGTTCTGGATGGCGCAGACCGGCGCGTTAGCGGTGCGCGCTACGCTCTCAAAGCCTTGCGGCATGCTTTCGACATGATCACCGTGACTCATCCAGACCGGTGAGTGCCCCTCAATGAAGAACCCCTCAAACAACGGCCCGGGAGTGCCTTCGACATGCAGATCGGCATGACCAAACTCGCGTTTACCAGCCGGCACCACCTGACCACCGAAGTGACGGCTCATCAACTGCATGCCATAGCAGATCCCGAAAACCGGGACGCCCAGTTCAAAGAGTTCCTCCGCGATCGCCGGCGCACCCTCCTCATAAACTGACATGGGCCCACCCGAAAGGATGATCCCCTTCGGCGCAAAGGCCTTGATTCTCTCCAGCGTCATGTCAAAGGGATGCAGCTCACAGTAAACATGCGCCTCACGCACCCGGCGCGCGATCAGCTGGGTGTACTGGGAACCGAAATCGAGGATCAGGATCTTTTCGCTATGGATATCAGACATCAGGAACTCCGCTCCATACGATAGTTGGGTGATTCCTGGGTGATGGTGACATCGTGGACATGGGATTCACGCAGACCGGCGTTGGTGATGCGTACGAACTGACCATTTAGCTGCAGCTCCTTGACCGTACGACAACCGGTGTAACCCATGCCGGCACGCAGACCACCCATCAGCTGATGGATGTTGTCAGACAGCGGTCCACGGAACGGCACGCGCCCTTCGATCCCCTCTGGCACCAGTTTGACATCCTGGGATTCGCTCTGGAAATAACGGTCCTTGCTCCCCTGCTTCATCGCGCCGATACTGCCCATACCGCGATAGGATTTATAGGTCCGACCCTGATAGAGGATGGTCTCGCCGGGGGACTCTTCGGTCCCGGCAAACAGCGAGCCGATCATGATGATGTCGGCCCCGGCGGCAATCGCCTTGGGCAGATCACCGGAAAACTTGATGCCGCCATCGGCAATGAGTGGGATACCGGCGGCATGCGTCACCTTGGCGACATCACGGATAGCAGTAATCTGTGGCACACCAACTCCGGCGACCACGCGGGTGGTACAGATTGAGCCTGGGCCGATACCAACCTTGACCGCGTTGACCCCAGCCTTGATCAGGGCGCTGGCGGCCGATCCGGTTGCGATATTGCCGGCCATGATCTGCAAATCTGGATAGCTGCCGCGCACGCGCATGATGGCATCAAGCACACCCTGAGAATGGCCATGAGCGGTATCGACGACGATGATATCGACGCCGGCTTCGACCAGAGCAGAAGTTCTTTCATCCAGATCCTCGCCGACCCCAACCGCAGCGCCAACCCGCAGACGCCCAAACTCGTCCTTGCAGGCAAAAGGATATTTACGCACCTTCTCGATATCCTTGATCGTGATCAGGCCTTTGAGCGCGAAGCTGTCATCGACCACCAGCAGTTTTTCAATGCGGTGCTTGTGCAGATGAAACTTCGCCTCTTCAAGGGTGGTCCCCGGTGGCACAGTCACCAGATTTTCCTTGGTCATGACATTGGCAATCGGCTGATCCAGATTGGTCTCAAAGCGCAGATCACGATTGGTCATGATGCCGACCAGTTGGCCATTCTTGGTGACCGGCACGCCCGAGATGCGATACTGCTTCATCACCGCCAGAGCTTCATGTATCTTCTGGTCAGGATCCATGGTGATCGGATCGACAATCATGCCACTCTCCGATTTTTTCACCTGATCTATTTCACGCGCCTGCTCTGCAGGTGACATATTCTTATGCACAATCCCCAACCCGCCATCACGCGCCATACAGATGGCCGTGCGTGACTCGGTGACCGTATCCATCGCCGCCGACAAGAGTGGAATGTTCAGGGTAATCCGTTCGGTCAACTGGGTTGTCAGGTCGACTTCCTTGGGCAGCACCTCAGAGTGAGCCGGCAGCAAAAGCACATCATCGAAGGTCAATCCTACCGGGATCTCGAGGTCGTTCATCATCTATCTCCTTATGCTTTTCGGGCCTGATCAATCAGGACCGATTTTAACCGGCGAATGTAGCGGAAACCCGCCCCCCCGTCAAGGAATCTCATCGCTGTATCCCAAGAGGTTCACTAAACAACGATGCACTGAAAGTGCATCGGTTCCTATCGGGACTGAAAGTCCCTGACAAACAAAAGCATAACCGATCGACCGT
>JAAXQE010000191.1 GCA_012974425.1 Geopsychrobacter sp.
CCGCATCAGAAGAGCGGCCGCCGTTTATTGAGCAGATCAGCAGGTGAGAAGCTTGAGCGCTTCAAGGTATTTTTCGCTGGTTTTCTGGATGATTTCATCCGGCAATGGTGGGGCCGGCGCCGTTTTGCCCCAGTCGAGAGTCTCGAGGTAATCGCGCAGGAACTGCTTGTCGAAGCTCGATTGGGCACAGCCAGCCTGATATTGATCGGTTGGCCAGAAGCGTGAGGAGTCTGGGGTCAGGGCTTCGTCGATCCAGATCAACTGGTCACCGAACATACCAAACTCGAACTTGGTGTCGGCAATGATGATCCCTTTAGTCGCGGCGAATTCACGCGCGCGCTCATAGATCTGAATGCTGACGTCTCTGACACTTTGGGCCCGCTCGACTCCGCAGAGTTCGGCGGCTTGAGCAAAGGAGATATTCTCATCGTGCGCACCAAGCTCTGCCTTGGTCGAGGGGGTGAAGATCGGTGTGGCGATCTTGCTGCTCTCGAGCATGTCGGCCGGCAGGTCGATGCCGCAGACCGAGCCCTGCTGCTGATATTCTTTCCAGCCGCTGCCGGAGAGATAGCCGCGCACGATACACTCGATGGGGAGTGGCACGGCCTTTTTGGTCAACATGCTGCGACCTTCGAGTTGGTCACGATACTGGTGGGTGATCGCAGGGAAGTCATCGACCTCAGTCGCAATCAGATGGTTGGGGATGATATCGCCCATCATCTCGAACCAGAATTTTGAAACCTGGGTCAGCACGTAACCTTTTTGCGGGATCCCCTCATTCATGATGACATCGAAGGCTGAAATCCGGTCGCTGGTGACGATCAGCAGGTGCTCGCCAAGATCGTAGATATCGCGAACCTTCCCCTGGTTAACCAGCTTGAGTTCCGGGCAGTTTGTCTGAGTTACAATTTTGGTCATGAGTTTCTCCGTGCCAGTTCACTATCGAGGGCAGGATCGATACTGATTTGTGAGGCATCACGCAAGCCCTTCAATTTATTATTGACGGCGGCATCTTTTTTCTCTGCCAGTAGGCGGTCTTCAATCTTCTTGCTTTCGAGCGTATCGAGTTTTTGCAGGTCAGCTTTCTCGGTCTGCTTGAGACTGATCAGGACATAGCCTTCGCCCTGATTGAAGACGCTTGTCCCCAGTGGATTTTCACTGGTTAAGGCGAAAGCGGCGTCGGCGAGTTCCTGCAGGGAGCCGATTCTTGGCACAAAAGCACCGTAGCTGCTGCTGAAGAGGCCAGTCTCTTCGACTTGAACCTTGGCGGCCTTGGCAGCGGAGTTCAGGCTTTTCTGGGCGACTGTAGCCTCGAGGAGCTTGTCGGTGGCCACTTTGGCCAGAGCGGTTGCCTGAGCCTTGCGATAGGCGGTTTCAAGCGCAGCTTTGACCTCTTTCAGCTCCGGAATGCGACTTGGCTGACGCTCCTTGGTGGTGAAGAGGAAGACTCCCTGGGTTGTTTGAACCGGACGCGCCAGTTCGCCATCCTTCAGGCTGAAGGCGGCTGCGATGATATCCGCTTCGCGGCCGATACCATCGATAGCATCGCTGCGGTCGAAGAGCCCGGTCTCTTTAATGCCGAGGTCATTCGCCTTTGCGGCGGCATCAAGATCACCACTCTTGCGGTTGATATTGTAGGAATCCATCGCCTTTTCATAGGCCAGCTGGCGGGCCATTTCGGATCGCAGGCCAGCTTTGACCTCGTCAATAGCGACTGCCAGAGGCTTGACGCCGTGCTCGATATACTCTTCGAGTTTGATGATGTGGTAACCAAAATCGGTTTCGATCAGATCACTGATATCGCCGGGTTTCATGCTGAATACGGCGTTTTCGAAGGGTGCGACCATGGTGCCGCGACCGAAATAACCCAGGTCGCCGCCTTGTGTGGCGCTGCCCGGATCATCTGAATTGGCGCGCGCCAGGGTGGCAAAGTCTTTGCCTTCGTTCAGCTGCTGCAGGAGCGAAGCTGCCAGGGAGCGGCGCACTTCTTTCTGAGTATCGTCGGCAGTTTTGTCGACCTTGATCAGGATGTGTGCTGCCTTGGCCTGTTCTGTGATCTCGAACAGATCGATGTTGCGCCGGTAGTAACGATTAAGCTCTTCGTCACTGAAGTTAGCGATCTCTTTTTCGTAGCGCGCCGGGTCGAACTGGAGGTAGCGCAGCGCGATTCTTTCCGGCTGGCGGAAATCTTCCTGCTGGGCAGTGAAAAAGTTCTGCAGGAGCTCGTCGTTGACCACAACCTTATTTTCGAAGCTGGCTGGCAGCAGACGCACAAAATTCAGATTGATCTTATCGTTCTCGGCGCGATAGGCCGCTTCAATCTCATCCGCGCTGACTGCAATGTTCTGTTGCAGCTGCTCGCGCAATTTGTCAACCAGGAGTTGACGCCGCTGACTGGCTTCAAACTGCTCGGGGGAGATCCGCTCGTAGTTGAGAACCTGAATGTAGCGCTCACGACTGAATATACCGTTCTCCTGGAAGGCAGGGTAGGTAGCGATCGAGCTGATCAATTCATCCTTGCTGATCTCGAAGCCGGTTTTTTCGGCTTCCTGCATCAGCAGCGCCTGACCGATCAGTTGATCGATCGCCTGTTGCGGCAGGTTGAGCTGTTGTTCGAGCTGCGCGGTGAAGCTCTCGCGGTAAATCCCCTGATAGAGATTGTAAAGATTGCTGTAGGCACTCTGGTACTCTTCATAGGAGATCTGGGTCTCGTTGACTTGCAGGGCTGCTTTGGCCCCGGGTTGACCCGTGTCGCTAACGAGGAAGGCAGTGCCGACAAAGGCTGCGATAATCACCCAGAAAATTATTCTGACGATGAATTTTTTTTGTTTGGTACGGATCAGCTGAAGCATCAGTAAAAAACTCCTTGAAAACCAAGTGATGGAAGGGTTCGAAAACAGCCACGCATGTTAGACCAGCAATCTGGTGGAATGCAATATATATTTCCCTTTTTGGGCCTTGCGCTAGGGAAGTCGGTTTGCTAGAGTGGACGCGGTTTTAAAGCAATACTTAGGGGTTTGATTTTTCGCCTGACCAGACTGAGGACTAGACATATTATGTGGAATATTTTTGATGCCGTTTGGGGGATGTTTTCCAATGATCTGGCGATCGATCTCGGCACGGCCAATACGCTGGTCTTTGTGAAGGGCAAGGGGATTGTCTGTGATGAACCTTCGGTCGTAGCGGTACACACCGGTCCCGGCGGACAACGCAAGGTGCTTGCGGTTGGCAAGGATGCCAAGGAGATGCTCGGTCGGACCCCTGGCAGTATTGTTGCGATCCGGCCGATGAAAGACGGTGTTATTGCCGATTTTGATCATACCGAGGAGATGCTGCGTTACTTTATCCGCAAGGTGCATAATCGCAAGACCCTGCTCAGACCGCGGATTGTTATCTGTGTCCCTTCGGGGATCACCCAGGTCGAGAAACGCGCCGTACGTGAATCAGCCGAATCCGCCGGTGCCCGCGAGGTCTTCTTGATCGAAGAGCCGATGGCGGCCGCGATTGGTGCCGGACTGCCGATAACCGAGGCCTCGGGTAATATGATTGTCGATATTGGCGGTGGCACGACCGAGGTCGCCGTTATCTCTCTGGCCGGCATTGTCTATGCGCAGTCGGTGCGGATTGGCGGCGACAAGCTGGATGAGTCGATTGTGCAGTACATGAAGCGTAAGTATAATCTCCTGATCGGTGAGCGGACTGCCGAAGCGGTCAAGATCGGGATCGGCAATGTCTTTGCGGCGGATGACGAGGTCCGGACCATGAAGGTCAAGGGGCGCGACCTGGTGAGCGGCATTCCCAAGACCCTCGAAATTACCTCGACCGAGATCCGTGAAGCGATGTCCGAGCCGATCAATACCATCATTGAAGCGGTACGTATCGCGCTTGAGCATACTCCACCCGAACTGGCGGCCGATATCGTCGACAAGGGGATTGTCCTCGCTGGTGGCGGCGCCTACCTGAAGAATCTGGACGTTCTGCTGCGTCAGGAGACAGGCCTGCCGGTAACGGTTGCAGAAGACCCGCTCTCCTGTGTTGTTTACGGCTCGGGAAAGGTTCTGGATCATATGGATCTTCTTCGTCAGGTTGCTGTCCCTTCCTAGGTGGCAGGCTTCCCCCGGAAAGATATAGTAAACCGTGATTGCGGGAGGATCAGACGATCCTCCCGTTTTGCATACTGTCTGCATGTAAATAGTTCCGGCGTTACCGGACTGCAGCCTTAGGATCGCTGATGCGTGACTTTTTGAAACGCCATCAAATTCCTCTGCTGATCACCCTGCTGGTCCTGGTGGTCGGTTTTATCTATTCTGCCAATCTTCGCAAAAAAACCACCACCACATTTTTTGAGCGCGCGGTCCTGACCCTGACCGAGCCGCTGCAGAATGGCATCGACCGAACCTGCGCCGGGGTTGTTGCGCTCTGGGATAACTACCTCTGGCTGATCGATACCCGGCAGCAGAATGTCGTCACGATCAAAGCCAACCGCGAACTACGCGCACGCCTGCTGGCAGTAAAAGAGGTCGGCCTGGAGAATCAACGCCTGAAAAAGTTACTCGATTTTGTCGAGGCTGATCCGCGCAAGGTATTACCCGCACTGGTGGTTGCCGAAGATGCCAGCAGTTGGGCGCGTACGATCATCATCGACAAGGGCGGGCGGCACGCGGTTCAGGAGGGTGCGCCGGTCGTGGTGGCCGAGGGGGTGGTCGGGCGAGTGATTAAAGTCGCGGCCAACAGCTCAAGGGTCCTGCTGGTGACCGATGCCTCATCTTCGATTGCCGGACTGGTGCAGCGGACCCGCACCCGTGGTGTGGTGCGTGGTAACGGCCGCAGCCTGAGCCTCGAGTTTGCGCTGCGCAACGATCTGGTCGAAGAGCAGGATCTGGTTATAACCTCAGGAATGGGCGGGGTCTTCCCCAAGGGATTGATCGTCGGCGAGGTCTCTTCGGTGCAGCGCAACGAATTTGGACTCTTTCAGCAGATCGAACTGAGTCCGGTGGTCGATTTTTCCCGCCTCGAAGAGGTGCTGGTGCTGCTGGAGCCTGAAAAATGAGAGGCCTCTTCTTCCCGCTCTGTTGGGGTTTGATCTTTATGCTGCTCCAGACGACAATTTTCCCGCGATTTCTGCCTCCGGAGATGCGCCCCAACCTGCTGCTGATACTGGTTATCTATCTCGGGTTGAGTGAATCATTTGTGCGCGCGGCCTTTCTGACCCTGCTGCTCGGCGCCTTGCAGGATGTCTTTTGCGGTTCAACTTTCGGCCTTTATGCCACGGTTCAGGTGGCGGTTTTTCTGTTGGTTCGCCTCATCTCCGATCGCCTCAATGTCGAAAGCCGGCGTCTGTTACTCGCCCTGGTTGGTGCCGGGACAGTTTTGCAAGCCTTTCTGCTCGGATTCTTGTTGACCACCTTTGCCGAGGCCGGGCCTGTGCTGTGGATACTCCTGTCTAACCTGCCATTGCAGATCCTTGCTAATCTGCTCTCTGGTTGGCTGTTACTGCTCTGCCTGTTGAAATTTCAGCCCTTGATCGGCACCCGTCAGGGGATGGCGGGGCTCCCCTATCAGAGTAAACATCATGGGGCTTAATACGCGCTGGATAGAATTGCCGGTCGTGCACAAGCGCTTGCTCCTCTTCTCGGTTGCCGCCGCCGCGTTCTTTTTATTGCTGGCCCTGCGCCTCTGGTATCTGCAGATCATCAGTTATGATCGCTACACCGAAAGGTCGATGCGCAATCGCACCCGTGTCCTCTCGCTGGCTGCGCCGCGCGGTCCAATATACGATCGAAACGGGGTGCTGTTGGTGGATAATCGGCCCTCGTTCACCATCTCCGTGATGCGTCAGGATGTCGATGATCTCGAACTCTTGCTGGCGAAGTTGTCAGAACTGCTCGAGATAGACATTGCAAGTCTGAAAGAACGCTGGACCAAAGGGAGCCGTTTCCCGATCTATCGACCGGTGCCAATGGCGCTGGATGTTTCACGCGAAGTTATGGAGCGGGTCACAGAGCACAGTACCGACCTGCCGGGAGTTCTGGTTGAAGTGTTCCCGGTGCGCGAATATCTCGAAAAGGGCTCTGAGGCCCACCTGGTCGGTTATCTGGGTGAGGTGACCGAAGATGAATTGAGCCAGAACCTTTTCGAAGGGCTGCAGCCAGGGGACTATGTCGGTAAATTGGCGCTGGAGAAGGCTTATGAATCCTACCTGCGCGGCCAAAAAGGGCAGCGGTTGGTCGAAGTCGATGTTAAAGGGAAACTGCTCAAGCAGTTGGAAGTAGACCCCGCACAGCCCGGCAACAAGATTTTCCTGACCATCTCGCGGGATGTCCAGCGTGCCGCCGATCAGGCGTTTGGTGATCAGGCGGGGGCCGCAATCGCTCTGGATGTGCGAACCGGTGGGGTGCTGGCGATCCTCAGTCGGCCGACTTTTGACCCCTCGCTCTTCGTGCATGGTATCGAGAGTGAAGACTGGTCGGAATTGCTCGCGGATTCACGCCATCCGTTGCAGAACAAGGCGCTCTCCGGACTCTATTCTCCGGCTTCGACCTTTAAGATGGTCGTTGCGCTGGCTGCCCTGCGCGAGGGGATTGAGCGCAGTCAGCGGGTGATCGATTGTGACGGCAGTTTCACCCTGGCAGAGGCCCGGTTCCGCTGCTGGAAAAAAGACGGGCATGGCAAAACTGACCTGAAAAAAGCCCTGCGCGAGAGTTGCGATGTCTGGTTTTATCAGGTCGGACTCGAACTGGGGATCGACAAGCTTGAAGTGGCAGCGCGTGAATTTGGCCTGGGGGCTCCGGTCGGGTTTCCGTTGGCCGGGGAAAAATCTGGGATTATCCCTTCGAGAAGTTGGAAACGCCAGCGCTTCAATAAACCATGGTATGGCGGTGAAACTGTTATTGCTGCCATCGGACAGGGCTATGTCCTGGTAACTCCGATTCAACTGGCGGTCATGACTGCGACTCTCGCCAGCCATGGCGATGTGCTGCAACCGCAAATCATCCAACGGATCGAAGATTGGAACGGCACTGTTTTGCAGGAGAACAGCCCGAAGCTTATCAGGCATCTCGATTTCCCCGCAGAGGCCTGGCGCGCCATCGACAAGGGGTTGGTTGCGGCAGTCAACGAACCGCACGGAACCGGTTCGGCAGCAAGACTGGCTGATGTCATAATCGCCGGGAAAACCGGAACCTCGCAGGTCGTCCGCCGCAAGTCGGATGAAGAGGAATTGGGCGAACAGCAGGAGGTTCCCTACCGCTTTCGTTCTCACGCCCTGTTTGTCGCCTATGCGCCCGCCGATAACCCTGAAATCGCGGTGGCGGTGGTGGTTGAACATGGTCAGCATGGCGGCAGCGCCGCCGGACCCATCGCCAAGGCAATGTTTGAGAGTTATTTTAAGGGCCAGCAGCAGTCTGTTGCAACCGTCCTGGATGAAGGTGGATGATGTTTGACCGGCGTTTGGTTATCAATTTTGATTGGGTCTTGCTGATCACGGTCTGTTGTCTGGCCGGGCTCGGGATTGTCAACCTCTACAGTGCTACGGCTGGCTGGGCTGAACTCAGTACCCCTTTCTATCTCAAACAGGCAATCTGGTTTGGTGGCGGGGTATTCCTGGCCCTGTTGATCTGCTGTTTCGATTATCGCCACCTTGAGCATTTCTCCATCCCCGCCTATCTGCTGACCCTGGGGATGCTGCTCTTTGTGCTGCTGCTCGGCAAGACCTCGATGGGCGCCACGCGCTGGATCAATCTCGGCTTCTTCAACCTGCAGCCGAGTGAGATTACCAAACTGGTAATCATCCTGCTGCTGGCACGTATCTTCGGCCGCACGGCCCTCCCTGACGGCTATAGTTTGCGTAACCTCTGGCTGCCGGCACTCCTGCTGGCCTGCCCCTTTGTGCTGATCGTCAAGCAGCCCGATCTGGGCACCGCGCTGCTGGTGATCTTTATCGCCGCCACCATGCTGCTTTTCGCCGGACTGCAACGCAACACCCTGGTCTTCCTCGGGCTGACCGCCTTTATGGCCGCCTGTGGCGGCTGGTTCATGCTGCGCAACTATCAAAAAGCCCGCGTCATGACCTTTTTGAATCCCGAGGCCGATCCGCTGGGGAGCGGCTACCATATTATCCAGTCCAAAATAGCGGTCGGCAGCGGCGGCTTCTGGGGCAAGGGCTTCATGGCCGGGACCCAGTCGCAGCTCTCCTTCCTGCCGGAACGCCACACCGATTTCGCCTTCTCGGTCTTCGCCGAGGAGTGGGGTTTCTCCGGCAGCCTGCTGTTGCTGCTCGGCTACCTCTTTCTGGTCGTCTGGGGCATCTATGTCGCGCGGCGGGCCGCCGATCGTTTCGGCATGTTCCTCGCCATCGGCGTCACCGCCATGATCTTCTGGCATATCCTGGTGAATCTGGGCATGGTGATCGGCCTGATGCCGGTGGTCGGGGTGCCCTTGCCGCTCTTCTCCTACGGCGGCACCAGCATGATAACCACCATGATCGGGGTCGGCCTGCTGATGAACGTCAGCATGCGGCGTTTCATGTTCTGATCTGCTTGGCCTGGAATCAGCTCAGTCTTTCTGCTCAACATTCCGCCTGTCCCTTAGAAATAGAAGGTGTAGCCCAGTACCAGGCTGACGGCGCGGTAGCGGACCTTCACCGTACCGGGCTCTCCGCTCAGAAAGCCCTCCTCTGCAGGGTCTTGGAAGTTTGCCAGTTGGGGGAAATCGCTCCGGGTTCCGAAGCTGTAGGTCAAACCGATGCCGAAATCGGAACTTTTCGAGGAGACCTTGGTCCCTAGGGCGATGTGATAAATGTCCCAGTCGGTAAAGCCTAGCGGCAGGCCGTCGCCGCGATCCTGCGGCAGGTACTCATAATCGGTGCGGAAACTGGTGAAAATTGCCAGCCTTTCACTGAGGGCGTGTTCGGCTCCGACGCTAAAGTTCAGGACCTCGTCAGCGGCATGAGTGACCCGCAGGAAATCTCGACTGTCGACGGCGTCGAAACCGCCCACGGAGCGGATAAACTCTTTGTTCGCAGGGCTCATGACGTCATAGCGATCCTGCTGATTGAACCATTCGGCACTGAAGGCCAGGCTGGTTCTTTGGGTTAGCCGATACTCCGCACCCAGGGCGATGGAGAGGGGAGACTTGAGTTCGCTATCCAGATTATCCTGCCGGTCGTCTCCAACGAAGAAATCGGGTGTTCCGTCGCCATCAGTATCCACGTTGGTTACAGTGAAATCCGCGGACACGGTGCCACTCCCGGCCAGGTTGACGCTGGGGGTAGTGACGGCCAAGCCAAGTTTCCAGCGCTCATATTCGGCAGCCACCCCCAATTTCCAGAGCAGGCGCAGATTCCAGAATTCAACATTGGCCGAGGCGTCGGTAGCGGCGGTCACCTGTGCTGTTTGATTGATGGCCCTGATCGTGGTTCTGCGATTGAAACTCTGGGTGCGGATAGCGAAAAAGTTGCTGATGCCGAGAGAGATATGCGGCGAAAGTCGGTAGGCGTAGCTGGGACCGGCCCAGAGTTCGACGAGTCGATCCTCCAGGGCGAACTGGCCGATATATTGCTCATCACCCGGTGCCGTGGGATTGGTAAGGACATCTACGGCTGATTCCCGACGGGCCGAGGCCTTCATCAGGTGGCTGTAGCGGGTCAGCACCGAATAAGCCAGGATATGGCGGTCGGACAGGCTCTCCAGCTGGAAATCCCCGGCAAGGAGCAGGGGAATCACCTCCAACTCCTCGGAATCAAGGTCGGCCGCACCGCCGACCCCACCGAGAACGTGGAGATCACTGACCCGCAGGGCAGTGGCGCTGACCGAGAAATCAAGGCGCTCGATCAGACCGAGGGCTCCAGGATTGTAAAAGGTGGCGCTGGCATCGCGCACTCCGCCCACCATGGCCCCTCCCAAAAATGTGGCGCGTGTGCCGTACTGGTTGGTCCAGTAGTGGCTGTCCTGGGCCCGCCCGACGACAGGCTGAACCAGTAGGACCGCGAGCAGCAGTGGCAATAGCCGCCAACCCATGGCAATTCCTCCCAGATATTAAAATACCCTCGCTAACCGTTTGTTTCCGGCGCAGGCAGTTGAAAAGCGGCGCCCCTGATGGGTCGCCGCTTTTCTAGATAAAACACGCAATTGATCAATCTTGAATCTCGAATTCACTGGCGGCCATCTGATTGTCGGCGCTCATGCTCCCCTTGACCTTGATCGTGGTGCCTAGCGTGGCCTTGGCAAAGAATTCCGCCTGGGTCAGCGCATTGTCGTCTATATCCTGGAAGGGGGCCGAACTGGCGGAATCGTCAGTCGAGGTTCCACCGACCGTTACCGTCACTCCGAGCAGGCTGAGGGTACCGCCGTCGTTCATGTCAATCTTGCCCTGCAGGGTCACCCGGTCGAGATTGCTGCCCGGATCGTCCACTTCCAGGCGGGTCGCGATCACTGAGCCAGCGCTGTTTAAGCGACCGCGAATTCTGAGCGCTTGATTGGGCTGGATACTTGCCAGAAAGGCCGCGATATCAGCGGTGCCGACGGGGGCGTTCCGCTTGTCATCGATGCGGGTCTTGGCGTTGGCGTCATAGGAAAGTTTGAGGAGGTTGAGCAGGCCACTGGAGGCCCCGGCTACCGCTTCAATCCTGATGCTCTCGCGGAACTTGACCTTGCGCGCTGTGAGGCTATCGCCCAGCATTTCACCTTCGACTTCCACTTTGTTGCCCACGATCAGCTCCGCCTTGTCGCCGCCGATAAAGCTCGCGTTGGCCGCGTTGACACTCAGTGAGCCTCGTTCGCTCATCATGGTAAAACTGTTGCTGTCGCCAGCGGTTACAAAGCCCTCCAGCTCGGTGTTGTCGTGAGTTGCGAATGCACCTTTCAGCTCGACCGAGGTCGCGTCGATGCTGTTGGTCGCCTGGTTAAAGTCGCCTTTAACTTCGACGACGTCGGCCTGGGCCGGGGAGGTTCCGGCGGCGAAGTCTTGCAGCACTCCGGCTGTCCAGTTCACGGTCAGGGCTCCGAGGGTAAAGCTGGTGGCGCCCGCAGTCTCGATGGTGCTGTTAAGCTGAACGGGTCCGTCTGGCTTGAGTTCAATCAGGGTGGCGCGAATATCGCCGGTCTCGTCGACCTGGCCACTGACTCCAACGAACTGACCAAGCGTGAGAGCGTCCACACCAGCGGTCACGCCGTTGTTGACGATTCTGGTAACATCGTCGATAAAGACAGTTTGGCCGAGGACCTCAAGGGTTCCGCTAGCAGCGTTGGGGGCCGCTGTCACGGGCCCTTCAACGCTATCACTGAAGCGCACCACATCTGCAGTACCGGTGACGCCATCGGCATGAATCTCGCCTTCAACCTCAACCACCATCCCTTCTTGGAGGTCATCCGCAGCCGTGGCGGAGACACCATCGACAACGACGGCCGCCGCATCCGTATTGAAGGTGACCCCGTTGACGGTGATGCTGCCTAATTGGGTTATTACCCCGAAACTGAATACCGAACCGGGCTGGCCTCCGTCTCCGGACGTGGCGACACCGCCACTGCCGCCACCGCCGCTGCTGCCGCATGAGGCCACAGCCAGCGTCGCCAGCAACACAGCGCCAGCCATTAACAGACTCTTCAGCCAACCGAGAGGTTGTTTCTTTTGCTGTTTCATGGTCTTTCTCCTCTTTGTTAAGGTTGACGCTGCCTCGCAATTTCACCACTCTTCAGTGATGAGACAACCTGATGTCTACTCTGGGGAGATTTGGTCGCCAGCGTCAATGCACAGAGTATGTCCTGCGAGAAACGTTCATTAATTTCAACTGTACCCCAACTTTCCTGTTGCGCAACAAC
>JAAXQE010000192.1 GCA_012974425.1 Geopsychrobacter sp.
CGTTCAGCCAGTAGTCGTTATAGCGCAATGGATCGAAGAAGCGTCGATGGCCCCACTTCATGATCGTCTCCTGCTGTTCGATCGGATCCCCCTCGTGCATCAACCTGTCTGCGGTCATAAAAACCCCGAGCAGCGGGCCATGCTTGTGGAGCGCCTGGCGCGCGTAGCCTGAGCAGGTCGGGTACATGGGGCAACGCGGCCCGTCGATCGGTGAAATGTATGTCTGAAAGTTGCGTACCGCCTGATCGAGCGGGCCGACTGTGAGACGAGTCGTCTGGAATGGACCCGAGTCGCTGGCCTCCCAGGGGGCCCAGTCATCGGCAATCGCCAGAGAACTGCCGAAGAGCAGGGCGACAATCAGGCTTGTCAGAATTTCTGAAGATATGTGTCGCATGGCATCTCGGAAGGTTGAGTAAGGGAAATCTTGCCGAAACCTTAACCAAGCCAGGGCTGGATGTAAAGCCATTGCATTTTTAGCGAATACGCTTATGGATTCAGTTGTTCCTCCAGCGCGGCAATCCTCTCCTTCAGTTTTTTCACCTTTTGGCGTTGACTCGTCATATCGCACCCGCATTCCAGGGTTGAATCAACCCCCTAGCAGTTTGTTGATGAGATGGTCTCCCCCCACTACCTAAATCGGCGTCAAAGCGCCATGATGGAGAGAAAGTAGCTTCCCATCAGCGAGGAGTGAGAGGAGACCAAGATGAATGTTATCACCGTCGGCCTAGACTTGGCAAAAAGTGTCTTTCACGTTGTGTGCTTCAACGAACACTTCAAGGAGGTCAAAAAGCGTATGCTGCGGCGTAGCCAGGTACTTCAATTCTTCACTCAGTTACCGCCATGCCGAGTTGGCATGGAAGCTTGCGCAGGTTCCAATTATTGAGGACGAGAATTGCGCGACCTTGGCCATGATGTAAAGCTGATACCGCCTCAATATGTGAAGCCCTATCTGCGAGGCAACAAGAACGACTATAACGATGCACGCGCCATAGCCGAGGCATCGACACGCCCATCCATGCTATTTGTCGCGATCAAGACGGTGGCAGAACAGGATATGCAGGCTATTCACCGGATGCGGACCCAGTGCATCAGAGATCGGACGGCTCTAAGCAACTCAACACGAGGGTTGTTGGGTGAATTCGTGTTCTACCCAGAGGGCTGGCGACCCTGCGCAAGAGTATTAATGGCCTGCTGAAAGATGCGGACAATGGGTTAAGTGATCGTTTCCGGAATTTATTAGCAAGGCGACATGAGCAGTTAGTCGAACTTGACGAACATATCGCCTTCTACACGAACGAACTAGAGATTTTGAGCCAGCAAGATGATGCATGCCAGCGTCTGCAAACCGTTCCAGGTTTTGGTCCAATCGTATCCAGTGCCTTTCGCAGCGCGATTGGCGATGGGCGCGCCTATGGTCAGGGTCGTGATGCCTCAGTGTCGCTGGGCCTGGTTCCTCGTCAGCATAGCAGCGGAGGTGAAAATGTCCTGCTTGGCATCAGTAACCGGAGAGATCGTTATTTACGTAGCCTGCTCGTCCATGGGGCCAGAGCAGTCGTCGTCCAGGCAGCCAGAAAAGCTGATCCGTTGAGTAAGTGGATAAATCGAATACGCAAAGAACGTGGTTGGAACAAGGCAGTCGTGGCTATGGCGAATAAGCTGGTGCGTATTGGCTGGGCCATCTTGAGATACAACACAATTTATCAGCCAGCGTCAGAACAGTCGAATCATTAGGGTTAAATCTGCTGAGAACAAAAAAGGGCATACCCACCAGAAATTGCGAAGGCTCTGTGACGAGCAATGACGAAACAGGTCAGACCA
>JAAXQE010000172.1 GCA_012974425.1 Geopsychrobacter sp.
CTGCACTGTCCCCCAGGATCTCCTCGAGCGAAACCTTAAGCACACTGTCCAGACTAACAATCTGGCCCAAGGACGGCGAGACCCTCAGCTCTTCAATCGCAGCAAGCTCGGTGGGCGAGATTTCAGATTTTTCGGCAGCCTCTGTAAGCGAAACTCCCCTTTTTCGCGCAGATGCTTGATTTTTTTCACCCCCGGATATTCAGCCTTTGCTCCGACATGATTTACCTGCTGAAGATTCTCTTACTTGCCGATGAACTTCGGGTCGCGTTTTTCAATAAAGGCGTTGACCGCCTCGATATGGTCGTCGGTGTGGTGGGCCATGGCCTGAAAACTGGCGCAGAGGTCGAGAAACTCGGGCAGTTCCTGATTCTGGCCAAGCTTGAGCAGGCGTTTGGTCAGGCGCAGCGCCTGGGGGGGCTTGGCGGCGATCTGCGTCGCCAGGGCGCGGGCGCGCGGCAGTAAGTCCTCTTCAGCTACGACCTCGAGCAGCAGGCCCAGCTCTTTGGCTTCATCCGCTTTAACCAAACGACCGGTGAAGAGCAGCTCGGCAGCACGTTGAGCACCGACAATGCGCGGCAAAAACCAGGCACCGCCGTCGCCGGGGATGATCCCCAGGTTGAGAAAGGTCTCGCCGAGCAAGGCGCGGGTCGAGCCGAGGCGCAGATCGCACATGCAGGCCAGATCCATCCCCGCGCCGATGGCCGCGCCGTTGACCGCTGCGATCAGCGGGATCTCACATTTCTGCATCGCCAGTGGCAGCTGCTGGATGCCGCGCCGGTACTGATCCTGAATCTGCAGCGTCGAGCCGTTGAACAGTCCCTCGCGGTCACGCATCTGCTTGATGTCGCCCCCGGCGGAGAAGGCCTTACCGCTGCCGCTCATGATCAGCACCGAAACTTGCGGGGTGCGGTTGCACCAGTCGAGGGTGGTCAGGATATCCTCGACCAACGTCGTTCCGGTCAGGGCGTTGCGCACATCATCACGTTGAAACCTCAGTTCGGCCACCCGCTCATGCAGACTCAGGTTGGCATCGGTCAGTTGGGGAAGTTGCGGCATTTAAGTGTTCCTTTCAGGGGGTCAACCAAAGGTTATTCAGCGCCAGGTTTCCTTAGGCCAGTCATTTTGCGCCAACATCGGGCCCTGCTCTGCGGTGTTCTGCGTTGCGAACCACCCTTTGTTTGCAGGAATGCGCTCAGGAGACAGGCTACAATATTACGCCAGGTTCTTCAATTCTCCGTGAGAGGTCCCGCCCTCAACTCTGGCAAGGCCCTTGTGGATCCAGCATCCAAGAGATGCGGGATGTTGGTCGGCACGGCTATCCACTCCCCATTTCCCCGTCATTTAAGGGTCAGGTTGCAACAGCGGGTTTCGCGGATGCGGCTGGCGCCGATGATGGCCAGCAGGGCGAAGGCGAGCATGGCAAGGAAGCCGAGGTTGTAATCAGCAGGCTGGTAGACCCGAACCCCGTCGACCAACCTGCCGTCCCAGCCCCGGTCCATCATCCAGCCATACAGGGGCTGGATGATCGCCGCGCCGAGAAACAGGCCGGTATTGACCAGGCCGACGGCCATTCCGGCCAGAGGGGGGGCGACCACCTCTTTGGCGCAGGCAAAGGTGACGATGAAGCCGCCGGAGCCGAAACCGAGCAGGGCAAAGAGGGCCATGCCGGTAAAGCCGGAAGACCAGGGGAAGAAGGCCAGTCCGAGACAGGCCAGGGCATAGATAACGGTTCCGGCAACAATCAACGGCTTGCGCCTGCCGATCCGATCCGACACCCAACCGGCCAGCATTGAACCAACAGCGAACCCGCCCAGGGCGATGGTGGTGTAAATGGACGCGGCGCTTCGATCAAGCCCCTGGGTATCGCGCAGGTAGGGGATAGCCCAGAGCCCGACAAAGGCCAGCATTCCGCCGACCATGCCCATGTTCACCCACAGCGCTGGCCAGGCGGCGCGGGTCACCACCACCTCCTTGAGGTCGGTCAGCCAATGACGGCTCCTCCCTTCGGATCTCTCCAGGCCCTCCATTTCACGGACCGATGGGAAGCCAAGATCTTCAGGGCTGTTGCGCACCAACAGCAGTGTCAGGGCAGCCAGCACCAGGGTGACCACTCCCAGTGAGATGAAAATCGTCCGCCAGGAATAGAAGCCGAGCAGGGCAGCCAGAGGTCCGGCCGAGGCCATGGCGCCAATATTCCCGAGCAGCAGCGTCAGGCCGCTGACCATGCCGTAGTTGCGTGAACTGAACCAGACACTGTTGCTTTTGAACAGGCCGACAAAGACCACTGACACTCCCAGCCCGACCAGAGCGCGTCCGCAGGATGCCGCCCAGAAACTATCTGCCAGACCGAAGCAGATCGATCCCGTTCCCGCAACAAGGTTGCCAGCGGCGACCGTGAATCTGGCGCCCAGAGTGTCAGCCAGAACTCCCGCCGGGATCTGCATGGCGGTATAGATATAGAAGTACATTGCCGCCAGAGAACCCAGGGCGGCCCCACTGGTAGCAAAATCACGCATCAGATCGGCGGAGACCACCGCCGGGGCCATACGGTGAAAAAAGACCAGCATGTAGGCGAAGACCAGCATGGTGAAAATGCTCCACCTGGCGACCAGAAAGCGGCTTCTGCTGAAGTCTGAAAGTAAAACGGCTGCTCGGTTCATATAGATCACCTTCCCCCTGGAATGATTTCCCCTGCCCAAAGACAGCGACGAAATTAAAAAAGAGCTTACAGCCTTGGCTGCTGTAACCTCGAGTGTTCACATGGTGCACCATAAAAGGTCAAAACTCCCGACCTTCCGCCTTCAAACCGCCTGCATAGGAAGCGATTCAGGCCTGAGGGATGACAAATTCCCAGGCGCAGTAATACTCTTCCGGGTGAGCATCGGGCGGACAAGCGATACACTTGGTCTCGATGCGGGGGTCAATGGTCTTGGCAAACTCGGTGTACTCGACGATGCCGACAGACTTACATGGGAAATCGTCCATCCCCTTGCGCTTTCTGGCCGATTGTACTCGGCAATCAACCATGCGAAAGACCAGCCGATTATCGGAAATTTCAACGCACTCTTGCAGATTGAGGCGAGCATAGAGACGATGGTTCAGACATTCAGCCAGAGCGGAGATCCCTCCGCCCGGCTTCATCCCCAGGCGGGTCATAATCCTTTTTGCTTCAATCTTGGTGAAATGTCGCCAGGCTTCGCGATCGGCGTCCATGGCCACGTCCATGCCGTGGGTTGCCTCTATGGCCTGAAACCAGAGACCATCGTGGGCCAGCCAGTTTTTAGCGTCATCGAGCAGAATTTCGATCAACTGCTCCTTGCTCATGTCGTTGAGCAAGCGTACACCCACGTCAGTAGGGACAGCTTTTTGGTTGGTGATTTCGCAGGCTTGCAACTCGGTATGCATGATGATCCTCCTCGTTCGACTTCATAAAAGACTTTTTCACCACAGAGGACACGAAGTTAAGAGCATGGGAAGTTTTCTCTGTGTCCTCTGTGGTGAACCTGGATATTCTGCCCCCTACATGCGCTTCAGGGCGCGTGCCGCAGCCCGCAACTCGTCGCGGAAATCGGGGTGAGCGATCTCGATCAACGCCTTGGCGCGCTGGCCGGCACTTCTGCCGCGGAGATGGGCCACGCCGAATTCGGAGACAACATAGTCAACCTCGTTTTTGTTGGTGGTGACCACCGCCCCTTGAGCCAGGGTCGGAACAATACGCGAGATGCTGCCCCCCTTAGCGGTCGATGGCAGGGTGATGAAGCTCTTCCCCCCCTTCGAGCGATTGGCGCCGCGGACGAAATCGGCCTGACCACCGGTGCCGCTCCAGTGGACGGTGCCCATACTCTCCGAGGCGCACTGGCCGAGGAAATCGACCTCGATGGTGGCGTTGATCGAAACCATCTTGTCGTGCTGACCGATGATATAGGGGTCATTGGTATAGTCGACCGGGTGCATCTCGATGGTCGGGTTTTCGTTCATATATTCGTAGAGACGTTTGGTGCCGAGGGCGAAGGTGGCGAGGGTCTTGCCAGGGTTGAGGGTCTTCTTGCTGTTGTTGGCAGCACCGCTCTTGAGCAGATCGACCATGCCGTCGGTGAACATCTCGGTATGGATGCCCAGGTCCTTCTTCTGCAGCAGCGCACGGCAGACGGCGTTGGGAATGCCGCCGATGCCGAGTTGCAGGGTCGAGCCATCCTCGATCAGTTCGGAGATGTAGCTGCCGACCAACTCTTCGGTCTCGGTGATCGGTGGCGGCTGCAACTCGATGAGCGGATCGGTGCTCTCGAGGATGAAGTCGACCTCGGAGACGTGGATGTGGCAGTCGCCGTGGGTGCGCGGGCAGTTCTGGTTGACCTGGACCACGACCTTGTCAGCCTTTTTTAAGGCCGCCATGGTGTAGGCCACCGACAGAGAACAGCTGAAGTAGCCGTGCTCATCCATCGGCGAGACCATGGTGCCGACCCAGTCGACTGGCCAGTACTCGGTCATCAGCATGGGCACCTCATGGAAGTAGTTGGGGACCCAATCCGCCCAACCGTTCTGGACCGCCTTGCGCGAAGCGCCGCTGGTAAACCAGGAATTGACCTTGATGTGTTTGGCTGAAGCTTCGGTGAAGTAGTCGGCGCATACATGGTGTTGCTGGTTAATGGTCACCCCTTCGAGGCTCTGCTGGCGGGCGGCCAGCGCCTTGGTGAAGAGGATCGGTTCCCCGGCGCAGATTGGAAAAACCAGGAATTCACCGTTTTGTACCGCGCTAGCGGCCTCGGCAGGGGTCGAGAGCTTCTGCTGGTACTCCTCCAGGCAGCTACGCTCGACAGGGACGCTGGCATTCAGGGCTGAAATGCTCATGGTTGATCTCCTTTTGAGGTTAGGTTTTCGGTACAATTGATTGCCTGGGCGACTTTCGACCCGTTGGGTCGGCCCAGGGCATGACTGATATAGTTGCCTGCGGCGGCGAGGGCGCTAAGATCGACGCCAGTCTCGATGCCGAGGCCGCCTAGCATGTAGAGCAGATCTTCGCTGGCCAGGTTGCCGGAGGCGCCCATGGCATAGGGGCAGCCTCCAAGTCCGGCCACCGAGCTATCGACGACTGAGACACCCTTTTCGAGACAGGCCAACACATTCGCAAGGGCCTGACCGTATGTATCGTGGAAATGAATCGCCAAATGATCAACCGGCACCGAAGCGGATACAGTCTCGATCATCGTCTGAGCGCGACCGGGGGTCCCGACACCGATGGTGTCACCGAGAGAAATTTCATAACAGCCCAGATCGAGTAATTGCCTGGCAACCCTGGCAACAACCTCTGGAGCCACCGCCCCCTCATAGGGACAACCGAGCACACAGGAGACGTAACCCCTCACCTGCATGCCCAGACCGGTTGCTTTCTCGATCAATGGAGCGAAGCGCTCCAGACTCTGATCAATGGAACAGTTGATGTTCTTCTGTGAAAAGCTCTCCGATGCAGCACCAAAGACCGCAATATCCGTAGCACCGGCAGCTATTGCTCCTGTCAACCCCTGCAAATTTGGGGTGAGCACCGGATAAGCGACCCCGTTTCGCCGTTCAATCCCCGCCATGACCTCCATGCTGTCAGCCATCTGTGGCACCCACTTGGGCGAGACAAAGCTGGTCGCTTCAACCGCCTTCAGACCGGAGGCACTGAGACGATCGATCAACGCTATCTTTATCTCGGTCGGGACAAGTTGTGGCTCATTTTGCAAGCCATCACGCGGTCCCACCTCAACAATTTTTACCACTTTGGGAAGCCGCATATCAGACCACCTCAGCCGCTTCGAAATCGACCAGCTCCGCCCCGTCTTCAACCATGGCTCCAACATCGAAGTTAAGCGCGACGACCTTGCCAGCGGTTGGTGCGGTGATGGTGTGTTCCATCTTCATCGCTTCGAGGATAACCAGTGGAGCCCCCTGCTCAACGTCGCTGCCGACATCGATCATAAATGCGATAACCTTGCCCGGCATCGGTGCAGTAAGCCGCCCACCGCTGGCCTCCTGATCTTGCCTGGCATAGGGATCCTGCAGCTTAAGCCGGTGGCTGGTGCCCTGACAGAGGATGCTCATTTCTGCGCCATTGCGCACCACCGTCGCTCTGAATCGCTTGCCACCAAGGTCGGCCATAATCTCGCCTTCGGCGCCCATCACTCCATCGACGATCATTGGCCCCGATGGCAGATCGAGAAGATAACCCTTCTGGCGATAATGGGCTTTGACACTGATCTCCTCTTCACCATCTTCAAATGTTAGAATCTGATGGTTGTCGCAATTAAGCCGCCAGCCACCGGTTTGGTGCCAGGGAGAGTGGGGATCAAAAGAAGCTTCAGCAGTAACCCTTGCTTCAGCGGCACGCCGTAGCAAGACGTCGAGACAGGCCAGGGACAGGGTCCGGTCACAGGCCGGGCGAGTTTCGGGAAACAGTTCCTGGCGATGACGCTCGATAAATCCGGTATCGAAACTGGCAGCAGCAAAATCGGAGTGAGCCGCAACGGCACCCAAAAAGCTGATATTTGTTGTCACACCAGCCACCAGGTAGCTCGACAGTGCGGTTCTCAATCGACGCAAGGCGCCAGCACGATCCAGATCCCAGACGATCAGTTTGGCGATCATCGGGTCGTAGTGAACACTCACCGCATCCCCCTGACGAACGCCGGTATCGATACGGACGTGAGGCCCCTCTTCAGGGGTGGATAGGTGGGTCAGGGTGCCGGTTGAAGGGAGAAAATCCCTATCTGGATCCTCGGCATAGATACGCACCTCAATGGCATGACCGGTGACAAAGAGTTCCTGCTGACTCGCGGGAAGGGG
Organism: Geopsychrobacter sp.; assembly: GCA_012974425.1. Lineage (GTDB taxonomy): Bacteria > Desulfobacterota > Desulfuromonadia > Desulfuromonadales > Geopsychrobacteraceae > Geopsychrobacter. The sequence goes on from JAAXQE010000172.1 coordinate 6,823, forward strand.
TTCTCCGGACGCGACCAGCAATTGCCATTCAACAAGATCCTGACCGGTGATCATCTCGGTGACCGGATGCTCGACCTGCAATCTGGTGTTCATCTCCATAAAGTAGAAGGAGCCGTCCTCGTCGAGCAGAAACTCAACCGTACCGGCACCAACGTAGCCGATGGCCTTGGCGGCAGCGATGGCGGCTGCCCCCATATTTTCACGCAATTCAGTCGTCATTCCTGGTGCCGGTGCCTCTTCGACCACCTTCTGATGACGACGCTGAATCGAACAGTCCCGCTCAAACAGATGGACGAAATTGCCGTGACTATCAGCAAACACCTGAATCTCAACATGCCGCGGTTTGGTCAGGTAGCGCTCAAGTAACACCCGGTCATCACCAAAAGAGTTTTTGCCTTCACGACAAGCACCTTCCAATGCAGCAATGAATTTTTCGGAATCCTCGACCACCCGCATGCCCTTGCCACCACCACCGGCGGTCGCCTTGATCAACAGCGGGTAACCGATAGCATCTGCCTGCCCGTGAAGGAACTCAGGATCCTGATTTTCGCCATGATAGCCGGGAACCAGGGGCACAGCGGCTTGCTCCATTATCCGTTTGGCTGCGCTCTTGCTGCCCATGGCTTCGATCGCCTCGACCGGCGGACCGATGAAGCTAATACCAGCCTTACTGCAGTCGGCGGCAAAACCGGCATTCTCCGACAGGAAACCGTAACCCGGGTGCACTGCCTGGGCGCCAGACTGCTTGGCAACCTCCAGCAACAGTTCAGGGCGCAGGTAACTCTCGGCAGCGGCTGCCGGACCGATACGATAGGCCTCATCAGCCAGATCAACATGACGGGATGAAGCATCGGCATCGGAATAGACTGCCACCGTTCTGATTCCGAGACGGCGGGCGCTCGTTATAATGCGGCAGGCGATTTCGCCGCGGTTGGCTATGAGGATTTTATCAAACATGATGTTTAGCCTTTCACCCAATCGGGCTTGCGTTTTTCAAAAAATGCAGAGAGTCCGTCACGCCCTTCAGCTGAAGCCCGAGTAGCGGCGATGCGTTCGGCGGTATCATGAATCATTACATCGTCAATCGGGCCGCGACCGACCGCAGCAACCAGCTCCTTGGCCGCGGTCATGGCAGCGGGACTATTCTTCAGTAGCACTGCGCAATACTCAGCAACCCGCGAATGAAGTTCATCTGGTTCGACAACCTCATGAACCAGGTTGAGTCGCTGTGCCTCTGCTACATCAAAACGCTCGGCACTCAAAAAATAGCGTCTGGCATGCCTGGTCCCTATGGCAGAAATCACATAGGGCGAGATCACCGCAGGGATCAGACCTAGTTTGACCTCAGAGAGACAAAAACTGGCCTTACTGGAGGCGATAACCATGTCACAGCAGGCCACCAGCCCTACCCCGCCGCCAAAGGCCGCTCCCTGTACCTGGGCGATAGTCGGCTTGGCTAATCGGTCCAGACACTTCATCAACTCGGCCAACTGCAGGGCATCCTGCAGATTCTCTTCGTGAGAGTAATCGGCCATCCGGCGCATCCAGCCCAGATCTGCCCCGGCAGAGAAACTTTTGCCGTTGGCAGCCAATATCAGCAGCCGTACCTGAGGGTTGGCCTCCAACTCCTGCAAGGTGCAAATGAACTCGGTAATAAGTTTGTCATCGAAGGCATTGTGCACCTCGGGACGGTTCATGGTTAAGGTAGCCACACCCGAGTCGTTAATCTCGGTCAACAAATAGTTATCCATAACATCACATCCTGAATACGCCGAAGTTCGTTGGCTCAATGGGAGCGTTGAGGGCGGCAGAGAGACTCAAACCCAGCACCATCCTGCTATCGGCAGGATTGACGATTCCGTCGTCCCAGAGACGAGCACTGGCATAGTAGGGGTGCCCCTGGTGTTCATACTGCTCACGGACCGGGACCTTAAACGACTCTTCAGCATCGGCGCTCCACTCTTCTCCTCTGGCCTCCATACCATCCCGTTTAACCGTAGCCAACACACTGGCAGCCTGTTCGCCACCCATAACCGAGATCCGTGCGTTTGGCCAGATCCAGAGAAAATTTGGGCTGTAAGCCCGACCACACATGCCATAATTGCCGGCTCCGTTACTACCACCGATAATCATCGTCAGCTTGGGCACCTTGGCGCAGGCAACGGCGGTCACCATCTTGGCCCCATCCTTGGCGATCCCGCCCGATTCATATTTACTACCAACCATAAAGCCGGTGATATTTTGCAAAAAAATCAGCGGGATTCCACGCTGGCTGCACAACTCAATGAAATGAGCTCCCTTAAGAGCCGACTCGGAAAAGAGGATGCCATTGTTGGCAACAATCCCGACCGGGTAACCATACAGATGAGCAAAACCACAAACCAGGGTCTCTCCATAGAGTTTCTTGAATTCATTAAATTCACTGCCATCGACAATACGGGAGATCACCTCACGCACATCAAAGGGCTTGCGGTTGTCCCGGGGGATGAGACCAGCCAGATCTGCAGGATCGTAGAGAGGTTCCTTAGATGCACGTATTGCCAGTTCAGGGCGCTTGACCGAATTGAGCCCGGCAACCACTTTGCGGGCAATACCGAGAGCATGAGCATCATCAAGTGCGTAATGATCGGTCACACCGGAGGTTCGACAATGAACATCGGCACCGCCCAAATCTTCGGCACTGACCACTTCGCCGGTTGCTGCCTTGACCAACGGCGGTCCTGCCAAAAAAATGGTCCCATTACCTTTGACGATAATCGATTCGTCAGCCATTGCCGGTACATAAGCACCACCAGCGGTACAAGAGCCCATAACCACGGCGACCTGCGGAATCCCCTTGCCTGACATATTGGCCTGATTGAAAAAAATACGTCCGAAGTGGTCCCGGTCTGGAAAGACCTCATCCTGCTTGGGCAGGAAGACACCGCCGGAGTCGACAAGATAGACACAGGGCAGCCGATTCTGTTCGGCGATCTCCTGGGCGCGCAGATGCTTTTTAACCGTCATAGGGTAGTAAGTCCCGCCCTTAACAGTGGCATCGTTAGCAACGATCATACACTCGCGGCCGTTGATGCGACCAATTCCAGAGATCACGCCGGCAGCCGGTACAGCGTCTTCATACACTCCAGAGGCAGCGAACTGTGACAGCTCCAGAAAAGGAGAGCCGACATCAAGAAGTTGACGGATACGCTCGCGGGGTAGCAACTTTCCCCGCGAGACATGCTTATCCCGCGCTCTTTCACCACCACCCAACTTAATTTGGGCAACCTTCTCTCTCAGGTCAGCTATCAGTTCGCCCATCGCAGCAGCGTTGTCCAGATAGTCTTGCGAATTGGTTTTGAGTGAACTGTTCAATATGGTCATAAACTCTTCCTATTCATTCAGCTGGTGGTTGAAAAAGAGCGAGTGTCCTGTGCGGTTAATCCCGCCGGTTAATTCTGGCCCTTTTGGCAGCTGTTAGCGTTCCGTCTTCTCGGTTTAACTATGGCTAGTCCTGCGTCGGCGCGCCTTGACAGCAGCCATAATGACTCAGAACTATATGACGAACTAACCGCACATGGATACTAGGGAGCACTTTCGTTGAAAAGTTCACGTCCGATAAGCATCCGGCGAATCTCTGAAGTCCCGGCGCCAATTTCGTACAGCTTTGCATCGCGCAGAAAGCGCCCGGTCGGATATTCATTAGTATAGCCGACGCCGCCAAGAGTCTGTATCGCCTCGAGAGCCATCCAGGTGGCTTTTTCTGCCGAGTAGAGGATCGCACCGGCGGCATCCTTACGGGCCGTCTCCCCCCGATCACAGGCCATGGCGACCGCATAAACATAGGCTTTGGCTGCATTCATGGTGCTGTACATGTCGGCGATCTTGCCTTGCATCAACTGAAAAGTACCAATCGATTGGCCGAACTGTTTACGCTCATGAATAAACGGAACAACCACATCCATACAGGCTTGCATAATCCCCAATGGACCTCCGGAAAGGACTGATCTTTCGTAGTCGAGGCCACTCATCAATACATTGACCCCGCGCCCTTCAGCACCGAGTAGATTCTCGGCAGGAACCTCGCAGTTTTCAAAAACCAGTTCGCAGGTATTGGAACCACGCATACCCAGCTTGTCGAGTTTTTGAGCGGTAGAGAAACCTGGCATCCCCTTTTCGATCAGAAAAGCACTTATTCCACGGTGACCGGCTTCTGGATCGGTCTTGGCGTAAACCACCAAAACGTTGGCATCAGGTCCATTGGTAATCCACATCTTGGTACCATTCAGGATATAGTGTGAGCCCTTTTTCTGTGCATTCAGCCTCATGCTGACAACGTCCGATCCCGCACCGGGCTCACTCATTGCCAGGGCGCCAACATGTTCACCACTGACCAGCTTCGGCAGGTATTTGCTCTTTTGCTCTTCGGTACCGTTGCGGAAGATCTGATTTACGCAGAGGTTTGAGTGGGCACCGTAAGAAAGAGCAACCGAGGCTGAAGCGCGGCTCAGCTCTTCCATGGCAATAACATGCTCAAGATAGCCCATGTCCGCGCCACCATACTCATCAGAAACAGTAATGCCCAGCAGCCCAAGATCGCCCATCTTGCGCCACATATCAGCCGGGAATTCGTTGTCCCGATCGATATCAGCAGCACGAGGTGCAAGTTCAGCAGCAGCAAAATCTGCCACCGTGTCACGTAACAGATCCGCGGTTTCACCAAGATTGAAATTGAGGGATGGATAGCTGGCCATAACAAGTTTCTCCTTTTGAATAGTTAAGTTGACAAGTTAAATTGCAACCGACATACCAAACAACGTTTTATTGATGCGCAAGCAACAAACTAAATCATAAATGGCTGTTTTTAAAGCATTTTATTGACTTAGCCACTAATTAAGACTAACCCTGCAAGGGAAAAGTTTACCATCATCTCGTCCCCAAATATAAACACGTTAAACAAAAAATGAGGGACAAACACAGAGCAGCTGCGACTCACAGACCCTATCTACATTCAGATAAATTATACCGACGTAGACAAGGGCGAATCATTCTCAATTTTTTTATCCAATTAATAAATATCTACAGTTTTTTGATCTGGTGTTCGGGCCGTCAATAGCTTTATATACAGAGCGTTGATGGCTAAACAAAGTTTATTTTCCAACACGCAACCACCTCTGCAACACCCTTGAAAAGAGATTGCTATGCCTGATTTGTATGCGACGATAAGTGAGGTAGACCCTAGCGTCCAGGAACGACTCGCCGTTGTTTTGGAAATGCGGGCTGCCGACGCCAGGCAGCTGGAGATGCTCGAGTCCTACCTGTCTGAAATAAATTTCCCACCGGATGCGCGGGTCCTGGAAATTGGCTGTGGTACGGGGGGAGTCACTCGCACCCTTGCCCAGTGGCCTGGCGTTAGTGAGGCAGTGGGGATTGACCCCTCTGCCGTATTTTTATCAAAGGCCCGGGAACTTGGTCACGCAATTCCAAACCTCTCTTTCGAGAAAGGCGATGGTCGCTCCCTGCCCTTTGATGATAAATCATTCGATGTTGTCGTCATCCATACGACGATGTGCCATGTCCCGGATCCTGAGGGGCTGACAGCAGAAGCGTATAGAGTTCTCCGGCAAAATGGCTGGTTGGCAGTCTTTGATGGTGATTACGCAACCGCGACCATCGCGACAGGAGACTGCGATCCGCTAGAGGCGTGCATCCATGCCTTTCGTGACGGGTTTGTTCACGACAAGTGGCTGGTTCGGCGGCTACCAGCCATGATTCAATCTTGCGGCTTCGATGTTAAACCGATGCGAAGTCACGGCTATGTGGAGGCAGGGACAGGTTCATACCTGCTGACCTGGATTGATCGGGGAGCAGACGTCCTGCTTCAGGCAGGACGCATTGGTGCGGAAAAAGCAGAAGCCTTAAAAGCTGAAGCGCGCCAGAGAAGTGATAACGACAACTGGTTTGGCCACATTGCCTTCGCCAGTATCTTGGCAACCAAACCCGAATGACGGGTCACACTGACGAACCTGTATAATTCTATTTTAGAACCTGACGACCAGCCCTTTGGTGGCTGGGCACGAACATCGCCTATCCATAGGTATGGCACAGGAAGGGTAAATACGTTGAAAGTTATTGATTCCGTTGCGGCTGTATTCTTTCATAACGACCAAATTTTATCGGTGCGTCGTCAGTCGTACCTGAATGCATTTCCGGGATACGATTCCATTCCTGGTGGAAAGATTGATCGTGAAGATTCCTCCAATCAACATTCCGCCCGCTTTCTTTGTGATTTGGACGGTCAGGAAATGCACGCGTTGGTTCGGGAAATTCAGGAAGAGCTTGCTTATGACATCCCCACAGGAATTTCCTCTGGACAGGTGACCTCGGTGAGATATCTGGCAACTGCTCTGGCACCAGCCATCGTTCCAATTCGATTTCGCTTGCACTTCTTTCGCATCGACCTCAAAACACGTCCTTTGTTTACAACGGATTGCGGAGAAATTGCCGACAGTTGTTGGGAGACGCCCCAGCAATTGCTCGGCAGGTTTCAGCGTGGGGACTCCCTGATGGTTCTCCCGCTTCGCTGGATGCTTGAAGAGTTATGCCGCAATCCGCAAGGTGCGAATTTTGGTGACCTGTCGCCGCAGTTTGATGAAGTGAACCATGTCCCCCGACTGGAGTTGCTCAGTGGCTTCCACATACTGCCGATCCCGTCCTGCACCTTCCCGCCGGTCAAACGAACCAATGCTT
>JAAXQE010000146.1 GCA_012974425.1 Geopsychrobacter sp.
TGTTGGTTGTAGGGTTTGGTCATGTCCCTGGTCGCCTTTGCCGAAATAGGCAATTTCGATCAGGCGGAAGAAGAGCACCGCATTAATCAGCGAGCTGAAGATCAGCGCGGCAACGTATTCCCAGTGGCCTGCTTCGATCCCGCCGAGAATCAGGTACCACTTGCTGAAAAAGCCAGCTGTGGGGGGTATCCCGATCATTGAGAAGGCGCCGACGGTAAAAGCGGCCATGGTCAATGGCATCCGCTGATAGAGTCCTTTAAGAGAGTCAAAGTGCAGGCTGCCGGTCCGGTAGAGGATGATGGCCGCCGCCAGGAAGAGGCAGAGGGTCATCAGCGCATCGTTGACGATGTGCAGCAGCGCTCCGGTCAACCCCTGGGTGTTTGCCAGCCAGATGCCGCCGACCATGTAGCCGACTTCGGCGACGATGATGTAGGTCAGCATGTCGCGCAGGTCGCGCTGCGCCAGGGCGAGCAGCGAGGCGGCCACGATAGAGATGGCCGCCGCCCAGACCACCAGGTCCTGAATGCCAGGGTGCTGATAAAAGGCGTAATCTGGCGTGAAAATCGAAAAGATTACGCGGTACATCAGGTAGATCGTGACCTTGGTCATCAGCGGAGCAATCATGACCCCGGCCCCCATGGGGGCATCACCGTAGGCGCGCGGTAGCCAGCCGTGGAGGGGGAAGAAGGCCATCTTGATAAGGAGACCGACGATCATAAAGGCAAAGGCCGTGGCGACTGCGGCTTCCCCATCAACCAGAGGCAGGCGCGCGGCAATGTCAGCCATGTTCAGGGTGCCGGTCAGGATGTAGAGATAGCCGATCCCCAACAGGTAGAAGCAGGCGCCGATCGAGCCCATGATGATGTAGTTGAAGCTCGACAAGACCGCCCGTCCCTTGCCCATGGCGATCAGGCCGTAGGTGGTGATCGAGGTGATCTCGAGCAGCACATAAAGATTGAAGGCGTCACCGGTCATGACCAGCCCCATCAGGCCGGCAATCAGGATCAGGTAAAGGGTGAAGAACAGGTGTTCTTTGCCCGCATGTTCTCTCTGTACGCTCGGCAGGGCTGCACAGGTAGCCAGCAGGGCGACGACCGAAATCAGCAGCAGCATCAGTGCCGCTAAGGGATCGATAATCAATTCAATGCCGTAAGGCGGTGACCAGTTGCCGACGGTATAGCTGAACCGCCCATTTTTCAAGGCGTTGGCCAGAACCAAACAGGCTGTCACACTGGAGAAGAACAGGGAGCCGAGGACCAGTGGTGCTATCCAGGTCCGCGAACGTTGGCCGAGCAGGTTGACAAAGAGCGCACAGATGAGCGGCGCCGCCATGACATACATGTGGAGGTTGGAAGCGCTCATTTGCCGAACTTCTCCATGATCTCGTCTTCTTCAAGGGTTCCATATTCGCGATAGATGCGCAGGATGATTGCCAAGGCAACTCCCGTGATAGATACCGCGACAACGATTGCGGTCAGCATCAACACGTGGGGCAGGGGGTTGACGATCTGGGCTGCCTTGATCCCGTTGGCCGCGACTTCATACTTGTCGAGGATTGGGATTGACCCCCCTTTTTTGACCCCGGCCGAGACGAACATCAGGAAAATGGCGGTCTGGAAGATGTTCATGCCGAGCAGTTTCTTGACCAGATTCTTCTTGCCGATCATGGCGTAGAAGCCGATCATCATCAGGATGACATAGATCCAGTAGTTGTATTTGGCGATGACCAACGCAATGAAATCTTCCATGCGGTTAGAGCCCCTCGTCGAGATCGCCGCCGGAACAGATGTCCCAGAAGAGCGAGACCATGATGCTCATCACTGCCAGACCGACACCGACTTCGACCAGAAAAATACCGAAAGAGCGCCATTCAATGGCTCCCAGAGGGATCAGCTTATCGAGGACACTGTAATCAAGAAATAGCCCGCCCATCAGGGCGCAGAGGAGCGCGACGCCGGTAAAAATCAGGGCGCCGAGATTGCCGAGGATGATATTGGTCTTCTCTTTCATCCGGGTGAGGGAGGTCTTGAAATCGTAACCCAGGCCGATCAGGATGAAGGAGGCGCCGAGGATAACGCCCCCTTGAAAACCGCCGCCCGGACTGTAGTGTCCATGCACGATGACGTAAAGACCAAACAGCTGAATGAAAGGGACCATGATGCGGATGGTCGTTTCAATGATAATGCTTTCGCCGAACTTTGAGTGTTTGATCCTCTCCTGCAGCAGTTTCATGAGCGACTCCTGCGCAATATACTGATGACAGCCAGGCCGGCACAGTAGATAACCACTGTTTCAAACATGGTGTCATAGCCGCGGTAATCACCGAGAATTGCAGTCACAATATTGGGCACTTGGGTCTCGGCAATCGCCTGCTCTATGTAGTGCGGCGAGAGGTGGGCAGACGCAGGTGCCTGAGGGTCACCCCAGGCAGGAAAGTCCATGGTGCCGTAAAGCAGGATAGCTCCGGTAACCAGGGTTGTAACAAGGGCGAGCGCTTTCAATCCTTGCTCCTTCTCGATGTATGGAGAATTGCGCCGATAAAAAGGATCGTACTCACCCCTGCCCCGACGGTTGCCTCCATGAATGCCACGTCCACCGCACCCATTTCGGCCCATAACAGACACATCAAGAAGCTGTAGACCCCGAAGACGATGGCTGCGCTCAGCAGGTCCTTGATGGTGATGGTGGCAAAGGCGCAGATGACCACCAGCAGTAGAATCAGTAGATCAATACCCCAGATCATTTTTTCTTGCCCTTTTCCCAAGGTTCGACACCCACAACCAGCGCTCCCTTTGTTAAGGCGTGGGTTGCGGTTGCGCTGGCCATGTAGATGAAGACGGCGATCAGGATAATCTTGATACTGACCAGGATGTTGCCCGGGTTGATCTCCTGCAGGTTGTAGAGGGCGACGCCGATGACAACCAGTACCGCGGCCAGTGAGTCGGCCTTGCCTGCTGCGTGCAGGCGGGTATAGAAATCGGGAAAGCGCAGGATGCCGACCACTCCAACAAAGAAGAAGAAGATACCGGCTAGAATAAAAACAATTGCGGCAGTGGTCATAGGATCTCCTACCAGCTTTGTGGATCTTTGAAGAGGGCGCTGCGGCGGCGCAAGAAGAAGCGGGTTGCTCCGAGGGTGGCGATAAAGTTAAGCAGGGCATAGGCCACCGCGATATCGACGAACATCGACAGGTTGTCGTAGAGGATGCCGATCAGCAGCAGCAGAACCGTGGTCTTGGTGCCGATCGCGTTCCCGCCCATGATCCGGTCAAGCACGGTTGGACCGCCGATAACCCTGATCAGGCAGAGCATCATCATCAGCAGGAGTAGAATCGAGGAAGTGACGATGATGTGTTCAGCCATTGGCCGGCTCCAGTGCTTTGGCAATGCGGCTTTCCATGTCACCCGGCAGGGCGGCCGCGGCCTCTCTGGTCAGGGCGTAAACGGCAAATTGATCGGGTTTTTCGCCCGCAGGGTCACGGTAGATATTGATCGTAATCGTCCCCGGAGTCAGAGTTATCGACTGGGCAAAGGCGACTTTTGCAATGGGGCGGGTTAATTTGGTGTAAAAACGGAAGATATGTGGATCGATCATCTCCAGCGCACGCGGGTGGAGGACGATCCACGCAACCTGCAGGTTGGCGATCAGAACCTGCCAGAGTAGATACGGAAGATAGAGCAGCACACCGATGATGTCGCGCAACCAGTTGCCGTGCACACCTGTGGTTTCCGGGAAAAGCAGGTCGTGGCTGAAATGAGTCACGAGCAGACAGCAGAGGATTCCGAGGCTTAAGTGGAACCCGTCAAACATACCCGACAAGACCAGCCAGAAGGCAAGCATGATAAAAAAGGTGGCAATTTTAGTCTTCATCTCTCAACCTCTGATAGAGGACATGGTACAAATAAAATAGCAAACAGTTCTTTGAGACTCCACAGAATTTATGCCGATCCTGCCGCCCGTTGCAGAATCGATGCGGATATTGGAGTGATACAAAATAAGGGGTAAGGAAGATGCCTCTTTTTTAATGTATCTAAACAACGCGCATAAATTTATCATGCGCAAACCCCAGACGTCAACATAAGACGCTGAACTTTCAAACGGTTTTATATTTATGGTTGTATACAGTTCGGGATGCAGAGATCTATCCTATGATGCTTGTTCTAGTCTTGAGTTGTTTTTGTCTGAAAAATAAAACATTGGTTTTTGGTTGTTGTGAAAGGGTCGTGTTTTGAAAAGGCTTTCTGTTTCTGCGCTTCAGTTTAACCTTGCGGTCGGCAATATCGACTCCAACCTTGCAAAGGGTTTTGCCGCCTTGCGGCGGGTTGCGGAGCAGGGCGCGCAATTAGCCGTTCTGCCCGAAATGTGGAGTTGTGGCTATGACTATCGAAATCTGGTCGCTCTCGCGCAACAGACCCCGCGAGTCCTGGAACGCTGGCAGCAGGTTTGCCGTGAGACCGGTCTGGTCTGCGTCGGCAGTCTGCCGGAGCCTGGAAACGGGCGGATCTACAATACGGCCTATGTTATCGATCGCGGCGAGCTCGTTGCGAGTTACCGCAAGCTACATCTTTTTTCGACGATGCAGGAAGATCGGTTTCTGGCGGCGGGAGATGGAACATTAGTGGCGGAAACTTCGATCGGAAGGCTGGGAGTTGCCATCTGTTACGACCTGCGCTTTGCTGAACTCTTCCGCAAGCTGGCCCTCGAGGGTGCAGAGATCATCTGTCTGCCGGCGGAGTGGCCAAAACCGCGTCAGGAACACTGGAATACCCTGCTGCGGGCGCGGGCGATAGAGAACCAGCTTTTTGTGGTGGCCTCAAACTGTTGCGGGGTGCAGGGGAAACTCGATTTCTTCGGACACAGCCAGTTGATCTCTCCCTTGGGTCATCTATTAGCCGTTGCCGGTGAAGAGGAGACAGAGTTGCTTGCCGAATTTGATTTTGCGGAAATGGAGACGTACCGCCAGCAGATTGATATCCTCGGTGATCGGCGGGCCGATATTTATGGGACGCCTTAACTTCAGGCGCTGGGTGTTCGGCGTGAGGTATTGGGTGTAACGCCTTCCCAAAGCCTAGCGGCCAATGCCAAGAGCCTAATGTCCGCTTCATTCCGCTAACGGCTGGGCGTCGCGGCGGTACTGCAGGGGGACCATGTCGAGGCTGTCGGCAAACTGCAGCGCGCCCTCGCCATCGGCATAGAGGTAGCGGGTTTGGGCCTTGGGTGTGGTTTCGGCTTTAGCGGGCAAGCTGACTGCGGGGAGTTTGTTGTCGTTGATCATTTGCGCTACCGAGTCGTTTCCGGCCAGTCCGAGCAGGCGACTGCGGAAGTCAACGTAGAATACTTGCACATCGGCATAGCCGGGAACCGGTAAGGCGACCCGCAGCAGCACCTGATCAAGTGCAGTGAGCAGCAGCAGGGTGAAGAGTCCCCAGATAAACCAGCGCGTCATTTTGAGCATTTTAAATAAATTCCTTTGAAAAAACCTCGTCATACTACCTGTATTTCCTTGCTGAACTCAAGTCGGATTTCCGGGGTCGGGTTTCTTTTTGATTGGACTCTGTGGTAAATATTCAGCTGTTTTTTATCAAAGATAAGGGAGTCTGGATCTCGATGAGTATTCAAGAATATGACATCATCATTATTGGTGGTGGCCCGGCCGGTATGACCGCCGGTTTGTACGCTTCACGCGCCGAATTGAAAACCCTGTTGATCGAAAAAATGATCATGGGTGGTCAGATGATGACGACCACCAGGATCGAAAACTGGCCCGGTTATCCGGGCGGAATCGATGGCCCGGAACTGATGATGCGTTTTCAGGAACACTGCGTCGAGTTCGGCCTTGAAACCGCGACCGGTGAAGTCGAGAAGATCGAAGATCTGGGTGCGCAGAAACGCCTGATTATCGATGGCCAGGAATATCTGTGTAAGGCGGTGATTATCGCCACCGGCGCCAACCCGCGTAAACTTGGGGTTGAAGGCGAAGAAGCCCTGGTCGGGCGTGGGGTTTCCTACTGTGCCACCTGTGACGGGGCTTTTTTCCGCAATGTCCCGATCGCGGTGATCGGTGGGGGGGATACGGCCGCCGAGGAAGCGATATTCCTGACCCGTTTCGCCAGTAAGGTCTACATGGTGCATCGGCGTGATGAATTACGCGCCACCAAAATCCTGCAGACCCGGGTGCTGGAGAATGAAAAGATCGAGATGGTCTGGGACTCGGTTGTTGCCGGGCTCGATGCGGATAATACCGGGCTGACCGGCATGAGGGTCGAAAATGTAAAAACCGGCGCACAGCGTCAGATTGACGCAGTCGGCATGTTTGCAGCGGTCGGAGTGAGGCCGATTACTCAGTTTCTGGGCGGCATTGTTGAGCTGGATGAGAGTGGTTATGTCAAGGCCGGTGAAAATACCCATAGCTCGGTAGCCGGGATCTTTGTCGCCGGAGATTGCCGGACCAATATTCTTAAGCAGGTTTCCACTGCGGTGGGGGATGGCGCGGTTGCCGCGACCCAGGCTGAAAAATATATCGAAGAATTGAAGCACGCCTGAAAATTGTGAGGGGTGAGACGTGAGGAGTGAGGTGTACGTTCGTGTAATGCGGATTTGCTTTTCTCCTCAGCCTTCACGCCTCACACCTCACAGACCTAAAAATGGAGGGGGATTTAAATGCTGGCAAAAGTCACGTCGGGCGCACTGATCGGGATCGACGCCTATCCGGTTGAAGTTGAAGTCGATATCGCTCAGGGGCTCCCCCAATTCTCGACCGTCGGACTGCCCGAAGGGGCGGTCAAAGAGAGTAAGGATCGGGTTAAGTCGGCGATCAAGAACTCTGGCTACGATTTTCCCACCCGTCGCATCACCATCAATCTCGCTCCCGCTGATATCCGTAAAGAAGGTGCCGCCTTCGATCTGCCGATCGCCATCGGTATCCTCTGTGCCACCGGCCTGGTCGATGCCAAGGCCCTCGAAAATTTTGTCCTGATGGGCGAGCTATCGCTGGATGGGCGGATCAAGCCGGTGCATGGTGTGCTGCCGGTCGCGGTTGCGGCCGACAGCTGGCAGAAAAAGGGCTTGATCCTGCCGCAGGAGAACGCCGCTGAAGGGGCGGTCGCCAAGGGTCCGGCGGTCTACGCGGTCAGCGATCTCGGTCAGGTGGTGGCGCTGATCAATGGTGAGATTGCACTCGCCCCCTATCAGCATGAAGCGGAGCCCCTCGATTCTCTGCCGCTGGGCGGGCTGGACGATTTTTCCGAGGTGCGCGGACAGGAGCAGGTCAAGCGCGCCCTCGAGGTCGCAGCGGCGGGCTCGCATAATATATTGATGAGCGGCCCTCCGGGCAGTGGTAAGACCATGCTGGCGCGGCGTCTGCCGACCATTTTACCCGATTTCACCTTCGATGAAGCGCTCGAAACCACCAAGATTCATTCGGTCGCCGGACTCTTGTCGAAACATGGTGCCCTGGTGCGTCAGCGGCCTTTTCGATCCCCACATCACAGTATCTCCGACGCCGGCATGATCGGCGGCGGCAGCTACCCGCGCCCAGGGGAGGTTTCGCTGGCCCATCGCGGCATCCTGTTTCTCGACGAATTCCCTGAATTCAAGAAGAATGTGCTGGAGATGCTGCGTCAACCCTTAGAAGACGGGCAGGTCTCGATCAGTCGTGCCGCGCTCAGTCTGACCTTTCCGGCCAACTTTATGCTGGTTGCGGCCATGAATCCCTGCCCCTGCGGCTTTCGCGGTGACTCCCTGCATGACTGCAGCTGTACGCCACCGCTGCTGCAACGCTACCGCAGCCGCCTCTCCGGCCCGCTCCTCGATCGCATCGATCTGCATATCGAAGTACCACGGGTTCCGCACAAGGATCTGACCGATCAGTCTCCTGCCGAAAGCAGTGAACAGATCCGCCAGCGGGTCAATCGAGCCCGCCAGATCCAGCATGAGCGGCTTACCCCCTTCGGTCTGCATGCCAACAGTCAGATGCAGGCCCGCCACATCCGGCGCTTCTGTAAGCTCTGCGAAAAGGGCGATATGCTGCTTAAGCAGGTGACCGACAAACTCGGCCTCTCGGCGCGCAGTTTCACCCGAATCCTTAAGCTGGCGCGCACGATTGCCGATTTAGCCGGGGCCGAACAGATCGATACTCTCCATTTATCCGAAGCCATCCAGTACCGTGGGGTGGATCGTAAAATTTGCTGAAAATATTCCTTACTGCTTATCTCTTTGGCTTACCCTGGCAAGGGGCTGTCTTCTGCAGGACAACGGCAGAATTCCAACATCCCATTTCGAGCTGGAGATGCTGAGGGCTTGGTTCAAGCCAGCCCCTCGCAAAGACTTTCTTCGCAGCTTTTGCATTTCGTCCCGCTTCGTGCTTATCCAGACAATGAGTTGCGACCCGCTCGGCAAAATGTGCGGGAGATTAGCCAACGGCTGCAAGCAGAGAGTCGCAGAGTTTCATGAGTTGAATATCCTCCAGCGGCTGTTTTGTCCTCTGACTTTCACGCCGGACCTGTTGCATTAAGCAATCAAGATCGAAGTTCAGCGGATCAAGCCCGATCTTGCGCAGCTTATGCGCCAGCCCCCGGCGTCCGCTATGTTTTCCAACCACCAGATGGCGGCGCAGGCCGACTTCAGCCGGATCGAAGGCTTCATAATTCACCGGATTCTTGAGCACGCCGTCGGCATGCAGGCCCGACTCGTGGGAGAAGACCCTTTCGCCCACCACCGCTTTGTAATCCGGCACCGGGCGATTACTCGCTCGGCCGACCAGCTGGGAGAGTTCCACCAGGCGGCTGGTGTCGATTGCGATATCGATCTGACAGGCGTGTTTCAGCGCCATCACCACCTCTTCCAGTGCGGCATTGCCGGCGCGTTCGCCCAGACCGTTGACCGTGGTGTTGACGAACTCTGCCCCGGCGCGCAGACCGGCGATGGCGTTGGCGGTCGCCATCCCCAGGTCATTGTGGGTGTGGATCTCCAGCGGCAGCTCGACCTGCCCGCGCAGATAACTGATCCGCTCATAGGTGCTGAAGGGATCGAGGATACCGAGGGTGTCGCAATAGCGGAAGCGATCCGCGCCTGCGTTCTTCGAGATCTGTAGCAGCTCAACCAGAAACAGCTGATCGGCGCGACTGGCATCCTCGGCGCCGACCGAGACATAGAGATCATGCTGCTTGGCGAAGCCGAGGGCGCGCTTGAGTTGCTCCTTCACCCAGTGGCGATCCTTGCCCAGTTTCATGGCGATATGGATATCTGAAACCGACACTGAGATATCGACCGCCGTAACGCCCGCTGCTAGCGAAGCCTGAATGTCTGAAACTAAGGCCCGGTTCCAGGTCATCAGCCGCGCGTTCAAGCCTAGATCGACCAGGGCGCGCACATCGGCCTGCTCCTCTGTCCCCATCGCCGGGATTCCACACTCCAACTCGCCGACGCCGATCTCATCCAGGGTGCGGGCAATGTGGATCTTCTCGGCGCGCGAGAAGACCACCCCGGCGGTCTGTTCACCGTCGCGCAGGGTAGTGTCGTCGATCACGATCTTCTGTTCAAATGAGCTGTTCATGGGCACCTCGCAAACGAAAAAGCCCCGCACGCTGTCAATGAGCGTTCGGGGCAACATTGCCGAGAACCGGCGACCTTGCCGGTGGTTCTGCAGCTATTTTGAGCAAAAGCCGTGCCTTGAGCAAGATTCGCAGTCGGTGGGGTGAAATGCCGGGGGAAATGCAACAAGCTGCACAAAAAAGTGGCAAACGCTGGGACGGTTGCCCGCACAATAGTCCATCAGCAGTCGGGCTGAGCGCTCGCGCTGCAGGAATGGTGGACTGGACAAACTGGCAAGGCTCTTGCTGATAGTTGTTGGCAGCTCCAAGGATGTAGCACCGTATAATCCCTCCCAATGACGCGACGGGTTTAAATCTCTGGATTAAGGAAAAGAGGTTTGTCGTGTCTCAGAAACCGAAGATCAAGGAACTGCTCGACGAGAGCGCCTGCGCGCACAATAAGACCAGGACGCAGGCTTGCAACGCCCCGACCCCGGGCGCGACCACCGGCGGCTGTGCCTTCGAGGGCGCGCAGATCTCACTCTTCCCCTATGCCGATGCCGCTCACCTGGTGCATGGTCCGATGACCTGCCTCGCCAGCAGCTGGGAGACCCGCGCCACCCAGACCGACTGGCCGGGGCGCGACCTGACCCAGATGGGCTTCACCACCGACATCAGTCTCAGCGATGTGGTCTTCAGTGGGGAAGAGAAGCTGACCAAGGCCATCGACTACATCATGACGCACTACTCGCCCGAAGCAGTTTTCGTCTATGCCACCTGTGTCACCGCGATGATCGGTGACGATCTCGATCTGATCTGCAAGCAGGCCGCAGACAAGCACGGGGTGCCGATGGTGCCGGTCCATGCGCCCGGTTTTGTCGGCAGCAAGAATCTGGGCAGTCGCCTCGGTGGGGAGGCCGTGCTGCTCAATCTGATCGGTACGCTCGAACCGGAAACGACCACCCCCTTCGATATCAACCTGATCGGTGAATACAACGTCACCGGCGACATGTGGCAGTACGCGCACCTGCTCGACGAACTCGGCATCCGCATCCTGTCGACCCTAAGTGGCAACGGGCGTATTGCCGATATCCGTTGTGCCCATCGCGCCAGACTCAACGTCATCGTCTGCGCCAAGTCGTTGATCTCGCTGACGCGCAAGATGCAGGAGCGGTACGGCATCCCGCAGGTCTCCCTCTCTTTTTACGGCAAGCGCGACACCTCTGCGGGCCTGCTGGCGATTGCCGAAGCGCTGGGCAATCTGGATCTGATCGCGCGCACCAAAGCTTTGATCCTGCGTGAAGAAGCGAAACTTGAAGAAAAACTGAAACCCTACCGCGCACTGTTTGCCGGCAAGAAAGCGGTGCTGAATACCGGTGGCAACAAGACCTGGTCGATCGCCGCGGCTCTGCAGGATCTGGGCATCGAAGTGGTCGCCACGGCGGTCAAGAAGGCGACCGAAGATGATCGGGAGAAGGCGCGCCAGACCCTCGGTAGGGACGGGGTGTTGATGATGAACCCTGGTGTCGAGCAGGCCAAATTGATCGAGGAGAAGGGCGCGCATCTGCTGCTGGCTGGCGGCCGTTCTTTGTACACCGCGATCAAAAAAGGGATCGCCTTCGCCGATGTCAATCAGGAAAAGAAGAAGAGTTACGGCGGCTATGAGGGCCTGCTGAACCTGGCCGAGGATCTGAAGCATGCGCTGCAAAACCCGGTCTTTACACTCGCCGCACGGAGGGCACCATGGGAGAAGTAAGCCACAAAAGCGTCAAGCCGTTGCAGGTCAATCCCTTCAAGCTCAGCCAGCCGATGGGCGCGACCCTGGCCTTTTTAGGGGTCGATGGCTGCATGCCGCTGATGCACGGTGGCCAAGGCTGTACCAGTTTCACCAAGGTCTTCTACACCCGCCATTTCTGTGAGCCGATCGCCATCCAGACCACGGCGGTCACCGACGCCATTGCGGTGCTCGATGGCGGCGATTACAGCATCGTCGAGTCGGTCAAGAACATCTGCAAGAAGGTTAGCCCGAGTCTGATCGGCCTGCACACCACCGGCCTGCCTGAGACCAAGGGAGATGATATCGGCGGTGTGTCCTCGCAGGTCGACTATCCTCTCGTTTACGTGAATACCCCCGATTACGAAGGGGGCTTAGAGAGTGGCTGGGCGCTGACCTGCAAGGCGATCATTGAGCAGCTGGTCGAGCCAAGCGAAGCGGTCAATGACAATAAGCTGGTGCTGTTGCCGCACGTCAGTTTGCAGCCGATCGAGGTTGAAAAGATCAAGCAGTTTATCGAGGGTTTCGGCTTCAACGTGCTGGCTCTGCCCGATCTATCGACCTCCCTGGATGGACACCTGGGTGACAAGCAGGCCTCTCTCTCGAGCGGCGGCATCTCGGTTGAAGAGATCAAGATGCTGGGAGATGCCGGACTGGTGATCAGCGTCGGGGATTCGATGCAGACAAGTGCCGCCGCCCTGCTGAAGAACAATCCGGCGATGCGCCATCGACATTTTGCCCATCTGCACGGGCTGGAGGCGACAGATGCCTTGGCTGAACTGCTGCTGGCCGAAACCGGCTTCAGCGCACCACCAATCCCGGTGGCTCGTTGGCGTCAGCGCTTGCAGGACGCCATGCTCGATAGCCATTTCTCCCTCGGCCAGACCCGTTTTCTGGTGGTCGCCGAACCGGATCAGATTGCTGGAATCTGTCAGTCCCTCTACGACGCAGGTGGCCAGGTGACTGTGGCGATTCCAACCGTCGATTCTCCACAGTTGGAGAAGATCAGGGCCGAAAAAGTGCTGGTTGGTGACCTGGAAGATGCCGAACATCTGGCCGATGACTACGACCTGATCGTCGGCAACTTTCATTGTGAAGCTCTGGCGCATCGGTTGGACAAAGGCCTGGTGCTGCGCGGATTCCCTAACTGGGAGCAGGTCGGCAATCCGCTCAAGAATGATGTGCTGTATGAGGGGGGAGCTTACTTTCTCTTTGAGTGTGCGAATGCGGCGACGGCTTTACGGGCACATTTAGCGGCCGGCTGACATTTAGCGCAAAACCGGCGGGTTTCTTTGTTTACTTGCTTGTCGCGTAACAAGAAAGTAGGGCCTGTGCGGGGCGCAACCCGCGACCTTGACCGAGTTCTTAATCAAAAAAGGAACAAGAAATGACCGGCTACAGCGAAACCATCCTCAAATACGCCAGCGACGACAGCCGCGCCGGGACTCTCCTCCAGCCTGACGGCATCGGCGAAGTCGGTCTGGGGGCCGAGGAAGTCGGGCAAAAACTGGCGGTTCGTTTTGCCCTGCAAACTGAACAGGATCTTATCAAACAGGTGCGTTACCAGGTCTTCGGTTGTGGCTATACCATGGCCGCCTGTGCCGCTGCAGCTGAACTTGCCGAGGGCGAACAACTGGTCAAGGTCGCCAGATTTGACGGAAAAACGCTCAACCAGAGCTTAGGTGGCCTCCCAGATGAACGCAGCTACTGCGCTGATCTGGCCATCGAAGCCCTGCAGGCTGCGGTTAGCTCCATCCAGCAGAAGGTCGCAAGGGTCACGACAAATATTGATCCCTCGGCGACAGAGCATGGGCCTCTGCTGACAGCGGATCACCCTGTTTATCGCGCACTTAGCGACAGTGCAACGGCAAAAGCGATCTCAGTTGAAGACCGCCATCTGTTCGCCTGTCTGTTGAGCATAGCTGATCTGGAATCTGTTCCGTTGCATCAAGCCCTCAATCTGTCAGAGTTGATGCTCGACACCTTACTCCTCAGGGTTTTCCCGGCCGTTGCGAGAGAACAACTCTTCGCCAACCCGAGCCTGAAAACCGCAACCGCGCCTGAAATCAATCCAGAGGTGCAGAACCTGCTGCTCGGCCTTGTTCGCCAGGACCGGTTCGGCTGGCCACAGTTTGCTTCGCTGATTCTGGCGCGGATGATCGCTGCGCGTGCCGCCCACCCCGGTCACCTCTGGGTCGCTATGGGCCTGTTCGAGCGGCCCGAGCTCAGTGCCGCCATCGG
>JAAXQE010000258.1 GCA_012974425.1 Geopsychrobacter sp.
CTCAGCAAACGTACGACCTTCATTCGGGTTCAGGAACAGGAGAATCGCACCTTCGGCTGAGCGGCAGGGCTTTCATCGCTCTCCTGATTGCGCATTTGGTCCGGGCTGTCAGGAGAGCCTAAGCTTCACTCCTCAGAGCCGAAGACCTCGACCCCAAACTGCTTGAGCATACTGACAAGTTTGATCAGCGGCAGACCGATCAGGGTATTGTAGTCATCCCCGTCCATCTTCTCCATCAGCGCGATCCCCAAGCCTTCAACCTTGAACGCACCCGCGCACTCAAAGGGCTTCTCCCGCTTGACATAGTCGGCAATCTGCGCATCGCTCAACTCACGCAGGGTCACCGCGAAGGATGAATAATCGGTTTGATGCGTGCCGCTGGCACTATCAAACAGTGCGAGGCCGGTGTAGAAGGTATGGGTGCGCCCGGCCATCTGTTTGAGCTGGGCGATAGCGGCTGCTTCGCTACCGGGCTTGCCTACCGCACGGCCACGTTGATCGACAAAAACCTGATCCGAACCGACAATCACTGCATTGGGATATTTTGCGGCGAGACTCCGGGCCTTGCCCAGCGAAAGATGACGAACCAGCAATTCGGGCGTGATCGAGTGATCGATGCTCTCCTTGAATGGGGGGGCGGCGGTAATAAAGGGCAGCTGGAGCTGCCGCATCAATTGGAGACGATATGGACTGGTTGAAGCCAGAATCAATTGGCGCATCGCAAGTTCCCCGACAAGGCAAAAAGGTGCCCTCTTCTACCCCAGCTCCGGCTAAAATGCAAACGACCCGCTAGCGACAGGGGGGAGATTCAGGATGACACCTGCCCTTGCCAGATCGGCCCTTTTTCACCGACCCGCAGGTAAAGTCGCTCGGTGCGCGGCATAGACCAGAGACTGGGGGTTGCAGGTTTGGCAATGGCGACAATCTTCTCCTGCCAGCAACCAGTGTCGGGGTCGAAGGTTTTTTCAGTGCGGAAGCTGACATCCTCCAGGCAGCCGATCAGTCCCTGCTCAATCGCACCCTGATCATAGCGTTGGCAGAGCGAGTCACTCCCCCCTTCCCATATCGGCAAGACACAAACCTGCAACTGCTCAGCGACACAAGCCTCAAACCAGGCCTCGGCGCTGCCATCGCCGACGATTCCGGTGATCTTCAACCCACCGGAATCCTGCTGAATAGCGGAGATCTCGAAATAGAGGGAATTATCGCTACAGGAAAGATTGAAATGGGAAATCATCATGGCCTCCTCTTAAGTATCGTTAGCAGACTGTTGCTTAACGATAATCTAGCCAAGAGGAGTGACGGAATATGTCACAGACTGAACTGTTCTGATATTTCCAGGGTCTGACGCAGGGCTGCTAAAAAATCCTGGCGCAGGCTTTCCGGCCCCAGAACCTGAACGTGCGGGATCAATGAACTGAGCCATGACAGGATCTCGGTATCGCCAGCCGCACTGAATTTAAGCCGCAGCGAGCCATCGTCGCGCTCTTCAAGGATCTGATCGGGATGCCAGATCCGTTCACGAATCAAGTGAGCGATGGGCGCGGCAAACAGCAGGTCGAGCTCCCGCGCAGGCCCCTCGTCGATCAGGCCGAAGGCGCCCCCGGTCAACTGACGCGAGGCGTAATCATCGGGCACCTCGAAGCGCTCATCGGTGGCGCTAAGGTCTTCGATGCGATCGACCAGAAACAGGCGTAACGCCTGGCGATTATGCGCGTAACCGCCCAGGTAGAGGGAGCTGTTGTAGAAGAGGAGCGTGTAGGGGTCAAACAGGTATTCACTCGCCGCGCGGCGCGCCGGAGCATAGCGGATCCGGCAGCGTTGCTGCTTGAGCAGCGCCTGCCGCAGGTTGGCCAGAATCGCACGCTGGCGGGTGTAATCACGAAAACCCTGAATCTTTGAACTGCCGGTCTCGGCGATGCGTTCAAGATGGGCAACCGAACGAGGTGGCAAGCCGGAACGCAGCCGGGCAAAGACGGCATCAAGGTCATCTTGAAATGGCGTCCCCTGCAGAAAGGAGAGCTGGCCGCGACAGAGGTAGAGGGTCATCAACTCTTCAAGGCTGAAGGTGATCGGCGGCAACTGCTTGAATCCGGCGACAAAACGGTAGAGCACCTCACCCGAATCCTGGGTCTCCTTGACCAGGGGATAACCGGCATCCTCGATCGCCGTCAGATCGCGATAAACGGTGCGCCTCGTCACCTGGCATTCATCGACCAGCTCCTCGACGGTTGCGCCGTAGCGATGCTCCAGGATACGAATCACATCGTGCAGGCGTGACGCCTGGCTGTATTTCTTGGCCGGTTTCCCCGGCTTCTTAGCACTCACTGCTATCCTGATCCTGATAATAGGTATATTTGTGGGCCTTGCCCTGCACCTTGTCCGCCGGGTATTTGCGGATATTCTTCTCCATCTTGTTCAGCACGGTTTGGGCGAGGTCCAGCTTGAGAATGTTGGCCATCGAGAGCGAATAGATGACGATATCGGCCAGTTCCTCGCCAATCTCGGCCAGCGCCGCGGCATCTGGCTGCTGCGCTTGCTCAACGGTCAACCACTGGAAGTGCTCCATCAGTTCGGCCGCCTCGATCGCAATCGACATCGAGATATTCTTCGGGGTATGAAACTGCTCCCAGTCACGCTCGCGTACGAATTCAGCCATCTTCTGTTTAAGATCCTGCAGGCTGACCCTTGCATCAGTCATCACTCTCCTCCAGCAAAAGAGTTGCCGACAGGAGTAACTCCTGCCAGCAACCGCAAAACAAAATATCACCCAAAAGCGCTACGCCCCAGCCAGGGAGCAACATCATTGGTCTGCGAAGAACAGTCTTCGCTAAGGCTTGCCCGTCAGGGCCTGCAGATCACGCACCGCACCCCGATCGGCACTGGTCGCCATCGCCGCATAAACCTTAAGGGCCGTACTGACCTCGCGCCGACGGTCAAGCGGTTGCCAGGCCTTCTCCCCCTTGGCTTCCATTTGCTTGCGCCGTTCTGCGAGCAGCTCATCACTGATATCGATGCGGATACTGCGCAGCGGGATATCGATCAAGATCTTGTCCCCCTCTTCGACCAGTCCGATGGCACCGCCACTGGCCGCCTCGGGCGAGACATGGCCGATCGACAGCCCCGAGGTGCCGCCGGAGAAGCGGCCGTCGGTCGCCAGGGCACAGGCCTTACCCAGTCCCTTCGATTTCAGGTAACTGGTCGGATAGAGCATCTCCTGCATCCCCGGACCACCCTTGGGCCCTTCGTAACGGATCAGCACCAGATCTCCGGCCACCACCTGGTCGGCCAGGATCGCTTCGACGGCATCATCCTGGCTTTCAAAGACCCGCGCGCGACCGCTAAAGCAGTGAATCGACTCATCGACCCCGGCGGTTTTGACGATACAACCGTTAGGCGCGAGGTTACCGTAAAGCACCGCCAGGCCACCGTCCTTGCTGTAGGCATGTTCAAGGTTACGGATGCAACCCGCCTCACGGTCGGTATCGAGGCTCTCCCACTGGCGCGACTGACCGAAGGCTTCCAGCAGCGGCTTGCACCCGGGAGCGGCGAGAAAACGTTCTTCGGCCTCAGCCGCGGCCGAGGCGGCGATATCCCAATGGCTCAAGGCTTCAGCCAGAGTGGGGGCATGGACGGTGGCGACCGAGGTGTCGAGTAGTTCGGCACGCGCCAGCTCACCGAGGATACCGAAGACCCCACCGGCGCGATGAACATCCTCCATATGGTAGTCAGGCGTTGATGGCGCGACCTTACACAGATGCGGGACCTTACGCGACAGGAGATCGATCTCCTGCATATTGAATGCGGCACCAGCCTCCTGGGCGGCCGCCAGCAGGTGGAGTACGGTATTGGTCGAACCGCCCATGGCGATATCGAGACACATGGCGTTGCGGAAAGCCGGCAGGGTCGCGATGCTGCGGGGCAGGGCACTGCAGTCTTCCTGCTCGTAATAACGCTTGGTCAGCTCGACAATGCGCCGCCCGGCCTCTTCAAACAGATCGCGCCGCCGCGCATGGGTGGCCAGCAGGGTTCCATTCCCGGGCAGGCTCAGACCCAGAGCTTCGGTCAAACAGTTCATCGAATTGGCGGTAAACATCCCCGAGCAACTGCCGCAGGTCGGACAGGCCGAACGCTCGACCGCAAGACAGTCGGCATCACTCACCGCATCATCGGCGGCCATAACCATGGCATCGACCAGATCGAGGGCCTTCTCGCCATCACTCAGAACCGCCTTGCCTGCCTCCATCGGTCCACCCGAGACGAAGATCGACGGAATATTCAGACGTAAGGACGCGTTCAGCATGCCGGGGGTGATCTTGTCACAGTTACTGATGCAGACCATGGCATCGGCGCAGTGCGCATTGACCATATATTCGACCGAATCGGCGATGATTTCACGCGAAGGCAGGCTGTAGAGCATGCCGCCGTGTCCCATGGCGATACCGTCGCAGATCGCGATGCTGTTGAACTCCTTGGCGATGCCGCCGGCCTTCTCAATCTCACGGCAGACCAGTTGGCCAAGATCCTTCAGATGCGCGTGGCCCGGGACAAACTGGGTAAAACTATTGACTACAGCAATGATCGGCTTGCCGAAATCGCTCTCTTTAACGTTTGTTGCACGCCAGAGCGAGCGCGCGCCTGCCATATTACGGCCGCTGGTTGTCGTTGCTGAACGGTATGGAATCATCGCTAAACCCCTTTAAAAAAGTGAACAGTTTCATTTGCTAAAAAAGGACATTCGCCAAATATACTCTGAATCTACTGCGATGCAAAAGATTACTCTTTAATTATTTCATCGAATTTCACCTGTACGTAAAAGTTGCGTAAAACTCCTGCTGCGCCCACACAGAGCCAAGGCGGTCGTGATAGAAAAAGAGACAGGCATCTTTTAGAAGGAGGAGCAGCGATGGCCAGAGATATGGACGAACCGCGTTACGCTTTCGGTGAAGAAGTGGCGAACAGCATCACCCATGGGATCGGCATACTGCTGGCGATCATCGGGCTGGTCAGCATGGTCTATTCCGCAGCGATCCATGGCGACACCTGGCATCTGGTTTCATGCAGCATCTTTGGTGTCACTTTGATCTTCGCCTACACAACCTCCACCCTCTACCACAGCATCCCGCTGCCGAGACCGAAAAAGATTTTGCGGGTATTCGATCATGCGGCGATCTACCTGCTGATCGCCGGGACCTACACGCCATTTGCCCTGATCAGCCTGCGCGGCCCCTGGGGATGGTCACTCTTCGGCATTATCTGGAGCCTGGCGATCGTTGGCGTACTGGGCAAGATCTTCGTGCCCAAAAAAATGGCCGCATTTTCGACCCTGCTCTATATCGCCATGGGCTGGGTGGTGATTTTCGCCGCAGGTCCCATGCTGGCCAACGTCGCGACGGGCGGACTGCTCTTATTGCTGGCTGGCGGACTGGCCTATACCGGCGGAGTCCTGTTCTATGCCTGGGAACGGATCCCCTACAACCACATGATCTGGCACCTGTTTGTCATAGCTGGCAGCAGTCTGCATTTCTTTGCAATTCTGCTCTATGTGATCCCCGGCCCTCAAGCAATCATTTAAGCCGAGTACCAATAATGTAGATCCGACCGGCGCGCAAAAGGGCTAGCTGGCAGCTTTTCCGATCAAGTATCGCCCGCGGCGCTGATCCCGGCCAGGTACCCGGTCGACCAGCAGACCTGCAGATTGTAGCCACCGGTTGGCCCGTCAAGATCGATTACCTCTCCGGCAAAATAGAGATTAGTAATTTTCCTGGAGCGCATGCTGCGCATGTCGATATCCTTCAGCGCAACTCCACCAGAGGTGATAATTGCCTTCTTGAATCCGGCGACCCCGGCAACCGGCAATTCCAGGTTTTTGAAGAGTCCGAGCAGTTGCTGGCGCTCTTCACGGGTGATCGAATGACATTTTTTTTGTGGATCGATACTGGCAAGGCGCAGAAAGATCGGGATCAACGCCTTCGGCAATAGGCCCTCCAATGAGTTGCCAAAGTTGCGGTTCGCCTGCGCCGCCAGTTCACGCTGCAAACGGCGATCGAAGGTCTCGGTGTCGAGCGCCGGCTTCAGATCGAGGTACAGACTGAGCTTGCCCTGCTTGAGCGCCTCACGCACGCTGGTGCTTAAATCGAGGATAATCGGACCGCCGATCCCATCGCGCGTAAAGAAGGCCTCGCCGAAACGTTGCGCAATGACCTTCTCCTGCCGGACGACCCGCACCTCAACATTTTTCAGATTGAAGTTACTCACCTCGGCGGTCCAGTCGACATCCAGCAGAATCGGCACCAGCGCCGGCTGCGGCAAAACAAGTTGATGCCCGGCCTGTTCAGCCCAGGCATAGCCATCGCCGGTTGAGCCGGTCTCGGGATAGGAGAGTCCACCGGTCGCGATGATATAGCTATTGGCCGAAAATTCCCCTCTTGTCGTCAGAACTGAAGCGACCCTACCCGCTTCGAATCTGAACTTCTCAACCCGACAGGAGGTCGAGAGCTCGACCCCCGAATCCTGAAGAAAGCGGTCCAGAACCTTCTGCACCGAGGCCGCATCCCCCTCTTCCGGGAAGATCCTCCCGCCCCGTTCTGTCTTTAACTTCAGCC
This sequence comes from Geopsychrobacter sp., assembly GCA_012974425.1. GTDB lineage: Bacteria > Desulfobacterota > Desulfuromonadia > Desulfuromonadales > Geopsychrobacteraceae > Geopsychrobacter. The sequence continues at coordinate 6,606 of JAAXQE010000258.1, forward strand.
CGCGCTCCTCAAAAAATTCGACGACCTTGTCGACTCCGAAGGCATAGAGTGCGGTCAAGAAGGCTTTGCCTTGGCGCCCAAAGGCCTCAATAAAACGCCGCGGATCCTCTTCGGCGTGAGTGATATTACACCGCCCCTTGCCGGTTATCAGGACCTTGGCCCCGCAGCGCCGATTTTTTTCGAGCAGCAAAACCCTGCTCCCTTGCAGCGCAGCGAAACCAGCCGCAAAGATTCCAGCGGGACCCCCACCGACAACAATCAGGTCGTAATTTTCCATTTATCTACTTTCGGATTTGATTTTTAGTCAGAAGCAACCCACATCATCTCAGGCTTTTTATCCGGTTGCGAGCAGAAAAAGCGATTATTTTGCGAAAAACGAAAAACTGCGCCCCGGATGGCAAAAGCCCATGACCACGGCATTCTCAACGTTTACCCCCTAGCCCCGCAGGCCTTTTCTCCACCGGACAAAAATGCGCGCGTAAATCAGCAGGTTGATCAGCACAACCCCTGCGCCGAGCGCCCCCTGCAACTCCCGCGTCAACTCCGCTGGATAGATGACCGGCAGCAGGTACTGCTCTACAAAGCCCCCCTGATAACCGGCCTCCCCGGCCAGCCGTCGCAGCCGATTCTCCAGCGGGGTCAAGGGACAGATCCAGCCAGAGAATTCGAGGAGTACCCCCCACACAACTGCAGGCAGCTGCAGCCAGAGTAATCGAGGCCAGCGCGACAGCAGCAGGCCGCCGCAGACCACAAAGATGATAAAGCCCAGATGCAGCAGCACCACCAGATCGGCGGCCAGCAGAGGGAGCATCCCTCTAGTCGCCAGCGCAGAGGCGATCGGTCTTGGCGGCCATGACGAAGTCGTTGCGGTGCAGCCCGCCGATCTTATGGGTCCACCAGCTGACCCGCACCTCGCCCCAGGCGGTGAGCAGCTCGGGATGGTGCCGCTCGGCCTCGGCCATGGCACCGACCCGGTTGGTGAAGTCCAGCGCCTCGCGGAAGTTTTTGCATCTAAAGCTGCGGCTCAGACGCGGAACAGCGTCGCGGGTGACGATCAGCCACTCGGGGAGCTGCGCCAGCCAGACGGTAATTTCCGCTGCGCTCGCCGGGGCCGCCCCGTTGCGGCATGGGATGCAGGTTTCATGTATCAGCTCGGGCATCAGAGATCCTTTCTATGAAAAAAAAGGGTGTCCTCCCCATTCTACCTGTTTTTACTCTCAATAATCCCATGGCCGATATCTAGGAGGCTGTCGGGCTTGACCTCCACCAACGGCATTAAGACCGACGGACTGCTAGCGCGATGGAACAATAAACTCACTGAAGAGCCGGGCAACTGCTTTTTTTTCAGGGCTGCGCTATCCTCTTCTACCCCGTGCGCACCTTTTTCGAATTTGATTTCAGCCGTTCCTGCTGTATGCACTTTTACTTGGCTCTAAATGCGGCCGCGATATATGGTGTCACGCCATTTAAAAAAAATCGGCGCGCCACAGGGTCCAGGCGCGCAAGGTTTGTAGGAGAACAGATGAGTAACCAGCACCAAAAAGAATTTATCCACCGCGAAGAAGAGCGCCTGCAAGACGTCCTGACCGCCATCAAAGAGAATGAGAAGGACCGCACCGAGAAGATCCGCGCCCATGATGCGATGATTCGCAGCCTGGAAAGGCAGCGCTACGAGTCGGTCAATCCGCGTGAGAAGGACAAGCTGACCTCCGAAATCCGCCGGCTCAGCGCCTATGATCCGGCGAAATACAAGCTGGCCCATAGCTCGCAAGGCGAACCCTACTTCGCCGCCCTGAGCATCAACGACAATGACCCGCGGATTGGCCAGAAGACCTATCTGATCGGTAAACAGGGTCTGCTGGTCGGGACCAGACCATTGGTCATCGACTGGCGCAAGGCCGAACTGTCGCAACTCTATTACGAATACGATGAGGGCGAAGAATACGAAGAGGACATGGTCGGGAGGGCCCGCGAGGGGGTCGTCGAGAAAAAGCTGAGCTATGCTATCTCGCGCAGCAACCTGCAGCGCATCGAGGGCACCGACCTTATCTATGAGAAGATTGAGGGGGAGTGGACCTTCAACGGCCGCTCACTGACAACCCAGCAGATCAAGGAGAATAAGGGCGATTATCGGATTGTCGATATCATCGCGCTGATCTCCGCCGAACAGTTCAGACTGATTACCAAGAACCACCTCGGCTGTACCTATCTGACCGGCGGAGCGGGCAGTGGCAAGACCACCGTTGCCCTGCATCGCCTCTCCTACCTGGTATTTAACCATCCTGCAACCTTTCGCCCTGAGCGCTGCATGGTGGTCATGTTCAATCGCGCCCTGCAGGGCTACGTGCTCGACACCTCGCGCGAACTGATCGATGCCAGGACACCGGTCAAGACATTCCATTCCTGGGTGGAGGAAGCCCTGGCCCGGGTCGGTAACTTCCGCGGCATGGATGCACGCAAGCAGCAGTTCACCGAACTCAAGAAATCCTGCCGGATGCGCGATCTTTTAGAAGCCTATGCCCGGCAAACAAAACCACCGGAGATGGCGCTCACAGATCTTTTTCAGGCCTACAGCCATCCACAACTGACCAAACAATATCTGGGCGATACCGCAATGGTCCGCGCTTTTCAGGAGCATTACCGCGGCTGTCTCGCAGGTAATGAGTTCGCCCTCGATTTCGCCGACAAGGGCATCCTGTTGCGCCTGATTCAGCTCAGGCATGCCGGGCAGACCATCCAGCTCGGTCTGAACTGGTTCGATCATATCATTATCGACGAAGCCCAGGACTTAAGCAGGATCGAACTCGACTGTCTGGCCGCTGCCAGTACCGACAAGAAGAGCCTGACCGTCTGTGCCGACACCAACCAGAGGATTCTCGATTTTCTGGATGACGGCGGCTTCCCCTCCTTTCAGGCCGATCTGACCAAGATCGGCCTGGACAGCACCGAGTTAACCGTCAGCTATCGCAGTACCGCGCAGATCATGGCCCTGGCCTCAAGGGTCTCCGGCCGACCGGCAACCAGGGTCGTCAAGGAGGGGCCAGAACCACGCAGCCATGCTTTTCACACCAGAGAAGAGGCCGAGATAGCCCTCTATCGCGCCATCAGAGCGCTGCTCAGGGCGGAACCCAAAAGCTTGACCGCCATCGTCTGCCGCTATAAGAATGAGGCCCAGGAACTCTACGACAGACTGAAATCGCTCACGGGGGTGCGGCTTGAGACCAAGACCTTCAATTTCAAACCGGGGGTCATCATCACCAATGTCCACCAGGTCAAAGGCCTGGAGTTCTCCGGCGTTGTGTTGTGGAACCCATCAGCCAAGAACTACCCGAATACGACCCTCAGCAGGAACCTGCTCTACGTGGCGATTACCCGCGCCAGTGAACGGCTGGCAACCTATGCCTATCAGCCCTTGTCGCCGCTTTTGGCCGACAGAACCTGCGCAACAATGCAGCCAGCTCATGAATAGTCAGATAGTCTATTAACAAGAAAAGGCCCGAGATGAACGAAGACATTAAAAAGCAGATTCAAGAAGTCCACGCCTGGCTCGACAAGCATGTACAGGTTTTCGTCGAGCCACAGGCTGTGACCCTGTCCGATTTTTCCGTCAATTGGGATGAGTTCAGCGGGGATTTCCGGGTCGCCCTTGACGCAGTCGAACTGCCGTTTAAGTTACGCTTTGGCCTGGAAACATCCGGCGAGACCAAATTCCATCTGCCGATGTTCCATTCCCCCCTCGGCGCACCGGCCAGCTACGCCGCCATTGAGCTAACCCCCAAAACCCTTGCCGCCATCAAGCAGGGGCTCCACCAGGCCATACCACGCGTCATGGCGGCGGGGAGCAACAAGCTGACGGGTCAGAACATTGAATTTAACACCCCACCCCAGCAGCGGCTCTCTGCTGATGTGTTGAAGAGCGCCATGGCGCGGATCATCCAGGATTACTCCGTCAGCATATCCCTTAAAAAGGTAAAATGATCACCATCATATTCAATTCCGCTCTGATGTTATAAAGTGGGCGTTAACTTTTGGGTATGAGTTGGCGACAGCATGATGTGCGAGTCCAGCACGGTTCCCCAGGCCGGACGATATTCGAACTTCTCTGGCTCTTCTTTCTCAGGGATTATCGGCTAAGGGTCTTCTGGATTTAAGGGGTGATACGCGTGTGTAACCGACAGTGACTCCTAGCGTCTCAAAACACCCAAGACAAGGGATTTGCTGCAGTTCCCACCTGACACAACTTTAGAGACGCGCTACCGAAACTTTCAATTTCGAGATCCGTAACCTCTCCCGGCCGAAGTGTACCGCCTTGCAGGGTCTGTAGGAATATGCCCTTTGCAAGGGTCAACATATCCTGATTTTGGGTGGAACAACTTCTAAGACTTTTTTGCCTTGCAGCAAATCATTGATCAAAGATCCAGTGCTCAGCGTGTTGGATTGCGCGATATTCAGGACCCGCTCAATCTGGGCTGCCTCCAAACCCATAATTAGATCTGGAGCAACTTCCGAGACGCTTACACCCGATTGGCGCTATCGAGCTGAAGTAGCCCCTGCCCGATGTCCCACAAGTCGAGGCTTGCAATAATGGGCAGTCCCCCCCCTGTGCAATTTACCGATTTTAAACTTTCTCTCGAACTGGAAACGTTATAAGTTGCCCCATTTTATTCCGATACATCCGTTTGTCGGCGAGCTTAAATAGCTCACCCTCGGAATTTGCATCATCGGGATAGCGTGCATACCCAATGCTTGCAGAGATGGGAATATTAAAATCTAGGATCCTAAAAGGCTCTTTAAATACATTTAAAACTCTGGAAAGAATTTTTTCAGTTAGTTCGGTCGATGAATTTGACAAAAACAAAACGAACTCATCCCCTCCCCAGCGACAGACAGTGTCTTCCGTTCGGAGTGCTTTTTTTAAACGTTCAGCAACCTTTATAAGAACCTGATCACCAGCACTGTGTCCGTATGTATCGTTAATGGGCTTGAACTTATCTAAATCAATAACCACTAGACTGAATTCGCAAGTTTTTTCTTCAGAAATAACTTTATTGATTAATTGGGACAGGTAACGGCGGTTTGTAACACCAGTTAAAGGGTCGGTGTGAGCTTTCGAATACATTTTTTCTTCTTGGTTTTTCCGTGCAGTAACATCTATCGCATAATGAAGATAAAGGTCTTGACCTTCGCTATCTACAGGTTTCCAACAAACCTTCTCCCAGCGATCATCTTTATTTTTTTTCTCAATTGTTCCCGAGCGATTATGTGCTTGATTTGGTATTGTTTGGCAATAAGGACTGGACTCTCCAATTACAACGCCAGCTTCAAGGGCTTTGCGATTGGCATTTACAACTTTGTTGGTTGAATAGCTAGCTAGGATTGCGATGTAAGGTAACGCATTGAGGAGAACTTGGTTGAACTTTTGAGAATCGAGAAGCTCTTTCTGAACCTGCAACTCACGTTTTTTTAATTCAGAACTCATCAAAGCAAAGCTTAGATCATCACGCAGTTGTTCTAAGAGCGTTGTCCTTGAAGGTGTAAAGAAATCTCTCTGGCTAGAATAAATTTTAAGCGCACCAATCACTTTATCCGAACAATAAATCGGTAGAGCAGCAGATGATTGAATTCCTGCTTGACGCGCTTCTTTTTCCCAAGGAGACCCGGCTAAATCCTTTAAGAAATTGTTTGTTATAACTGTACGACGTTCGCGAATAGCCAGGCTTGTTGGGCCCCTTCCCTCTGGATGCGCAGGATCAGTTCCAACCTTAACTCTCTCGACATATTTGCAGTAGGATTTGTCACCAAAGCTGGCAACCGGGTAAAGTTCAGTAGACTCCTTGTCAACCAAAGAAACACTGGCAAGTTGAAACTGACCAAATTTTACGGAAATGAGACAGATCTCCTGATAAAGTTCCTCTTGGTTATTGATGCGAACCATTGCTTGATTTGAAGCACTTAGTGCATTGTAAAGGTTATTACTATAGTGCAATTCACTTTGGAGTTTTTGTCTTTGCTGAAAGTGCTTATAGATTTGTTTTTTGGCATAATTGATCCCTAGTGCACCTAGGATCCACACAAAAAAACAAGAGATATTGAATACTACATACCTTGTTAACAACATCGACCAGACAGGAGCAAGAGGAACTATTATGCTTAACGCACCAGAAACAGTGTTTACTTTGTATTCTGGATGACAATTCATACAACGCTCTTCACTGACCATAGGGTGAATCTCTCGATAAAGAAACTCCCTATTTTGTTTCTGCTTAATGCGAATGGGTTCTTTATTTTGCAGTTTTGCGAATATTTCTTTTTCCCATTTATCTGGGTAGTTCAAAGGATTTATAGGGAAAGGACTGATAAATCGGCTTTTAACCCCTTTGTCTGGTGAAAAAGATTGTATTTGACTCAATATCTTGGCAGGGGAGAGGATGTTTTTTTCATCAAGGGCACTCGATCGCACCATTTCACTTTGATAAAGAGCCCACTTTTTAAGCGTGTCGTTTTGTGTTTTAATTAAAAAAGCTGTCCGTTTTGCTAGATCTAAAACTTCACTGTTACTTTGGTAAACATTAAAAGCAAAACCACATGCCGCGATTAATACCCAAAAAAATTGCAGGGCAATAAAGAATTTATGAAAAAATCTGATTTCATTATAGAACATCACCTTACCCCTCGCTCAACATCAATTCAGGTTGTGCTCGGCTCGCAACAGTGGATACAACAACCGAAACCAACACAATTCAGGTGGGATCCTAGCAAAAACAACAATAATTTACTACCGAAAATTGTGCTTTTCAAATGAGCGGTCTAGAACATATCGTAAAATTGGGCGAAATTTTCATAATGGACCGAACTCACGAGCCTAGAGAGAGGAAGCAAAACACGACGAAGCTAAGTCATGTGGTACCCAACCCGCGTATACCAGAG
>JAAXQE010000274.1 GCA_012974425.1 Geopsychrobacter sp.
GTGGAAGCGACACCTCAAGGTGTATCATCTAATTGCCAGGAGCCCCTATGGATTGATGGTCCAACTTCTTGGCGGGCTCATTACATTGAAACAGGGCATCATCGCCAAAAAACCGAAGCTCGCCCTGTGCTATCCGGTTCCCAACCACCACCCCGAAGGCCTGAACGGCATCCTCCGGAGTCAGGCGCTTGTCTTCTGACAGCTCGACCCTTCCGACTCATCCTTGGATTGAAATAGACTGCATTCAGGGCCAGAGTTTGCCACAGAGTAATCCCAGGTACTTGTTCAGCGGGTTATTGCGATGCAGAAAACTAAAGATCGGGGAATTACGCAGGCCGAGCAGGTTGAGTTCCCTGATGATATGTGGATGGGGGCTCAGCTCAATTCCGGCCCGAAAAGCATCTATCGCCGCGTGACGATCCCCTTCGAGGAGGAGGATGCGGCCAAGATTCAGCGGGTGAAAGGGGTTGTTCGCGTCACGTTCGATCAACTCTTCACAGATGCTACGGCCGGTTTTTATCTGGCCCCGTTCACGCGCCATACAGTAGGCCAGGCAGGAACGGACCGTAGGGGTCATCTCGATGGCGGCGGCGTGCTCAAACAGCGCAAGGGCCTTTAGGGGTTCTCCCAGGCCGAGCGCATCAATCCCGGCCCGGGTTAGGTCTTCAAGTTCTTTTTCTGCCATGAAATTCCCTTACTAAGAGTACTCTGCCGCTAATATTCTAGCGGATTTAGAGAGATTTTTCGATCTTTTGCAAAACATCCTCAATCCCCAAACCGTCGATTACGATATCGAGGTCGGCATAGCGACTGTAAAGTGGCGTCCGCTCGGCGTGAAGATCACTAAAGCTCTGTCCTGAAGCAATCAGGATACCACGTTCACCCATGTTTGCGATGCGCTCTGTCAACTGGGGGAGCGAAATATTCAGGTAGACCAGATGCCCCAAACTCTTCAGGCGGGCCATGCCGAGTTCAGAATAGATGACCGAGCCGCCGGTCGCGATGAGGGTCCTCTGACAGTTGAGTGCCAGGAGCACCTCTTCCTCGGCCCTGCGGAAGCTGTCCATCCCCTTGCGGGAGATAAGTTCCTGAAGGCGCATCCCCTCCTGGCGCTGAAGCAGGAGATCGGTGTCGACAAAGTCGAGACCTAATTGTTTGGCAAGCAGGACACCGAGGGTACTCTTGCCGGCGCCTGGCATGCCGATCAATATTATATTTTCTGTCATTCTGCCCCCCCTCTCTTGGCAGGAAAGTGTTTGCCGGCAACGCCGAGTAAGAGCCAGCCGGCGATAAACATGATCGCAATCGATGATATCCCAAGTCGGGTTGCCGTTGTCTCGGCCAGGCCGGCATTATGTGCAATCAGGCCGGTTAAGGCGATCAGAGCCGGACCCAGGATAGCCGCAAATTTTCCAACCATATTGTAGAAACCGAAGAACTCGGCACTTTTTTCGGCTGGAATCATATTGGCAAAGGTGGCGCGTGACAGGGCCTGAACGCCACCCTGCACCAGGCCGATAGTGACAGCCATAATGTAGAATTCCAATTCGGTCCGCATAAAGGCAGCATACACTGTGACGCCCAGATAGACCGCGATCGCGATCCGAATCGAGCGGATTGGGCCGATCCGGTTTGATAGCCAGCCAAAGAAGAGCGCCGCTGGAAAGCCGACAAATTGGGTAATCAGAAGGGCTGTGATGAGGGAACTGGAGCGAAAGCCGAGGGAGAGGCCGTAATCGACCGCCATCTTTATGATGGTGTAAACCCCATCGATATAGAGCCAGTAGGCGAGCAGAAAGAGCAGGATCGGGCGGTAGCTGCGAATATCGCGAAAGGTGCTGGCCAGTTGCTGAAAGGCCTCGCGAATCAGAACCAGACTAAGTTTTTGCTGCCGCTCCAGTTTTCCGCGCGCGGAAAACTGGAGCGGCAAGCTGAAGATAATCCACCAGAGGCCGACCGAAAGAAAAGAGATCTGTACCGCCTGGGAGGGGCCACTCAGGCCGAAGAAATCTGGCTTGAGAGTCATGGCTACGTTCAGGGCGAAGAGCAGCCCTCCGCCGAGGTAGCCTGCCGAATAGGCGAAGGCCGAGACGAAATCACGATGCGGGTCCGGGGCGACATCAACCAGCAGTGAATCGTAAAACAGATTCGAGCCGATAAAGCCGATGGTGGCAACCATGTAGATGACGACCGCCAGTTGCCAGTCGCCCTGGCCGACCCAAAAGAGTGCGCAGGAGAAGGCCGCGCCAAGCAGGGTGAAGAAGAGCAAAAAATGTTTTTTGTGGATGCCGCGATCCGAGATGGCACCTAGAATTGGTGCCAACAGGGCGATGACCAGGCCTGCGGCTGCATTCGTAAAGCCGAGGCGGGCGGTGCTGAGGGTCGCATCGCTGCCGAGGCTCCAGTATTGCTTGAAGAATACCGGGAAGAAACCAGCCATTATGGTGGTGGCAAAGGCTGAATTTCCCCAGTCGTATAGTGCATAGGAGACTGTTTTGCGATTGATATATGGAGGTAGCCGCATGGTCACTTTAGTTCATGAAAAGCAAAAGAAAAAGGGTCAGGCGAAATCGCCTGACCCTTTTTCAACTGGTACAGTCTTGCGGTCTGGATCAGGCCTTGCGAATGTTCGAAGCCTGAGGACCCTTGCCACCTTCAACGACGTCGAAAGTAACGCGCTCGCCTTCGGCGAGAGACTTGAATCCTTCGCTTTCAATAGCGGAGAAATGCGCAAAGACATCGGTGCCCCCGTCTTGCTCGATAAATCCGAAGCCTTTGGAATCGTTAAACCATTTTACAGTACCTTCTGCCATCTTCTTGCTCCTTTGTGTTCCCATTCTTATCGGGAACCGGTGCCGTACAGGGGCGCTGGATGTAAACAAAACCACTTTGACCAACAGAGCCGAAGTGGTTTCAAACCATCAGACAACCTGTGTGTTTATTCTTCCAACACCTGTACGGGGTTCTAAAGTTGATTCTCTTTATCACGGAATTATTTTTCAAGGCAAGAGTTTATTTTGTTCAGGCCCTTTTCGCCTTTTTTTGCCAGCGTCTTTCATTTTGAGAAATTTCACACAACATCCTGGTGTTTGACAACTGAGCACTCTTCGATAGGCTCTGAATATCTTTCATCAGGGGTTTCAGAAAAGGAGCAGGCTATGGTCAAAACGGTCCGGGATATTCTAGGTCTCAAGGGTGCGCAGGTTTTCAGTATCGATAGGGAGGCGAGTGTCTTTTCGGCGCTGGAGAAGATGTCGAAGGAGAATGTCGGTGCGCTTTTGGTGATGCAGGAAGGTCGGTTGGTCGGTGTGGTCTCGGAACGCGACTACGCGCGTAAGGTTATCCTCAAGGGACTCTCTTCGTTGCAGCTTTCAGTCCGCCAGATCATGACCGAGATGGTCTGCTATGCGCATCCCGAGCAGACAGTCGAAGAGTGTATGGCCGTCGTTACCGAGAAACGCTGTCGGCATCTGCCGGTCATCGATGATGACGAACTGGTCGGTATGGTCTCTATCGGCGATCTGGTCAAGGCCTCGATCGCCGAGAAGGAATTTATCATCGGCCAGCTGGAAAACTACATCAAAGGGGGCTGAGCTCTGCTAGGTCAGCACGGAAATCGAATCAGCTGGAGCCGCAGTTCTGTCTGCCCCTGAATAATCTCTGACGACTTCGGCCACGCGGATTCGGTAGGCCTTGAAGAGGAGATTCTTCCCCTTTTTCTGGGCTGATTTGTGTTGTAACAGGTTGCGCCATTTAGCGATGGCGGTCTCATCCTGCCAGAATGAAAGGCTCAGAACCTTAGCTTCTTCACTAAGACTCTGGAATCTTTCGATGGAGATGAAGCCCTCCTGATTCTTTAAAAACTCACGCAAGTTCGCGGCAATTTCGAGGTATTCTGCTTTGCCTTCGGCTGTGGGCCAGACTTCAAAGATGACCGCAAACATGCTTGATCCTTTTCTTCACGTGGATATCCGCTAGCCGATGTAGGAGCAGCAGTAGTCGGTGACCGTTTTGATTTTCAGACTGAATTTTGCCTGTGCGGGAACTTCGAAAGATCCCCCTCCGGTTACCATCATCCATCTATCTTCTCCGGGAATTAATACTTCGAGGTCGCCAGCCATGATCTC
>JAAXQE010000276.1 GCA_012974425.1 Geopsychrobacter sp.
TCAAGAAAAAGTAACGGCACTTGGCGTTTGGCTTCAGGCGCTTACGCGATACAAACAAGGAAAGGCCGCTTCCCTTTAAGGAGGCGGCCTTTCTTTTATTCTAAGCTATCGAAAACACTAGATAAACAGTGATTTGGTACTCTGCGGAATGAGGCCGCGCGCTTCGGCACGCCTGAAGAGGTCTTCAATCGCCGCGATCCCTTCGGCTCCGAGGTCGCGCGAGAAATTGTTGACATAGAGTTCGATATGTTGGCGCACCACCGCTGCGTCGACCTCCTGAGCATGATCAGCGATATAGGCTGCGGCCTGTTGCGGGTGCTGCCAGGCATATTCGAGGCTGCGGGCGATCGCCCCATCAATCTGGCCGATCAACTCCTCTCCCAGACTGCGCCGGGCCAGAATCCCGCCCAGCGGAATCGGGTGGCCGGTCTCTGCCTCCCACCACTCCCCCAGATCGAGCAGCTTGACTAGCCCATAGGCGGGATAGGTGAACCGCGATTCGTGGATAATCACCCCGGCCGCCACGTCACCCCTGGCGACCGCGGGCATGATCTCCTCAAAGGAGAGGACCTTCAGACGCTGATAGCCCTGACCATGCAGCTGGAGCAACAGGTTAGCCGTGGTCAGCTCACCGGGTATCGCAATCAGCTGATCGCTCAGACAGGCCATCCCCTGCGCCTGTCTCGCCACCACCAGCGGACCGCAACCCCGCCCCAGAGCGCCACCGCTGTGCAACAGACAATAGTTGTCGCGGAGATGTCCGTAGGCATGATAGCTGACCTTGGTCAGATCGAGGACCGCCAGCCGGGCCAGCTGGTTGAGGGTTTCGACATCCTCATGACGCACCTGCAGGCGAAAGGGGGCCTCGATCAAGCCATGACTTAAGGCATGAAAGATAAAGGTGTCGTTCGGACAGGGCGAATAGCCGAGGCTTAAGCGCACAGGGTCGCCCTTAAGGATGGTAGATCCCTGAGCAGACGTAAGACCGCCTGCTGGGCAACCTTCATCCCGGCAGGCAGATCCCAATCGGCAGGGTCTCGCGTGCCGCAGGGGTTTGAGATGCCACGCAACTCCACCAGGGGGAGGGCATAAGACTCTGCCACCTGCGCCAGGGCCGCACCCTCCATATTCTCACAGATCCCGCCGGTTCTCAGTTCCAGGCCAAGGGAGAGTTCGCGGGTCCCGCTAACGGTATTCACCGTGACAAAGGGGCCGCCGGCGATAGTAACCGCCGACAACTCAGGGGCAGTCTCTAACAGCCGCGCGATTTCGCTCTGCCAGACCGACTGAAGGTCGAACTGCTGAGCAAACAGGGGGGGGGCATCGCCAGCCTGCGCAATCCCCAGCTCAGAGAGCGGCACAAACCCCTCTTTAGTGGCGGAGCCAAGATCACCGAAATATTCCGAGGTAGCCAGGGCCAGATCACCATTAACCAAGCCACTCGCCACGTAACTGCCACCACAACCGAAAGCGATCAGCAGCTGCGGGGTCAACTGACCAAGCAGGCGTGCCAAACTGGCGGCGGCACTGGCGATGCCGATACCGGTGTGGAGTAGCAGGATATCTTCGTTACACAAATGACAGGAGAAGGACTGACCCGGCACGCGCGGATCAGGAACCAGAGGCAGCTGCTGACGGAGCAGTTTCGTTTCATGCGGGGTTGCGGCGAGCAGACAGATCATCAGCGCGCGAACCAGCCGTTACGGATCAGATCACGCCGCAGCTCAACTCCCTGCTGACGGACCACACCCTGATACCAGAAAGGCTCGACCTGGCCAGCCTGCGCATCGGGACTGTCTATCCGCTTACGCCGATCGATGAGAATTCGCCGGAATGTCGCATCGGGGCTCTCCAGAATCCGTTCAATCTTTTCAAGTAATTCCGGCGCAGCACCATCCAGCACGAACTGAATAAGATCGCGCAGCCTGAGACAGAGGCGGTATTCTTCCAGATCGCCACCGAACCCCTCTTCACATTCGCTGACAAAATCGCTCCAATTCAAAAGCAGGGTACCGAAATCAACCTCACCGACCTCAGCAAAATCATTCTTCCCACCGAGCAGCAGCGCAACCTGATCCTGCTCCTTGCGCGTCAAAAAGAAGGAGATCCCCTCTTCCACCGGATACATATCGAACATATCGATCAATTGCTGACAAAAATTGACCGAATCGAGATCATCGCGGTGCAGCCCGGCCAGAGATGCGGGCAATTGCTGATCATCCATCCCGAGCAGCGACAGATGGTCATGTCCAAAATCAGCAGGCAGAATCAGATCGGGAGCGAAGGGTAAGCCCTGCCGCTGGAGGAAACTACACAGGCGTAGATGGTTATCGGTAAAGAAGGTCAAAACCTTCTCCTCCGAATAAAAAACCTCTAGCCCCTGCCGGTTGTTCGCCAAGCCAAAACCGACAAAACCATCATGGATTAAACGTTCCAGAAAAGGCTGGATCATGCCGACAATCTCGGCCGTCGGCATATAAGGGGAGTAGAAGACTTCTGGGACCGGGCGGTCAGTGAGCGATGCCGGGCGCTGCAACAGGGGCGTTTCCGGATAGTATTCCAGGACAAAGAAGGCTTCGCCGGGCAGATAGCGTGAAAAATCACGAATCAGTAACGAAATCTTCGCGGCACTGGCAACCGCAGTGAAACGAAAAGCATTTTCACAATCTTCCAACAGGGAGAGATCATAACCCTCCTGCTGAGGATTCACTGGGGCCCCTGGCGGCTGATCCCAGCAGCGTAAACCGCGTGGTGATTCAAAATCTGGCATCCTTAACCTCTACTCCTCTAATAACCGCTTCTGTATCCAAAAGATAGGGGTTTCAGCAGAGCAAGTCAACACTGCCCCAGTCGCCAGTGACGCTAGGAGTACAGCACGGGGCCAATGGGGACAAGTTCTTGAGATCCAAGCGAAAAACCTTGAAATTCTCCGCGCCCCAATGTTATACAATCCAATGGTATTTCATTAATTCCACAAGGAGACAGCGATGCTGGGCCCGCAATCATCCCTCGTCATGTATGACGAGGAATACAAGCGCATCATGACACTCATTGAGAAACTCCTGCGCGAGTCAAACTCAAACGTCATATTCCTGGTCGACAAGAATGGTCAAATGATCGCTGCCACTGGAGCGACTGAGAACCTCGACACCACAAGTCTGGCATCCCTGACGGCTGGCAATATCGCCGCAACCGGGGGACTCGCCAAACTGATCGGTGAAAAAGAATTCTCAATCCTGTTCCACGAAGGAGAGAAGGACAATATCCATATCTCCATCATCGGTGGTCGACTCATTCTGGTCGTCATCTTCGATCAACGCAGCTCTCTTGGCCTGGTGCGCTTGCGCGTCAAAAAAGCCAGTCTGGAACTGGGAGTCATCCTCGAAGACCTCGTCACAAAAACAGAAATCCACGATGAAGCACCGGGCGTTGACAGTCCGTTTGCCGAAATCACCGATGACGATATAGACAACCTCTTTAACTGACCGAGGTTTTAATCGCAATATGTCCTTTATTAATTACGCTTCGCGCGAAATCAACTGCAAGATCGTCTATTATGGGCCAGGCCTGTGCGGCAAAACGACCAATCTGCAGTACATCTACAACAAGACCGCCCAGGACGCCAAAGGGAAAATGATCTCCCTGGCGACCGAAACCGAACGGACCCTCTTCTTCGACTTTCTGCCTCTGGCATTGGGTGAGATTCGCGGCTTCAAAACCCGTTTTCACCTCTATACCGTCCCAGGTCAGGTCTTCTACGATGCCTCGCGCAAGTTGATCCTCAAGGGGGTTGACGGAGTCGTTTTCGTTGCCGACTCACAGGAAGAGCGCCTCGATGCCAACATCGAAAGCATGGAGAACCTCAAGGACAATCTTGAAGAGCAGGGATTCCAGCTCGAGAAACTGCCGTTCATTATCCAGTACAACAAACGCGACCTGCCGGACTGCACACCAGTCGAGGAGCTGCGCAACCTCCTCAACCCAGGTGGCGTTCCGGATATGGAAGCCTGTGCGGCCACCGGTGAGGGGACTTTTGAAACGCTTAAAGCCGTTGCCAAGCTGGTCTTGATCGACCTAAAAAAAGGCAGCTAAAAACTACCTAAAAAAGCTTGACAGCGGGCG
>JAAXQE010000164.1 GCA_012974425.1 Geopsychrobacter sp.
CCTGCCGCTTTCTGAGCCGGATCGGTCAATATCTGGAGGATCCCGGACTGTTGTTCATCGAGAGTGTCTGAGGGAGGCGCCATCTGCCGAATCGATTAGTGCCAGGGATAACTCAAGTTACGCATGGCCATCGCGGCCTTGACGCGTTCGACGGCGAGCCGTTCTGCGGCAACCCGTGGCAAGAGCTGCTCCTTTTTGGCCTTGTGTAATATCTTGTCGGTGTTTTTCTGGATTTTGCGCTCGATGGCGACAAAGGCTTCCTCGGCACTCTTCTGGCGATATTCCATCGCCGCCATGATCAGGCCGCCGGCATTGGCAATAAAATCCGGAACGACCAGGACCCCATTGCGGGCGAGGAGCTCTTCGGCTTCCATGGTCACCGGGATGTTGGCCCCCTGTAGAATCAGTTTGGCCTTGAGCTGTCCAATGTTGCCCCTATGGATGACATCGGGTGTCGCCGACGGAACCAGAATATCGCAATCGACGCAGAAAATTGCCTCAACAGGCAGGGGCGTCCCCTGGGGAGATTCCAGTACGGCGCCCTTGTGGAGTTTGGTCGTAATCAGTTCGTCGACCTTCAGGCCCCGGCCCTGGGTCAGGGTGCCACCGCTGTCGCTGACCGCGACAATGACCGCGCCTTTTTTGGAGAGAAATCTGGCTGCCGCCCGGCCGACATTGCCGAACCCCTGAATTGCCACGCGGGCTCCCTGCAACGGCAGGTCAATGTAATTGCAGGCGATCTCGGCGCACTCGGCGACGCCGTAGCCGGTTGCCCCAAGCTTGTCCAGCGGTAAGCCCCCGACCTCTTCGGGCAGGCCGAGAACCCGGCCGATCTCTTCCTTGATCCAGACCATCATCGCTTCGTCCGAGCCCATATCGGGGGCGGGGACATACTCCTCGACACCGCCCATCATGCGCGCAAAGGCACGCACCAGTTGTTCGATATTCTGCTGTTTCGGATCGGCGACGATGCCGGCTTTGCCGCCGCCATGGTCGAGCCCGGCAATCGCACTCTTCAGGGTCATGGTTCGCGCCAGGCGCGCGACTTCCTGCAGGGAGACCGTCGGCGAGATGCGTACGCCACCAATGGCGGGTCCCAGCGCAATATTGTCGACCACGACTATGCCACGCAGGCCAGACTCAGGGTCATAGAGTTGCAGCAGTTTGACCGGGCCAAGATCATCGAACTCTATTTTTGTCATACTGATAGATCTAGCAGAAAAGTCGCGATTGTAAAGAGTTTCAGGCCAGCTAGTGTGCATCGCGCTGGATAAATACCCTGCCCATAATCGCCAGCGTCCAATCCTCTCCCAATGGCAGCCCCTTTGGCTTGTCGCTGGTTAATTCTGTTTGGCTAAACCGTCGGTTTCGGTTTCGGGGATCAGGTCGCGCATCGGATTCCTGCGGTTTGCGACCTTGTTGTGCAGGTAGAAGAGCAGGGTAAAGCCGACGACAGCGGTATTGAGATCGAATATGAGCGTGGTTGCTGCCGAACCGACGATCATCAGCAGCTCACGGTTGGTGACAAAGATCGGTTCGTCGTCATGGCGTGAGAAGAAGGGTTTGAGGAGTTGCGCACGTTTTTCGGCAACCTCTTTGGCGTAGAGCCGCAATGGCTTGAAATCGAAAACATCGTAACCAACCTTGAGCAGTACCCCGACAAAGACAGCCTTGGGGATCAGATTGATCAGGTCCTGAAAGAGGATCATCTCGATCAGAACGAAAACACCGACCATGATGCCGGAGATCCGCAGACTGGCACTCTCCTTGAGCATCAAGACTGAACGGATGGTGGCCTGGGCGCCGGGGATCCCCCCGACAAGGGCGATCGCGCTATTGGCCAGCCCTTGTGCGAACAGCTCCTTGTCTTGCCTGGTTTTTTCACCGCTCATCTTGTCGACGACCAGCGAGGTCAGCAAACTGTCCAGGTAGCAGAGCATCGCCAACTGCAGCGCGAAAGGGAAGGCCAGAGTCAGGATCGGCATTGTCCATTCGGTCGGTACCTGTGATTTGATCAGGTCGGCAAAATCAGACAGGCGGCTGAGCCCGCCGCTCAGTTGGACAGATTCGACCGGCAGCTTTAAAAGGTTGGCCAGCAGCGTCACGCTGATGATGGCGAGCAGGGTTGCGGGTAGAAAGCGCGAACGCGGTCCAACGACCCTGCGCATCAGTGGTGCCAGGCCAAAAATCAGGACCAGGGTCAGTATCGCCAATCCCAGGTTCTGTACCGCAGGTCCGCTCAGTGCGGTCTTGCCACCCCAGCCGAAGAGAACATTGATCTGGTCGTGCCAGATCAAGAGGGCGATACCACTCATGAAGCCGGAGATAACCACATTGGGTACCAGGGAGATAAAACGTCCGAAGCGCAGCAGGGCCATGAGGATCAGGAGTGCGCCGCAGAGCAGGAAAACGATATTGATAAAGTGGGCAGCGGAGATCGCCAGGCTACCCGCCGCAACCTGTTCGACAGTATAGGCGATGACCACCGCGCTGACGGCACTCATCGGTGCGGTCGGTCCCGAACACTGAACGCGGGTGCCACCCAGTGCTGAGGTGATAAAGGCGATAAGCCCGGCTGAGATCATCCCGGCAAATGCGCCACGGCCTGAGAGCATGCCGAGGGCTGCGCCCAGACTCAGAGCGACAAAACTGACCGTTAAGCCGACGATAACATTCTGCGCAATTTCGGCCGCTTTCGATTCACCTGTCTTCATGGCTACTCATTCCTGTGACTGCTTTGGATTTTATCGGCTCTGGATGGGGAAGTTTAAGAATAGAATAATATACTGGAAAATAGAACACCGCGCAAGAAAATGGAACAGTATGGCTAAAGCTAGAACAGTATGGCTAAAAAAACTGTTCCCTTGGATTTAGCCTGCTCAAGTAATAGGGGTTTTACTTTACCGGCGGCGTGGGGATGTTTATGATCGGCGCGAGAAACGAGAAACGAGAAGCGAGAGAGGTGATTGAATACGTATGGTTGAAATTTTTTCCGATGGCGCATGCAGCGGCAATCCCGGCCCCGGTGGATGGGGAACCCTGCTCTGCTATAACGGACACTGTAAGGAACTCTCTGGATTCGATCCTGAAACGACCAACAACCGGATGGAGATGATCGGGGCCATCGAGGGGCTTAAGGCCCTCAAGCGCCCCTGCCAGGTGCGGGTGACGACCGATTCACAGTATCTGAAAAAGGGCATGACCGAATGGCTGGATGGTTGGGTCAAGAAGGGCTGGAAGAACAGTCAGCGCAAGCCGGTTGCCAATCGGGATCTCTGGGAGCAGTTACTTGAACTGAAGAAGATCCACGAGATCGAGTGGTGCTGGGTCAAGGGGCATGCCGGTCACGCCGAGAACGAGCGTTGTGATGAGCTGGCGCGGATGGCGATCGAGTTGGAAAGAGAGTATTGATTTTTTCGAAGGGTCTCCTCCCCGCGACAGATCTCAATATGCTATGCTTAACGGCGATTAGTTGAGTGATTCTGACGGTTTCTTTTTAATCTCCCGCTGGAGGGTTCATGGCTGCAACCACTGCGGCATCCACCACCGAATCTCTTCTGGTTTCACCGCCACCTTCGACCGAAGCGCTGGTTTCTCTGGGCCTTTACGCGCTGATCGCGGTTCTGCTGATCGGCATACTGCTGTTGATCACCCGTTTCCTCGGGCAGCGTACCACTGGCGAGGTCAAGGGGCAGCCCTATGAATCGGCGGTCATGCCGAGTGGCGATGCGCGCCTGCGTGAGCCAGTCCCCTTCTATCTGGTTGCCATCTTCTTTATTGTCTTCGATGTCGAGGCGATCTTCATTGTCTCCTGGGCGGTCACCTGGGATCGGCTCGGCTGGGCCGGTTTCTGGCAGATCAGCTTCTTCATTACCATCCTGTTTCTGGGTCTACTCTATCTGTGGAAGAAGGGTGGTCTCGACTGGGGTTCCAGGGTTGAGCATGGCTCGGGCCGGGGAGGACGCAGGTGAACGAAGAGTTGCCACCCAATGTCACGCTGGCCAAGCTGGACGACCTGATCAACTGGGGGCGTAAGAATAGCCTCTGGCCGATGTTTTTCGGGCTCTCCTGCTGCTTCGTCGAGATGATGACCAGCATGACGCCGCGCTTCGACCTGTC
>JAAXQE010000120.1 GCA_012974425.1 Geopsychrobacter sp.
CCGCCACCCCCAGCCCCTGGGAGATCTGGTAGCCCCAGAGCCCGAGGGCATTGACGAAGAGCAGGCCGCAAAAGGCCAGCCCCAGCAGGTACCATTTGCCGGGCCGACGCAAACCCTTGAGCACGTCCTGTTCCAGCTTTTCCCTGGCTTCGAGCTGTTCCATGCTCATCCCTTACGCAGATAGTAGATCGACGGTTCGGTGCCCAGATCGGCGAAGACCCGGTAGGCCCGTTTCGAGTGAGCCAGACGGTAGACGGTGGAACTCTCGTCGAGCAGGTTGCCGAAGACGATCGCTCCGGTCGGGCAGCTCTGGCCGCAGGCGGTCAGGACCTCGCCGTCCTCAATCGGTCGCTGCTCATCCTGGGCCCGGTCCCGGGCCTGACGTATCCGCTGCACGCAGAAGGTGCATTTCTCCATGATGCCGCGATCGCGCAGCGACAGATCGGGATTATGCATCTGCTCCAGCGGTGCCTGCCACCGATGCTGCCACCAGTTGAAACGGCGTACCTTGTAGGGGCAGTTGTTGGAACAGTAGCGAGTGCCGACACAGCGCTGGTAGACCTGCACGTTGAGCCCCTCGGCATTATGGTAGGCGGCATAGACCGGGCAGACCGGCTCGCAGGGAGCATTGTGACAGTGCTGGCAGAGCATCGGGATGAAGCTGGCGCGGCCCGCGTCATCATAAAAAGGTTCGATCCGCAGCCAGGACATCTCCCTTCCCTGCAGATGGTCCTGCCGCCCCACCACCGGCACGTTGTTCTCGGCGTAGCAGGCGGCGGCGCAGGCCCCACAGCCGATGCACAGCTCCAGGTTGATGGCCATCGCCCAGCGGTAGTCTTTATGCGGGTGGGCCCGGTAGAATCGGGTCTCATCGGGTGAGGGTTCCTCGGTATGCACCGGATCGGGGATCAGCCCGCGGCCCTGCTGGGAGCTGGAACCTGAAAGGATCGGCAATTCGGCCGCGTCCCCCAGCTTTTCCAGACGCACCCCATCCAGGCGCCGGATCAGTTCGCCGCTGCGGGAATCGATCGGCAGCGGGGCTTCGGACAGCAGATCGCCCTGCACCATCAAGACCGATGCTGCCAGGCCGGGCTGAAGCCGCACCGGCAGCTCGGCCGACCAGTTGCCGACGGAGACCCGCAGCAGATCGCGGTCCTGCAGCTGCAGCTGCTGCGCTGTAGCCGGGGCGATGGAGAGCCAGCGCCCATAGCTGACGCTGCTGAGCGGATCGGGCAACTCCGACAGCAGCGGCAGATCGCTGCTGCGGCCGTCGAAACTGCGGATCGAGGGGGTCAGGATCAGGTGCGGCGCAGCGGCGGATACCACTTCCGCCACCTCCTCTACTGCCAACTGACGGGCAGCGGGCTCTGCTTTAAGTCGAAGCGGGACCGCAGCCACCGGCAAGGTCAGAAAGCCCTGCTCGGAAAACTGCCGCAGCTGCTGCTGATCAAATCGCCGGTGCCAGGCATTAAACAGATATTCCTGGTATGTCTGGCCTGGTTCCTCTTTACCACTCCGATGCATGATGCCAAGCAGGACCTCACCGGCGCTGCGACTGTCGTAGAGCGGCGCAATCGCCGGCTTGAGCAACGAGAGCAGTCCCCTCCTGGGGGCAGCATCACCCCAGCTTTCGATGGGGTGGGAGATGGGGAGCAGCAGGTCAAATTGCTGCGCCGCGTCATCGAACAGCTCGCAGAGGCCGACCCGCAGCCCGGCCCGCTTGATTTTCCGCTTCAGCTCGAGTGTGCCAGGAGCCTGGGCCAGCGGCGCGGCATCCGAGATCAGCACGCCAACCCGGTCCTGCTCCAGGCGCTCGGCGAGGCGTTCCAGGTCGTGCAGTGAGCCGACCGAGCCGTAACCTTCGGCCCGGGCGAAATCGACCAGCTCTCCGACCATGCCCAACTGCTGCTGCAGCAGCCCGGCGAGCAGAGCGACCTGCAGCCCCTGGGCCTGAGCGGTGGCGATGCCCCCCACGATCAGCAACGGCCGCTCGGCCAGCCGCAGTTGCTCCGCCAACTGCTCCAAGCGCTCTTGCGGCAGTCCGGTAATCCGCGCCGTCTCTGTAGCGGAAGCGGCCGGCACTGCCGCCATCAGTTGCGTCGGCAGCCGGCCCTTGCTGTCATTCCAGCGCAGCAGAAAGCTGAGCAATGCCGCTTCGCTACCGGGGCTCAGCACCAGCCGTTCGCTGGCGTTGGCACCGGTGAGGGAATAGTGGGGCTCGACATGAATCCACTGAAAGTCATCCTGCTTGATCGCCCTGGAAAACTGCCGGGCATAGTCAACAGGACTGACAAAGGTCTCAAACAGATCGGCACCGAGGCTGAGCAGCAGATCGGCTCGGTCGATTCGGTAATGGGGAAGCTCCGCTTGGCCGAAGAGGGTGCCATAGGCCCGGCGCAGGGCGGCGTGGGAAAAGATCTCGAACTGAGGCAGCTGCTCCACCTCCAGTTGCCGACAGAAACGCCGCTGCAGCTCGGCCAGGGTGCCGGTAGTGCGACCGCTCAGCAGCAGGTTGGCCCGGCCTTGCTGTCGCGCCTGGCGCAGCCCCTCCACCACCAGGCTCAAGGCCTCATCCCAGGAAATCGGCTGGTACTGACCCTCGGCATCCCGCAACATCGGCCGCTGCAGGCGCTTGGGGTGATAAAGGCGCCAGAGGGCAGCCTGACCGCGCATGCAGAGACCGCCGTCGTTGATCGGGTGTCCTGGGCGACCCTCCAGTTTGACTGCCCGCCCTTCGCGTACCCGTACCGTCAGACCACAGCCGGCCGGGCATTCGCCACAGGTGGAGGGCAGATAGAGAGCCTCGCCGGGCAAGACCCCCTCGTCCGGTGGCACCAGATAGGAGACCAGCTTGCCGGCACTGCGCTTATCGCCGCAGCCAGGCAGGATGGCGGCCCCGGAAAAGATGCCGAGTAGTTGCAGAAAATCCCTTCGCTCCATAAACAATCCCTACTTGTGGCAAGTGGTGCAGTCGGTGGCTGCGCCGCGCTCGCGGTGGCAGGCCAGGCACCAGCCCATCTCCAGCGAGCGGACCCGGCGGACCACCTCCATCCGGGTAACCTCTCCGTGGCAGGCGGCACAGGGGATCTCCCCCTTGATGTGCCGCTTGTGGGAGAAATAGATAAAATCGGGTAATTGATGCAGCCGTTCCCAATAGACCGGCTGCCCCGCTTCGAAATAGCGGGTCAGTTTCTTGATTTCGCTCCGCTCGGTGGCGATGCTCCGATGGCAGTCCATGCAGCGCGACAGCGATGGGATACCGGCCTGGCGGGCCTGCTCCACGTAGCGATGACAGAAATTACAGGGGAGTTGCAGCTGGCCGGCATGCACCCTATGCGGAAAAGCGATCGGCTGTTCCGCTGTCTGCTGGTAAATGGCCCAGTAAGCGGCGAGGCCACCGGTTACCAGCAGAAACAGGCCGAAATAGCCAACTATCCCCAGATTCAACAACAAGCGATACATCGACACTCCCAGATCAAAGCTCCTGGCCTTAACTCAGTTCTGTTTCAGGCGTTCAAGCAGATAGGCCGCCACTGCAGCGGCTTCATCTTGCTGCAGGCCGAGATTGGGCATCTCCGGATAGTCAGGATTCCGCTTCACCGGTTGACGGATGAATTGCTGCAGGGCCTCGGAGCGCCCACGATAATTCGGCAACACTTCGCCCAGCGGCGGCCCGACCAGCCTTGAATCGAAGCGATGACAAAGTGTACAGCGGCTCTGGAAGATCTGCTCTCCTCGGACCAGCAGTTGCTGGTCGGGCGCGGCAGACTCCGGCGCAATCTGGTCAGCAGCATACGCCTGCTGCCATATCGCGCTGCCATCGGCCAGAACCTGTTCACGAGCCAGGAAATCGCCCAGGCCGATCAGCAGGCAAATGAACACCACCGCCGCCAGCAGTGGCTCTCCCCTCGGACTCTGCCCCTCCAGCAGCCGCCGACACAGCCCCAGGCAGAGCAGCAGGGCCAGGCTCAGGGAGACCATCGGCAACAGAAAGCCCACCAGCGAGCGGGCTATGAGCGGCAGGGTCAGCAGGTCGAAGACCAGGCCCGCAGGCAGCAGCAGACCCCCCAGCAGCGCCAGAACTCCCCCGCGACGGCTGAGGTAATGCTGATAATCCGGGAGCTGCTTCGGCCGCGCGGCCAGGTCAGCGCGCAACAGCAGCAGGGTCCCGGTTAACGGCAGGGCCAGACAGAGGACCAGGAGGAACCTGGCCAGGCCATTCCAGGAGAGAAAAAGCAGTGGATTATGCTGCAGATGAGGCCAGTATTCGGGCTTGAGCAGGGCCGCCCCACCACAGGCCAACAGCGAAAGTACCCCCAGCAACAGCCCCAGACCGGCCGCTCCGACCGCCAGGGGCACGACGCCTCCCGGCTGCTGCCGGTCAATCAGTTGCCGATACAAAAAGAGGAGCAGCAACGCAACCGCCAGCAGGACCAGCATGGCCATCCAGAACGGCGGAGTAAAAAACGGGGGACGGTAGACCCAATGGACCGCGAACAGGTTCAGGGCCGCCAGCAGCCAGAACAACAAACCAAGCAGCTTGTTGGCAAGCACCCGCGCCAGCAGATCCCGGGCGCTGCGCAACCGCAACGGGTCCCGATAGCGCTGCGCTTGCAGGAAAACGAACAGGGAGAGCAGGACCCCGCCAACCATGACAGCGGCCCAGAGCAGCTGCAGTAACTGGCCAACAACCAGCCAGGCTTTAAACAGCGGCAGGTATTCAGGGGGAAGCAGAGGCATGCACGCTATCCTTGCACAGGAGCTTCTTCAACCAGCTAAGCCGAAGCCGTCACCATTGGAACCGCTAGCAGTGTGTCGGACTTGCCGGACCGAAGCGAAAATTTGAGCGATTGAAACCAGATTTTTGCTCGTTTGCAGTACCATAGCCGTAGCTATGGGCCAAAAAGGAGCTGAAATATGGGCCAATCGAGCGGATTTGCGGTCGGTTCATGGAAAGTCCGACACGCTGCTAGTTGAACGGGTTTCGGCATATGTCAAAGGGTAACAGAAGAACTGCTGACTTCAACCGGGATCGCTAGCAGGGTGTCGGACTTGCCGGACCGAAGCGAAAATCTGAGCGATTGAGACCAGATTTTCACTCGTTTGCAGTCCCATAGCCATAGCTATGGCCCAAAAAGGAGTTGAAATATGGGCCAATTGAGCGGATTTGCAGCCGGTTCATGGAAAGTCCGACACGCTGCTAGAGCCAGGTAACGAGCTGCGCCTGGGAGATAACCAATAAAATAAGGCATTCTCAGGGGCAATCGTAGCACTTGAAAATTTAAAAAAAGAGGCCAGCTTATAAGCTGGCCTCTTTTGACTACGTCATTCGTTAAATTTTCAGTCTTCAGAGCTCTGGCGCTGAGCATCCTCATCCTGCTGGTAGGTTTTGCGAATCAAAAAACAGATGATACTGATCAGCAAGAGCATCCCGACGACTCCAACACCGATCAGTTTCCGGTCCCCAAGTTCATCCTGGATGGCCCCTATCTCCCCTCCGATCCCGTCCCCTCTCTGCTGAAATGCCGCTGTTTCCTTGCGCACCTTCTCTACTTCAACCGTATGGAAGAGACGGTGGGAATCGTTGCGCAGCGCAAAGGCTTCCCCTTCGATCTCCCTGACCCTGATCCCGAGTCGCGCCAGGCTGGCCAACTCAGTCCGAAGTCCGGCAATCATCCGGTCGGTTTCGCCCATGGCCGTTTTTATCTCTGCGGCCCGGCCGAATTCATGACAGCGGCTGCAAGCCGTCGGGTTGATCAATTCGAGACTCGCCTGTTGCACGCCATGGTTGCCATGACAGCTCACACATTGGGGGCCACCCGAGTTCAGCGCCTTGCCATGGGCGCTATTCAGATAGTCGTCCTTAACCCCAACATGACAGCGCCCGCAAAAGGCCGGCACTTCACCATACTTCGGTACCCCGAGAAAACCGCGCGCGGGACTCATGGCCATGGCAAAATCTGTCGGGTCTCCGCCATGACAGTCCGGACAGGAGATCCCGTTTTGGGCATGAATGCTGGTCTGCCATGCAGAGACCGGAGCGCTGAGACGGCCTTCCAGAGCAGCATGGCATTGCAGACATACAGTATCCTCTGCCAGCGCAAGGGATCCACTGAAGAGCAGGAGCAAACAAAAAGTCAGCCCAGCGCTATATCGAAAATGTCGTCTCATCATGAGTAGTGCCCCCAGATCGAGATGGCCACAAACAGCAGAATGCCGAGCAGATAGCAGGTCAGAAACAGCGGCCGCTTGAAGGGCCGACGCTCTTTACCCCGGTCGAGAAACGGCAGCAACGCCAGAAGAGTCATGACAACCCCTTGGGCGGCTAAACCGAGAAACTCACTGGGGAAAATCTTAAGCGTCTGGTAGGCCCAGAGGAAATACCATTCAGGCTTGATGTGAGCAGGCGTGGTAAATGGATCGGCCGGTTCAAAGGCCGATGGTGGGATAAACAGACCGGGAGCAAAGAAGACCAGCAAGGCCAGCAGCCCCAGAAATAAAGAGATCACCGCCAGATCCTTGATGGCGTAGTTGGGGAAAAAGGGGATTCCTCCCGGGTGCTCTTCATGAACAAATTCATCTGCCACCTCGGTCGGCGCATAATCCTCGCCGAACGGCGGCTTGGAGATACCGATGCGCCGGACACAGAAGAGATGAAAACCGACCAGGGCGACCAATCCGGCCGGCAGAACCATGACATGCAGCGCGAAAAAACGCCCCAGAGTCGCATCTCCGACCATGGCGCCGCCGCGCATGAATCTGACCAGGCCATCTCCGATCAGCGGAACCGCGCCCGCGGCTTCAGTGGCGACAGTGGTAGCCCAGAAGGAGAGCTGGCTCCAGGGCAGCAGGTAACCTGTCAGACAGAGGACCAGGGTCAGGTTGAAGAGGACAAAGCCAGAGATCCAGGTGAATTCACGGGGTTTTTTATAACTGCCCATGAACAGAACGGAAAGCATGTGCAGCAGCAGTGCGATGACAATGACATTCGATCCGACGGCATGCAGATAACGAATCAGCCAGCCGTAAGGGATGTCATTCATGATGATCTCAACACTCTTGAATGCCTCTGCCGGGTTCGGCACATAATAGACCAGCAACAGAACCCCGGTGACAAACTGGAGGGACAGTAAAGCCAGCAGCACCGCGCCGAGGGTGTACCAGATATTCACGTTCTTCGGCAGCAGATACTTGGTCAGGTTCTGCTCCAGAATATCGCGGATTCCGAGACGGACATCGAGAAAATCCAACAGTCGCTTATGCATAACCCCTCCTACCCGACCACAACCTGGTCACCCTCAAGGGAGACCGGAAAAGATTCCAGCGCCGCCGGCGGCGGCCCGGCAAGCACAGTTCCCTCCATCGAAAATTGGCCGGCATGACAGGGACAAAGGAACTCCCTCTTGTCAGCGACCCACTTGACGACGCAACCCAGATGGGTGCAGACGGCACTCAGTGCGATATAGTCTCCGGCTTGCGGCTGCAGCAGCACTGCCGGCAGGCCCTGAAAACTGAAGAAATGTGCCCCACCGACCGAGACCTCATTTTTGGCCAGTCTGATCTGCCCCCCCTCGGTCTCAGCCTGCGGAGCCAGAAAGCGGAAGATCGGCCAGGTAAAGACCCCCGCCAGGACCAGGCCAACCCCGCCGAGCAGAATCCCCAGAAAGGTTCGGCGCTGCTGATTACTTTCTAGAATTTCGCTCATGAAACGCCCTCCAATGAGTTGGATTTCGATGCGCGGGGCTTTAGGCCCGCGCAACGAACATTAAAACTAGGTCCAGGATGATTGCACTACAGACTATTTTACGAGTCGCCCTGCGACCGAAATACGCAGTTGCGGCATCGGCTTGAAATCGGTCGCAACCAGCAGATACCCATTGAGACGCTCGCTTCCCGGCGGGAGTGAGCCGCTCACACTCAAGGTCGCCTTCTCTCCGGGGGCAAGTTCGAGCCGATCCAACCTTGCCTGCAGCTGTGGGCTGGTAGAGGTCGCCTCTTGCAGAACTATTTTCTGCTGACTTAGATTCTGGATAAATACCTGCGAGCGACCCGTCTGATCAGCCGTTGGCCAGGCCCAGGAGATCCGGTTTGTTGACAGGCTGAGAAGTTCATTCACGATCCCCTTCAGCTTAAACTGCACCTGCGGATGCAGAGGTGAATTGTTATTCAGCGTAATCGTCTTGGTGATCTGTCCGCGGAAACGGCTCGAATCGAAGGTCGCCCTGATCTCCCCCATCTCCCCGGGAGCTATCCGCTTGGATGAGAGCAGCGCGGCAGTACAGCCACAAGAACTGCTGACTGATGAGATCTCGAGCAGTTCATCGCCAGAATTTTTAAAACGAAAACTGTGGGTGACCTTATCCCCCTGCGCCACTTCGCCAAAATCATACTCCAGAACCTCGGTCGTGACAGCTGGGGCAGCAAAAACATGCAGAGGCAGAACAATCAGAATCAACAACAGACAAAAACTCTTTCGCACGGGAAAATCCTTTCACAACGACAGATACTGAAATCACACTCAAACTTTTGAAATCATAACACAATTTTCGCGAACCGAACTAGCCTTCATCCCGCTGAATTCGTTGACACCACAGCCTCCTTGCTGATATAGAATGCGCTTAACCACGCAACAAGGAGTCCCCTGTGCCGATCCCCCGCGAAAAAATGAAAATCCTCTATTCCCGTGAGCGTATTGCCGATGAGATCAAGCGACTCGGACAAGAGATAACCCGCGACTACCCTCAGGGTGATATATTACTGGTCGGCGTGCTTAAAGGATCTTTTCTCTTTATCGCTGACCTTATTCGCGAAATCGAGACCCCGACCATGATCGACTTTGTTCGCCTGGCAAGTTACGGATCAGAGACCCAGTCTTCGGGGATCATCGAATTCCGCAAAGAACTCGAAATGCCGATCAGGGGCCGCGATGTCATTATCATTGAGGATATCGTTGACAGTGGCTACACCCTCGAATGTCTCTACAATAAACTGCTCCTGCAGCAGCCACGTTCACTGAAAATCTGCACCCTGATCGACAAACGTGGCCGCCGGGAAGTTGAAATGGAAGCTGACTATATCGGCATGACCATGGATGATGGCTTTATCATTGGCTACGGCCTCGACTACGATGAACACTATCGGAACCTCCCGGACATTTACACTGTCGAAGGTTTTTAATTTCATTTTGTGAGCGTCCCACGGGACGCTTCCTTACGCTTGAACTCAACAGGAGAGCTATCAATGGTCATATCCTGCCCGGAATGTTCTACCCGCTTCAGGGTCGAAGAAGGCAAGATTCCTGCGCAAGGGGCGAAGATCCGTTGCGCCCGCTGCAAGCATATCTTTGCTGTCACCCCGCCGCCACCCGAACCCGAATCAATTATCGAGAGAGCCATCCCGCCGGTGGTTGACGAGCCAGCCTTCACAGCTGAACCGCCGTCTGCAACCGATGACGATTTCGGCTTTGACGATTTCGGTTCCCCTGAAGTCGATAGGGGCGCAAATGATGAACTCGATCCTTCCGCGTTTGATGAGGATGCGAGTGTCAGTGACGATAATGACGCTTTCTCTTTCGGTGGCGATTACGGCAACGTGAGCCTGGGTGATCAGTCGGACGCTGCCGAAGAGGACGGACCCTTCTCTTTTGGCGAACCAACTCCTGCCCCCCCGCACAGGGGGACTGATGTTGAGCAGGAACAGTTCAGTTTCAGCCCTGCTCAACCAGCAAATACGGACAGCTCTGATCCCTTGGCCGACAGTTTCACCGAAGACTCCAGCCTTGATGATATCTCAATGCCGCCGAGTGAAGACGCCTTCTATCGTGAGGATGCCGATACTTCGGTCCCTCAGCCCATCAGCAAATCCTCCAGCCGCAGCCCGGTCTCAGTGGTTATGCTGTTCCTGTTGGCACTGATTCTGGCAGTTCTGATCGCTGGCGGATTCATATTATGGCAGAGCGGCCCGGCTGGAGTTGAACAACTGATTTCAAAACTGACTGGCCAGCCCGGGGTAAGTGCAGTCAAAGGTGAAATCCGCCTGAGTAACCTGCAGGGGAGTTTCATCACAAACAGCAAAGAGGGTGAACTTTTTGTTATCCATGGGTCCGCCATCAACAATCACAGCGAGGCTCAAGCGGCTATCCAGGTTAAGGGGGTCATCTTCGACAAATCTGGCGAGCAACTGCTACAGAAAACCATTTTTTGCGGCAACCCGATCAGCGACAACGATCTGCGCAAGCTTCCCTATAGCAAGATGGAAGAGATGATGGGGAACCAGTTTGGGGAATCCCTGGCGAACCTCAACGTCACTCCGAATCAATCGATCCCCTTCACCATCGTGTTTCGCAAACTGCCGAGAACCCTGTCTGAATTTGTTGTCGAAGTAGCCGACAGTAAACCTGCGGCGCAATAATCTAGCGTTAATCTCAAAAAAGGGCGGTCCGCTTAGTGCGGACCGCCCTTTTTTTGAGACTACTCTACCCTGCGAGATCAGGCGGAGATAGCATCCACTGGACAGGAATCGACACAGGCACCACAGTCAGTACAGGTTGCTGCGTCGATCACACGAACATCGCCTTGCTCAGAAATTGCGTCAACCGGACAGGTCGGATCACAGGCAGCACAGTTAATACACTCATCAGAAATAGTATGGGCCATTGGGTTTTCCTCCTCTAAGGGGTTGTTTTGACACCGGTGATTCCTTCACCTGTATCATATGATTTGGCGTATACTCTACTTTAAGTTTTTTTTACTGTAAAGTAGCCAATTGAAATTTATTTCAGCGCCAAAACCCCTTGCATCAAAGTCTCGTTCTGGGCTAGCCTGTCTAGCGTTTCCGAGTGCAACTGTGCGACATTCAACGGGTTGTTCCAGTTACACTAAAAAAGCGATTGCCAGATTCAGCCAAGCTAAAACGCAATTCTATTTTTAGAATCAATATCCTCTTTAGCCATACGTCATTCAAGGAGAAGTAAAATGGACATTCTTGCCCTCAACTGTGGCAGCTCATCGGTCAAGTACCAGCTATTCGACTGGACCCGCAAAGAAGTTATCGCCAAGGGGATGGTCGAACGGGTCACCATTGGTGATTCCTACATCATCCATGAAGTACCAGGCCGTGAGACCTACCGCGAAGAGTATGAATGCCCCGACCACCGGGTGGCGGTGCAGTTGATCGTTAAGACCCTCACCAGCGCCAGCGAAGGTGTGGTTAAGGACATGAATCAGATCTCTGCCGTTGGCCACCGTGTGGTTCACGGCGGTGAGAAGTTCACCTGTTCGGTGCCGATCGATGAGAATGTGCTGAACACCATCAAAGAGGTGCAGCATCTCGCTCCCCTGCATAATCCACCCAACATCTCAGGGATTGAAGCTGCCCAGAAGGTACTGCCCAATGTACCGCACATCGCTATTTTCGACACCGCCTTCCATCAGTCGATGCCCGAGATGGCCTATACCTATCCAGTACCCTTCGAGTGGTACGAGAAGCATGGCGTGCGCCGCTACGGCTTCCACGGCACCAGCCACCTCTACGTTTCGAAGCGCGCCTCTGTCCTGCTCGGCAAGGCCCCCAAGGACTGCAATATCATCACCATGCATATCGGCAACGGGGTCTCGCACTGTGCGATTAAGAATGGCGTCTCGGTCGACACCTCCATGGGCTTGACTCCGCTCGAAGGCGCCGTCATGGGAACCCGCTGCGGCGATATCGATCCGGCCCTGCCGATGTTTATCCAGCAGGTTGAAGGCCTCTCGGCCAAGGAGATCGATTCCGCTCTCAACAAAAAGTCGGGAATCCTCGGCATCACCGGTCAATACACCGACCGGCGGGACGTGATTGAGGCCGCCGAAAAGGGCGACGCGCGCTGCCAGCTGGCGATCGATATCGAAGGCTACCGGCTCAAGAAATATATCGGCTCCTACATGGCTGGCCTCGGCGCACTCGATGCGGTGGTCTTTACTGCCGGAGTCGGTGAGATGGGCTGGCTGGTGCGTGAAAAAGCGCTGGAGAATCTTGCGCACATGGGGATCATTCTCGATAAAGAGAAGAACCGCAACACCATGACCCGCAAGAAGGAGACGCTGATCTCCACCCCCGACTCACCGGTCAAGATCTTCGTCATTCCGACCGATGAGGAGCTGGTCTTTACCGAAGATGTGGTTGCAATTCTCGAAGAGACCTACACCGACCACATGAACTTCAAGTATTCCTTCGCCGAGAGCACCTTCCAGCGCTCCTGACAACGGTGAAGATTAAAAGACTGAGAAGGCCGGCGGGATTTCCCGCCGGCCTTCTGTTTTATCCGGCCGCTCCTCTCAGACTTCTCGCTTCGCGTCTCCTTAGCCTAGAAATGTGTCTCTTCGTAATCGGGTACAAGTCTGTACCAGGCGGGATGCCGCTGCGCTTCGGCAAGCGAGGCCTCGGCCTGTGCGATGATCCGTTCGCGATCCTTCGGATAGCTACCAGCCAGATTGAGGATATTCGAAACATGGTTGGAGCGCAGAATGGTCTTCTGTGGTGACAGCTGACGCACAATCTCCAGCGCCTCCTGCACCACCTCGCCATTACTCAACTGATCGATCAGTTCGAAGTGCGCATCGTTATGTCTGCGGAACATGGTCAACAGCGAAAAATATTCGGGCGAGAGTCGGTTAATCCAATCCGCCGTCGCCTGGACATGTTCTCGACTACCTGCCCGGCCGGCCAGACCGAGAATCGCCGTGACGGAAAGTTTGATCTGCGCATCTTTGGCCCGTTGGCAAAGCTCCAGCATCTTTTCGCGGTCAAACCCCTTCTTGACCAGTTCCAAAGTCGCATCGTCACCCGATTCCAGCCCGAAATAGAGAATGCGCAATTTGCCTTCACGCAACAACTTCAGTTCTTCAACCGACTTGGTCGTCAGGCTGTTGGGTGAAGCGTAGGCAGCGACCCGCGTCAGAGCAGGGAAATATTCGCACAACAGATCGAGCAGTTCGAGCAGCCCGGCCTGTGGATAGACCAGAGCATCACCATCCGCAAGAAAAATTCGCTGTACCTGCGCTCGATGTTCCGCTGGAATCGCTTGCATTTCGGCACGGATTTCCTCAACGGGACGAACATTAAACGGCTTCGATTTATACATGCCACAGAATGTGCAGCTATTCTGACTGCAGCCGAGGGTAATCTGAAAAATCAGACTGCGGGCCTCGGAAGGGGGGCGGAAGAGGGGTTCATTATAATCGAAGTAGTAGTACATAAGCTGATGTCATTCCTCACAAAAATTGATTTTCCACAATCCCATTGCAACCACCAGAGTGCAGAATTGCATCTTAGTACAATCTGTCCATCCCTGACTACCACGACACAAGAAGAAAAAATGTCCTAG
>JAAXQE010000319.1 GCA_012974425.1 Geopsychrobacter sp.
AGATGTGTATAAGAGACAGATCCGTAAATGATTTCTCTCACGATTCCAGCAAGTTAGGGTCCTCATTAAAACATGGCACAATCCCTGCTAGTAACCTGTGTAATTCAATAGCTGTGAGGGAATACATGCAATCAATGACTGTTTTGATCGTGGATGACGAAAAAGCTTTCCTGACCATCCTTAGCGAAGAAAAAAGTGCCTGGGCTGGAGATTATGACATTTTAACTGCCGGAAATGGTCAGATTGCGACTGAAATTCTGCAGTCAAAAGCAGTAGACCTTGTGGTTACGGATCTCAAGATGCCGGTTATGGATGGATTCGAATTGTTGGCATATCTCAACAACATGCATCCGGACATCCCCGCAATTGTCATGACGGCCTTTGGAACCTCTGATATTGAAAGTAAGATTGAAAATCTAGGGGCGATTCAGTATCTGGAAAAACCGATTGACATGCATACCCTCGCTGAGAAGGTCGATAAAGGCCTCAAGATGGCGAAGAAGGGCTATATCCACGGGATCACCCTCCCGTCTTTTTTACAGGTCCTAGAGGCTGAACGAAAAACCTGCACGCTGTCCGTTCAAGCCGGAAAGCACTGCGGAAAACTATTCATAATCAAAGGTGTCCTGGTTCAAGCTAAAACTGAAAATATACAGGGCGAAGAAGCGGCGCTGAAAATTCTCGCCTGGGATGATACGGAAATCGAGATCAAGAACGTCTGTAATGTAAAGACTACAGTCATCAAGTCTTCCATGACCCAACTGATCATGGAGGCCTTTAGAATGCGCGATGAAGAAGAACAACAGCGGTCGGAAGAGGAAGTAGATTTCTTTGCACTTCCCACAGATGACAACAACCCAGAAGCGGGACAATCTCACCCGAGCAAAATCAACTCACAACAGGAGGAAACAACCATGGCAGTCAAAGAAAAACTTCAAGAATTAACTTCTCTCGACGGTTTCGTTGGCGTAGGCCTTTTCACGCCTACAGGAGAGAGCCTGGCGCTAATGGCCGCATCGGGTGATACCACCCAGTTCAAAGATGTCGGTGTGCTCGCCAACAACGTACTCTTAAACGCACAAAAAGCTTCGCTGGACATGGGTACCGGTCGTGGCCAACTGGTTCACGTCGAAGCGGAGAATGCCCATTTCCTGGTCAGGTGTCTCAATGAAGGGAGCGATCCGCTGAAATCCCAACCAGGGAAAACCCATATCCACATGGTCCTGATTCTCAAAGACGATTCGAGCATCGGCATGGCCAAATTGAAAGTCGCCAAAATTATTGCTGATTTGGCCGACGAGTTCCGGATTTAACGCCAAGGTCCCGGGGACCCTTCAATCAGGGCTCCCCGGGTACATCTATCAAAATAGATCTCGGCCTAGGATCTGTTGATCACCACGACAATTATCTGTTGTCAGCGTGCATTATATGCTAGTTATAGGTATGATAATTCGCTAATTTTTCGGTTCAGTCGCTATGAGTAATGGAAATGAGGGGTACAATGGATGAAACCGAGATCAGTATACTCTGTTGCAAAGACCCCACAGAGGCCTGCGACAGAACTTGCCCGATAAGTTATACACCCTGCCCAGGTATTTGCGTCTTTGCCGAAGTGTTACGATCCAGTGCCCTGGGAATCATTATCTTCGACAAGCAGCAACAGGAGGTGATGTTTCAAAATGAGTATGCCCTTAATCTAATGGACGGCATCGTCCCGCCACACGATTTCAGCGCGTTGAAACAACTGCTTCTCCCTGATCCTTCAGAGAATCCAACACCCACATATCCCTATTCACCCGGCGCTATCCGCATCAAGGACAAGGCCCTCGGTTTTACCGCTTATCGCGCCTCGGAGCGTTTCACCTGGGTCCTGCTACGCGATGTGCGCAAGAAAATCAGACTGGAATCGATTGCCGAAGCCGTAGAATCGATGAACAACATCGGCTATATTTTTTCCGGGATTCGACACGAAATCGGGAACCCCATCAACACCATCAAACTAACCCTCAGCGTGCTGATAAAAAAGCTCCACGAACTCCCCAGCGAGCGCGTTCTCTCCTACCTCGAACAATCCCTCAGTGAGGTCGAGCGCGTCGAATATCTGCTCAGGGCCCTGAAATCATTCAACAGCCTTGAAGAGCTCAAGCCTCAGGATGCCGACATTCAACTCTTTATCACTAGATTCATTGAGCTGGTCAGAAGTGACATGGAGAATAATGGTATCTCCATCAATTATTCTTGTGCCGATCAGCAACTACATGCGTTTGTGGATACTCGAGCCCTGCATCAGGTCTTGCTAAATGTTGTCACTAACGCGGCAGATGCGCTCAAGGAACGACTCGAGCCGACAATTCACATTGACTCACACATATTTGAAGACCGGCTTCTGATTAAAGTTACCGATAACGGTTGCGGAATGTCTGAAGAACAACAGGAATTGCTCTTCAAGCCCTTTGTCACCAACAAAGAGGATGGAACCGGGCTCGGATTGGTTATTTCGCGCAAGGCGCTGGCAAAAATGGGCGGAATTATCTACGTTGAAAGCCGTGAAGGTTGCGGAACGACTATAACTATCAGCCTTCCCAGGACCAGCAACGAAGAACATCAGATCTGGCCGCCAACCTGATGCTGGCTAATATTCGAGCTAAGATTGACAGACCTGCCTAATGCACCCAAGGGGGGGCAGCGATGAAGAAAAAGCACCTTCTGATTATCGATGACGATAAAACATTTTGCGATGTGATGAGTGAATATCTCAACTCATCCGCCCTGACCACCAGCAGCGTTCATACCGGCCAGGATGCACTTGATTACTGTTGCCGCTTTAAAACCGACATCATCCTGCTGGACCAGAAACTCCCTGACCGAAAGGGACATACCCTGTGTGAAGAACTGCTCCAGCACAATGAACAGTGTAAGATAATTTTCACCACCGCCTATCCCAGCTTCGACAATGCTCTAAATGCCATCAAGGCCGGGGCTTTCGACTACATCTCAAAGCCTTTCTCTCTTGATGAACTCGACCATATTATTGGACAGGCGACGAGAACTCTCTCGCTGGAAAAAACCGAGCAGATTCTACAATATCAAGGCCAAAAAGAGACCAAAGGAACGCTACTGATCGGCAAGTCGCCAGCGTTTTCCGAAGTCAAAACCTTGGTCGAGCTCGCCAGTACGGCCAAGGCGCCGGTTCTCATCACCGGAGAAACCGGAACAGGCAAAAGCATGATCGCCAAAGCCATTCACTATGGGGGGGAAAAAGCAGATGCCAATTTCATTTCTGTAAATTGCGCGGCGCTCCCCGAAAACCTCATAGAGGCTGAACTTTTCGGTCACGAGAAAGGTGCCTTTACAGGTGCACATGCCGCGAAAAAAGGCGTTTTTGAGCTGGCCGACGGGGGCACTCTATTTCTCGACGAAATCGGAGAGATGGACCCTCGCCTGCAGTCGAAACTACTTAGTGTTCTGGATGATAAAAAAATCCGCCGCCTGGGAAGCGAGCGAGAAAAGATCGTAGATGTAAGGATTATTGCAGCGACCAATGCAGACCTGAGCAATGCAGTCATGAATAAATTGTTCCGTGAGGACCTATTTTTTAGACTCAGCGTCCTGCGTATTCAAATCCCACCCTTACGGAGCAGGCAAGCGGACATCCCGGAACTTTGCTCTCATCTCATCAAACAACTCGATACATCCCGCCACCGAACTCTGAACGACTCAGAACTTCAAAAACTCATGGCTTACGACTGGCCGGGGAACATTAGAGAACTTAAAAACATTATTGAACGCGCGATACTGCTTCATCAGGATGGAGATCTCAGACCATCAGAGCTATTGAACTTTACGCAAGCCAGTTCCCTCCCCACAACCCCGGTACCAATTTCAGATCATCTATTACCCCTGGCTGAAATCGAAAAAATCCACATCACCCATGCCCTCAAAGTGCTAGGCAACAATCAGACCCAAGCAGCGAAAGCCCTCGGGATTTCGCTGTCGACTCTTAAAAGAAAAACCCAGAAATATCTGCCAACTTAATCT
>JAAXQE010000224.1 GCA_012974425.1 Geopsychrobacter sp.
CTGCACGCCTCGGCGATCAACGCCTCGGCCGAAACCTACATGGGCCTGGTCGAGATCGGTGTCGGCCTGCTCCCCGCCGGTGGCGGCACCAAGGAGATGTGCCTGCGCGCCGTCGAGCAGGCCGCTCATACCGGCATCGACGTCACGCCATTTATCTTCAAATATTTCCAGCAGATCGGCATGGCCAAGGTTGCCATGGGCGCCGCAGAACTTTCGGGCATGGGCTATATGCGCCAGGGCGACAGCATCACCATGAACCCCGAGCGCCTGATCGCCGATGCCAAACAGAAGGTCCTCGGTATGGCCCCCAACTTCCGGCCACGCCGCGCGGCGGTCAATGTCCCCGCACCGGGTCGCAGCATCGCCGCCAGCATCAAGAGCCAACTCTGGAACATGCAGGCCGGTGGTTTCGTTACCGCCTACGAGATGGAGGTTGGCGGACTCATCGCCGATGTCATCTGTGGCGGCAACGTCCCGGCTGGCACCCCGATCTCCGAAGACTATCTGCTCCAGCTGGAGCGCGAAGGCTTCCTTAAGCTTTGCGGCAACAAGAAGACCGTCGAGCGGATTCAGAACATGCTCA
Organism: Geopsychrobacter sp.; assembly: GCA_012974425.1. Classification (GTDB taxonomy): domain Bacteria; phylum Desulfobacterota; class Desulfuromonadia; order Desulfuromonadales; family Geopsychrobacteraceae; genus Geopsychrobacter. The sequence goes on from JAAXQE010000224.1 coordinate 584, forward strand.
AAACCGGCAAGCCGCTACGTAACTAATCAAGACCAAACGGAGGAATATAAAGATGAAAACAGCATATATCCTTGCCAGCTACCGCACCGCAGGCTGCCGGGCGAACAAAGGGAAATTCAAGGACATGCGTCCCGATGATCTGGCCGCAGCAGCAATGGCCGGGCTGATTGAGCGCACCGGAATCGATCCTGCCACAATTGAAGATGTCATTCTCGGTTGCGCCTTCCCGGAAGGGGAGCAGGGGATGAACGTTGCGCGCATCGCCGCGATGAAGGCTGGTATCCCCTATCAGGTGCCAGGCCAGACGATCAACCGTTTCTGCTCTTCCGGTATCCAGTCGATCGCCCTGGCCGCCGAACGGATTATGGCCGGTTTCGCCGACTGTATCCTCGCCGGTGGAACCGAATCGATGTCGAGCGTCCCGATGGGTGGCAACAAGTACAGCGCCAACCCGTCTCTGGTCGCCGATTGGCCAGAATCCTTCGCCTCGATGGGGGTCACGGCCGAACTGGTTGCCGAAAAATACGCAATCGAGCGTGGGGCCCAGGATCAGTTTGCAGTTGACAGTAACCGCAAGGCCGCAGAGGCGATCGCGGCTGGCCGCTTTAGCGATGAGATTATCCCGGTTGAAGTTGAACAGACCGCCATCGTTAAAGGCAAAGCCCAGAGCAAGAAGGAGATTGTGACCATCGATGACGGCGTACGCGCCGATACCAGCCTCGAATCGCTGGCCAGACTCAAGCCGGTCTTCAAACTGGGTGGCAGTGTCACCGCTGGCAACGCGTCGCAAATGACCGACGGCGCCGCCGCAACCCTGGTCGTCTCCGAAGCCTACCTGAAGAAGATCAGCCAGGACCCGATGGCGCGCTTCGTCGCCTTTGCGGTGCGCGGTGTCCCGCCAGAACTGATGGGGATCGGCCCGGTCGAGGCGATTCCGGCGGTGCTGAAAATGGCCGGTCTCAAGCAGGACCAGATCGACCTGATCGAACTCAACGAAGCCTTTGCTGCCCAATCACTGGCAGTGGTCAAGGATCTGGCCTTAAACCGGGAGATCATCAACGTCAACGGCGGTGCCATCGCCCTGGGTCATCCCCTCGGTTGTACAGGGGCCAAACTGACCGCCACCCTGCTGCACGAACTGAAGCGCCGCCAGGGGAAATACGGCATGGTTTCGATGTGTATCGGCGGCGGCATGGGTGCAGCCGGAATTTACGAACTTCTTTAAATCCAAAGAGAAACAGAGCGAGGAAAACATGAGCAAACAACTAAAAAAAGGTGGCGAATTTCTGATCGCCGAGACCGATTGTAAAGATATTTTTACCCCTGAGGATTTCAGCGACGAGCAACGCCAGATTGCCGAAACCACCAGCAATTTCGTCGAGAACGAAATTTTCCCGAAGATCGACGAGATCGAAGCGGGCCAGTTCGATCTGGTGGTCGAAGGGATGAAGAAATGTGGTGAGCTCGGCCTCTTGATGATCGACGGCCCCGAAGAGTATGGTGGCTTAGAGCTCGACAAGGCGACCAGCATGCTGGCCGCCGAGAAGATCGCACCGGCCGGCTCCTTTTCCGTCGCCTACACCTGTCACACTGGCATCGGCACCCTGCCGCTGGTCTACTACGGCACCCCCGCCCAGAAAGAGCAGTATCTTGAGAAACTGCTCACCGGCGAATGGATGGGCGCCTACTGCCTGACCGAACCGGGCAGCGGCTCTGATGCGCTGGGTGCTCGTGCCACGGCGATCTTAAGTGAGGACGGCAAACACTACATCTTGAACGGCACCAAGCAGTTCATCACCAACGGCTCCTTCTCAGACCTCTACACCGTCTTCGCCCAGGTCGATAAGACTAAATTCACCGCCTTCCTGGTCGAACGCAGCCACGAAGGCCTGGTGATCGGACCCGAAGAGAAGAAGCTCGGCATCAAGGGCTCCTCGACCACTCAGATCATTCTGGACAACTGCAAGGTCCCGGTTGAAAACGTCCTCGGTGATATCGGCAAGGGGCATAAGATTGCCTTCAACGTCCTGAACGTCGGGCGCTTCAAGCTCGGCGCCGCGGTCACCGGTGCTGCCAAGTACGCGCTTGAGGTCGGAATCAAGTACGCCAACGAGCGCAAGCAGTTTGGCGTCCAGATCGGCAAGTTCGGCGCCATCGGCGAGAAGATCTCCACCATGCAGGCCGACCTCTTCGCCGCAGAATCCTTGACTTATCGCCTTGCCGGTCTGCTCGACGACAAACTGGCGACCATCGACAAGTCGGTCGACAACTACTACGAGGAGTACATGAAGGGGATCGAGGAGTACGCCCCCGAGTGCGCTATCGCCAAGGTCTACTGTTCCGACATACTGGCTCACGTGGTCGATGAGGTTGTACAGATCCACGGCGGCTACGGCTTCACCGCCGAATATCCTGCCGAACGTTTCTACCGCGATGAACGGATCAACCGCATCTTCGAAGGGACCAACGAGATCAACCGCCTGCTGATTCCGGGGATGATCCTCAAGCGCTCGATGAAGGGGGAGTTGCCGTTGCAGGCCAAAGCGATGCAAGCCTTCGAGTCGTTGATGACGCCAAGCTTCCCCGACCTCGACGAAGATGATCCCTTTGCCGCCGAGAAGGATCTGCTCGCCAACCTCAAGACCCTCTTCCTGATCCTGGCCGGTGCCGGAGTACAGAAGTACATGGAGAAACTCGCCGAGCAACAGGAGATCCTGATGGCGGCGGCCGATCTGAGCATCCAGATTTTCGCCATCGAAAGCGCAGTGCTACGTGCGGAAAAAGGCTATGCCCAAGCGAGTGAGTCACGAAAAGAACTGCTCAAGGCTGCGGTCAAGGTTTGCACCTTCAACGCCACCGAGATCGCCGGTACCGCAGCCAAGCGCGGCGCCTTCTACGTCGAAGAAGGGGACACCCTGACCATGATCCTCTCCGGCGTACGCCGTTTCGCCAAGTACGATGCCAGCGGCCTGATGCAGGCCACCCGCCTGCTCGCCAGCCGCTCCCTCGAAGAAGAGAAGTATCTGTTCTAACTTTTACCCTTCTCCCTCAAGGGAGAAGGTGGCCGAAGGTCGGATGAGGGGGATTCTGGTCCAAGAACTCCCTCATCCCGGCTCTCTCCCTCAAGGGAGAGGGAGAAGTGAAAAGAGTAATGATCAGACAACACTGCATAACCACCCCCTACATGGTCGGTGACGTCCATTTCTATAGTGCCCGCCTTAATGGTGAACTGGTCCTGTTCGACACCGGTCCACCGACCGAAGAGGCCTGGCAGCTGCTGCAAACAGAGGTCGATCTCACTGAATTGCGTCACGTCTTTGTGACCCACTGTCATATCGACCACTGGGGCAACGCGGCCCGTCTGAGTAACGAGACTGCGGCGACCCTCCACCTGCCCCAGCGCGACGTCGACAAGATCGTCAACCATCGCAAGCGCCTGGACGGGATGATGG
>JAAXQE010000086.1 GCA_012974425.1 Geopsychrobacter sp.
GTTTCTTTGTGGTTAAGAGCGTCGATGGCGTCATGCGGGCGGCTTTCGATGCCTGTGACGTTTGTTACCGTGAAAAGAAGGGCTATCGCCAAGAGGGCGATTTCATGGTTTGTAACAATTGCAATATGCAATTCCGGACCGACCTGGTCAATGAGGTCAAGGGCGGCTGCAACCCGGCCCCACTGGCACGGCGCATCGAGAGTGGGCAGTTAATGATTGCTCAGGCTGAGATCTTAAAGGGTGGTTGGTATTTCGGAATTTGAGTGCAACACATATTTCTTGAAGAGGGACTGACATGAGACTGGAAACAATTGCCATCAATAATCTGCGGCGTCGCAAGAGTCGCCTGGCTTTTCTGATTGCGGGGCTGCTGATCGGGATAGCAACGGTCGTGACGTTGATATCCTTGTCTACAACCCTGACCGAAGATATCCAGATCAAGATGGAGAATTATGGCGCCAATATCCTGATCACGCCGCAGAGCGACGATCTGTCTCTGAATTATGGCGGAATCAACCTGGGTGGTGTCTCCCTCGACCCACAGGAAATACGCGAGGCAGATCTGAGCAAGATCAGCGGTATCCGCAATAGCCGTAATATCGCAGCGGTCGCGCCCAAAGTACTGGGAGCGCTTGAGGTCAGAGGGCAGCGGGTCATGATGATGGGGGTTGATCCCGAGAAGGAGTTCCAGCTCAAGAAGTGGTGGAAGGTCAATGGTCTGCCTCTGAAGAATGAATATGATCTGGTCGCCGGAGCAGAGGTCGCCGCAAAACTTGGCCTGGTGCTAGGCGACTCGGTCGAGATTGGTGGCGAGACCTTCACCCTGACCGGCATTCTGGCCAATACCGGATCTCAGGATGATCAGATCCTGATCGCCTCTCTGCCGGTGACACAACGTCTGCTCGGCAAGGAGGGGACCGTCTCGCTCGTGGAAGTGGCCGCCCTTTGTGGCGACTGCCCGGTTTCGGAAATGGTGACGCAGATCAGTGAGGTCCTGCCCGGGGTCAATGTCAGCGCGATCCAGCAGGTGGTTAAGACGCGCATGCATGCCCTGGATCAGTTCCGCAATTTCTCGCTGGCTGTCGCCGCCGTGGTGCTTTTGATCGGAGCCCTGGTTGTATTCGTGACCATGATGGGCTCGGTCAATGAACGTACCCGTGAGATCGGGATTTTTCGGGCGCTGGGATTCCGGCGCTCACACATCATGCACCTGATCCTGCTTGAATCGACAGTGGTCAGTATCGTCGCTGGAATCCTCGGTTTTCTGGTCGGCATGGGCGTGACCTATCTGGTCCTGCCATTGATGACCGAGAATGAGGTGAGCATGCACTGGGACCCGCTGCTCGCTGGCGGAGCGGTACTACTGGCCCTTCTGGTCGGGGCCTCAGCCTCTTTTTATCCGGCCCTCAAGGCCAGCCGTCTCGATCCAACCGAAGCGCTGCGTGCTCTTTAATCACTAGAAGGGATTTGTAATTATGCCTTTTGTACATTTAAAACAACTTGATAAGCACTACGAGAGCGATGCCGATTGTGTGATTGCCCTGGACAAGCTCGAACTCGCGATTGAGGAGGGCTGCTTTCTTGGCGTGATGGGCCCATCGGGTTCCGGCAAGAGTACCTTACTCTCGATCCTTGGCGGGCTCTGCCATCCGACTTCAGGCAAGGTTCTGGTCGATGATATCGATCTTTACGGCCTGAATTCGGAAAAACGCGCCGATTTCCGGCGTGAGTATCTCGGCTTTGTTTTTCAATCTTTCAACCTGATCCCTTACCTGACGGCGCTCGAGAATGTCATGCTGCCCCTGGCGGTTAAGAAGATGCCCGGTGCCGAGAAGAAACAGCGCGCTGTCGAAGTATTGGGGCGGGTTGGCCTGAGTCATCGGATTGGTCATCTTCCCAACCAACTCTCCGGAGGGGAGCAGGAGCGTGTCGCCATCGCGCGGGCCCTGGTCAATGAGCCCCCCTTGATTCTGGCTGATGAGCCAACTGGCAGCCTCGATATCGCAACCAGCCGTGAAATTATGGATCTGTTCAAGCAATTAAACCAAGAGGGGCAGACAATCATCATGGTCACCCATAATGATGAAATTCGTCCCTATTTTGATCGGACGGTTGTTTTGCGTGACGGTGCTATCGATTCAGACAGCGCCCGTACTCCGAAAGCCGTTCCGCAAGCGGGATAGGGGATAGCATGATTTTCCTGTTACTCATAAGTCTGGCTTTTCTGTTACTGAGGATTCAGGATGAATCCAACGAGACAGCCGTTGACGTGAGCGTAATCGCATCTTGTCCCGCTTGCGAAGAGGAGATTTCAATCGACTGGATGGTCTGCCCCCACTGCTTACAGCGCTTACGTGAGAGTTGCCCATCCTGCCAAAAACGTAAACTGATCAGCCACAGCTTTTGCACCTCTTGTGGCTCCGGCACACAGGGATGATGGCATGAAGAAACGCTATGCAAGCCTTCTCCTCCTGACCGGCATCGGGATAGGACTCTTTGCCTATAACTATTGGAGTTATTCTTGTGGGCGCTGCAATGCTGAGTCTTTACTGACCCTCAGTTTCCCGGCTGAAGTTTTGATTGGCATGAATCTGGTGGCCCTAACGGTTCTCGGCCTGGTAAGAATTCGCCAACGAAACTCTCCGGATCGCTCCCGCTGTGCTTGTGGAGCGCAGCACCATTCCGACTGGCAATTCTGCCCGGATTGTGGGAGACCACAGAATTAAATCCTGCCAGATAAAAAACTTAGCATGCCTTTCGATTCTGATCCGGCTATAATAGCCGAATTCAATATTTCGGAGGTTCTATGCGCCTGTTTTTATTCATCCTGTTTATCTCAACCTCTTTTTTAACTCAAGCGGCAGCTATCGTTGATATCGGCCAGCTGCAACTGGTTGTCGAGCCTGCCAGTGCACCTGTCCAACCTATCGATCTTGGCCAGGACGTGAGGCGTGGAGTCGTTGCAAGGGTTCAGCTTGAACCTCAGCCCCTGGGGGTAAACAGCGCTGGCCATGGGGGTCCGCACAGCTACCTGCTCAGCGTTAGCTTTGTTGAATCAGAAACAGGAACATTGTTGCTCGAAGGGCAGGTCGCCGCACGTATGTCTTCGGAGGATAGGCGTATTGCTGGTACGCTCAGACTTGAACCACAGGAGAACAACTGGAGCGGCTTGCTGACCTTGCCTGCAGAGGGTGAGACCCTGATCAGGATCGGCAGCAAGCTGAGCGATGGCAAAAAACGCATCTATCGCTTCTTTTATAATCCTCGACCCGCCCCACAACTATTGGAGGGGGGAGAGGGTCTGTAAGCCTATACCGCTGAGGGGAGATACCTCTTCAGTAGTGGCCAACTTGGCAGGGTCGGAAGAAGCAGCGACACCTGTTCAATCATTTTGCGGGGTGTTCCCGCAACTTCGGGAATTACCGCCAGTAACTCCTCCCGCGTGAGAGATGCCAGATCATGGGGTGCAGCCTTTTCGGCCGCGCTCGGAACTACAGGCATGCGATTCAAGATATAGCCAACGACTTCAAGCTCAAGGTAACGAGCCGCCAGCAGGGTCAACAGGCTGTGATTGATGGTCCCGAGCTGCGCATTGGCAACCACCAGCATCGGCAGTCCGATATCTTTAACCAGATCAGAAACCAGAAATCCTCCCGCAATCGGCACCATCAGGCCACCTGCTCCCTCAATTAAGGTGAATTGATGTTGCTCAACCAGTGTTCTGGCCGTAAGCGTGAGATCGGTATACTGCACGGGGTCCCTCTCAAGGCGGGAAGCAGTGGCCGGTGCGGCAGCCGTCTCGAAACGATAGGGACAGGTTGTCTCAAGCGGGTCAGTCGTCTCGGCCGCCCAACGTAGCAGTTCACCGTCTTCTCCAGCAGTCGACACATCAGCCACACCTGTTTCGAGTGGCTTCATGACTCCGACATCAATCCCGCATTTGCGCAGGTGCATGGCCAACGCTGCCGTCAAAATCGTTTTACCAACGCCAGTGCCGGTACCGGTTATGAAAAGGCCGCGCGGCTCAACTGTGGCAGGCATTGATCACAACCTCAGCATCTTTGATCATTTGCAGGTCATCGGCATGAGCCCGGCCGGTTGTGGTCAGGTAGTTGCCGACCATAGTGCCGCTGGCGCCAGCCATAAACATGGTCGCCTGAAAGTCCCGTAGGTTCTTTTCACGACCACCACAGACGGTTATGCGCTTGTTGGGAAGCAGGTAACGATAGAGCGTGATGATACGCAGGCAATCGATAGGAGTGAGAAAGTTGTTCTTTTCAAGCGGGGTCCCAACGATTGGGTTGAGAAAGTTTAAGGGGACTGAATCGACAGCCAGCTCCCTGAGAGTCAGACCCATCTCAACGCGCTGGGCAAGCGACTCGCCAAGGCCAAAGATTCCACCGCAGCAGACTTGCATCCCGCTCTGTTTGGCGATGCGTACCGTTGCAACATCATCTTCGTAGCTGTGTGTTGTGCAGATTTCCGGAAAGAAAGAGCGGGCCGTCTCCAGGTTGTGGTGGTAGGTCACGCAGCCGGCTCCGGCAAGAGCGGCAGCTGTTTGCTCAGAGAGGATACCGAGTGATGCAGAGGGGGCGATGGAGACCTCTCTTGCGATGCGACCAATCGCCTCGATGATCCGGTTAAATTCTGCTCCTGCACTGACAGCGGTACCACTTGTTACGATTCCGTAACAATGATTACCTTCCTTCTCAGCCTCTACGGCACCACGAACCATTTCAGCGCAGGATTTAAGATCGTAGACCGGAGTTTCGGTCTGATGATGTGACGATTGTGCACAAAAAGAACAATTCTCTGCACAACGACCTGATTTTGCGTTGATAATCGAACAGAGATCGATGCAGTTCCCCAGGTATTTTTCTTTGATGCTATGGGCGCCCGCCATGAATAGCGTATATTCACTCCCTTGAGCGGTAAGGATTTGCAATCCTTCCTCTTCTGAGATTTCGCCACCGTTGAGCACTTTTTCAGTTATTCTTAGTATGGTCTGTTGCATGTCTTTAAGTCTCCCTTTTCGTTCGGCAGATTAAATCAGTAAACACTTCCTGTCAACCCGGACCCCGCCCAGGGTTGACAGGAAGCCGATACCATTTAAGTGTTATAGCTCTCATATAAGGTTGACAGGCTTTGGTGTGGATGATAGAACACGTTTTTAAAATTCAAGCAGGCAGGGATGGTATGGTAAAGAAATTAATCGGAAAAAAGCTGAAGAGTTCGAGACTTAAAAGAGATAAAACGATACAGCAACTCGCTGAAAAATCGCGGGTCTCATCGAATATGATATCTCGAATTGAACGCGGGTTGACGACGCCTTCGGTCGAAATCTTGATGAAACTGGCCGATTCCCTGGGCGTCAGTCTCAGCTATTTCGTCGAAGAGGCCGAAAAAGGCAGTCCTGTCATCTTTACCCGAGCGGGGCAGGGTGACCCAATTTTCTTCTTTGAGGATAAGCACCAGATCTTTAGTCTGACACAGGGACTGCGTGATCCGGGCTTCTCGGTGTTTGTCGACGTACTCGAACCCTCCTGTGACAGCGGCGAGGGTGGCATGGTTCACACTGGTGAAGAGTTTGCCATGGTCATGGAGGGCTCGCTCGATTTTACGCTCGAAGGTGAAAAATTTCATCTTGAGATGGGTGATTCGATCGCCTTTAAGGCATCGATACCGCATCGTTGGCAGAATAATAGTGGTGCACAGGTCAAGATTCTCTGGATCGTTTCACCCCCACCAAACGTATAAATCGCCATGGCTAAACTAACCGGCCACAACTGAATTTGGAGGATGCCGGATGCAGATCAAGAAAATTGTTGGGAAAAAATTAAAAGAAATTCGCCTGAAGCGTGACATGACAATTCAGGTTCTTGCCGAAAGGTCACACGTCTCATCTAACATGATTTCCCGCGTCGAACGCGGGTTGACGATCCCCTCAGTCGACATCCTGATGCGTCTGGCCAATGTTTTCGATAAGAGCATTAATTATTTTGTCGAAGATGTTTCGACTTCTCACGAAATCGTTGTTACACGCCCAGGCGGGCGTGACAAGACCGTCTATGATGATGCTCAGCATATAATGCAAACCGAATCATTCACCTCCGGGTTACGGGATCCACAGTTCATGTCTTTCTTCTGCACCATAAAGCCTGGTGGGACCAGTGGTGAAGAGAATATGTATCATCCGGGTGACGAGTTGATCTACCTGCTTGAAGGCAAATTGCGGATCGAAATTGTGAATGAGGTGCACCTGCTCGAGTCCGGTGACAGCATAAGCTTTAAATCACACCTTCCGCACAGGTGGTCGAATGTGGGGGAAGGGGAGGCCAAGGTTATCTGGACCCTCTCTCCATTTACGATCATTTAACCTTATTGCAACTTGCTGAATTCATAAGGTCTTCTTGACACTCTGTATTTTTTGGATATAGTACGTACATTGTCCGAACGTACAGGATTATCTCCCCTCCAGGAGGCCCTATGAACAAGTCAGAACTTGTGGAAGCACTCTCCAATCGTGAAAACCTGACCTATAAAAAGGCGGAACAGATCGTAAATATTGTTTTCGATTCCATGGCTGAAGCCTTGATTGAAAACGACAGGATCGAGATCCGTGGCTTTGGTAGCTTTATGGTCAAAGATTATAAGGCGTATATGGGTCGCAATCCTAAAACGGGAGAAGTGATCGAAGTTAAACCTAAGAAATTACCATTCTTTAAGGTTGGTAAGGAGTTGCGCGAGCGAGTTAATGGCGGCGACTGAACCCGCTAACGACAGCCCATTAAACATTTAAGCCTGATTGTTCCATTACAATCAGGCTTATTTTTCGGCCAAAACCCCAAATCTACTCTGCCAATAAACGGAACCGACTTGTTTTTAACGGCTCGCTAGCCTTCATTTGCGCTGGCTGCCAGAAGGATGCGATGGACCAGTGGGTCAAGACTTAAATTAGCCGAAAACGCCCATCCTTGGCATATAAATTGATAGACCAATAAGCTTATCGATTGTAATATCTCAAGAACAGACTGACTTAGCCAAGGTTTCTTTCATTGATTGCAAATTTTCAATATTGCCTAATTTGAGGGCAGAGCTTTTTGAGGGTCGTATGAAAAAAAGATCAGTATCGTTCTTTCTGCTGCTGACTATCCTGCTTCCAGGGATGGCACTGGCGACCCCTTCTCAATACGGTATTACCGGTCTTGTCACTGTCCCAACGGCTGATACGCTCGATTCCGGCAATCTCGCAGTCGGCCTTTGGCTCAACACCTCATCTACTGATACAGATAAAGATATTACCCTGCTTCCCGTCAGCCTCACCATGGGGCTTGGTACTTTCATGGAAGCCTATGCTTCCTTTCCGAGCCTGCTGTTTAACAATGATGAACCTGCGAGTGGTCGCGGCTATGCCAACCTGGGCATGAAGATTCGTGTTCTCGGAAAGCGCTCATCACCTATCAAGTTTTCACTGGATATTCAGGCAAGGCGACACGTCGACAACGATGTTGCACGTGATGGCCTGACTGATCTGATGGGACGCGGCATCGCAAGTTTCAAAACCTCCCGCCTGGGCCTCCACCTGAATGCCGGTTATCTGACCAATGACAACGACAGTGGTCTGGACGATCAGGTGGTCGCCGGTGTCGGCCTGGAATTTTACCCTATGGCACGGCTTAGAATTCTGGTCGAATTAGATGGCGCTTCAGAGCCCGTTTCCGGCCAAGATCAGCAAATGGAAGCCCTTTTAGGTTTTCAATATTTTATCTCTCCCCACCTGACCTTTCATAGCAGCTATGGTATGGGATTAAGCGATACGGTTAACGATAGCCGTATAATTGCGGGCTTCTCCACCAGTCAGGGGATTGGAACCTATACCAAGCCGGTCCCGCGGATCATCGAAGCTCCTGATCCCGCAGCAAAAAAAGAGCCGGTCAAGAAGGCTAGATTTAAAGCCCTGACTCCTCTTGTCCCAAAAATGAAGGCTCTTGCTGCTGACCCTGTTAGTAAGCTTGAGATCCCGCTCGACCCAGAAGAAGAGACTGTTATTGTTGAGCCTTCAGAGTTACTGGTTATCCCTGGTACCGCCATGATCAAAGGGGCTCCGGTATCTCCGATCGCGTCACCAATGCCTGCGCCATCGCTTAAAGAGATCCCAGTCGAGGAAGTTCAAATATTTAAAAATAAAATTCCGATTGAGACCGTTGTCTATAAAAAATTTCGTTTTGATGAATTGAGTTATGGCTTTAATCAGGCAGGTCTCAGCGCCGCAGGAATACGTTCCGTAGCTCTCGTTGCAGATAAATTGCGCAAAGAGAATAAGAAATTCCTTATAAGAGTTAATGGACATACAGATAGCACCGGATCTGACTTGTATAATGAAAAGCTTGGTTATGAGCGTGCGGTCAGTGTGGCGATAAGGCTCGTCCTGAACGAAGGTTTTGATCCTTCTCGCGTTTTTGTAAAAGGGCTCGGAGAAAAAAGTCCGATAGCTGACAACTCGACCCCTGAAGGACGTTCATCAAACAGACGTTCTGAAATACTAGTGTTAATTCCGAAGTAAGGGAGTAAATTTATGTTTTTTCGTTTATGTCTTTTACTATTCATTCTGTTATTACCAATTTCGTCGTTAGCCAATGATACAGAAGATCAGCTAAATTCGTTCCTTGAGAATCGGGTGTTGCTAGACCAAGTATATTTTGGGCTGTCAACGGCACAACTTACTCTGAATACGCGAGAAAAATTGGACTTGCTTGTTCCCGTTCTCAAGGAAAAAGCCGCAGATGACGTGCTTTTTCGTGTTGAGGGTTTCTCGAGCATAGAAGGCGACACGCGGGACAACATCAGCCTTTCAATGTCCAGGGCTCTAGCCGTTAAAAACTATTTACGAGAAATCCACGGATTAAGAATTGATGTATTTATGACTGGTTTCGGTGCAACAGGAACGGTTGCTGCCAAGGGTGAGTCCAGGCGGGTTGATATAGCCATGTATAATCTACCTAACGCAGTTAAAGCATTATTTGATGACTATGTTACAGTAGAAAAAATCATTATTAAATGAGAGATATCTCTATGGAAATTGATTTTTCGAACCTAGATGACAGCCCGATATTGACAGGTCTGACGGCCGAAGAAATTCAGTCCCTGGAAGCCATCTTCACAGCCAAAGAATTAGATGAGGGAAAAACGGTTTTCATCGAAAATATGCAGGGCGAATCACTCTATCTGATTGAACATGGAATTGTGCGTATATCAAAAATGATGGCTGAGGGTGATGAGGAGGTTCTGGTCGTGCTAGGGCCTGCTGATGTCTTTGGCGAAATGGCGATCTTTGACGGTGCCCACCGCAGTGCAACGGCAAGGGTGGCTGAGGCAGCAAGGCTGTTCTGCTTGTCAAAAACAGATTTTGAAACACTGAGTAAGAAGAGCCCAACGCTCTGCCTTAAGCTTGCGTTAAATATTATTCGTCTCTTCAGCGGTCGCATCAGGTCATCCCAGGCAGCCCATCGTGAATTACTGCTGGATGCTCTGGGTCGTCGCAATTAACACAATCCTCGTTCCAAAACTGCCAAATTGTGGAGGTTGACAATGAATATAAAGATTCTTCCCATTCTCCTTATTTTTCTTCTGCTCGCGGGTTGTGGCGGAATTAGTGTCATCCCGCGTCCCGATAGTTCCGGGCAGATCAATAGCGAGGAGATGTCCATAACCCAAACCAATGAAGGGGTCACTGTTACAGCCAGGGTGATGGATCTGGAAGTTCGTCCCTATCAGATGGACCAGAACATTTGCTCCTTTATGGTGCTGGTCAAGAATGAGCGTGAGCAGAAGATCTACCTGCCTGCAGAACGTTTCATCCTGACCGATGCACAGGGAAATCAGTACAACCCGGTATCTCCGGTGAAAATAAGGGAGATTGTTGCCGAGCGCGATCCCTATCTAATCCCTTATCCCTACGTTGGGTACTATTACGAAGGGGATGCCGAGCAGGCCAGGGTCCGCAACGCGTTCAACAGTGAGGTTACCTATTTCCCGACAAAAAACCCGCAGAATATAACCCTGGAAGCTTTGCCTGACGGAAAAGTAAGTGGCCAGAAGCAGATTTCCGGATTGATCTATTTCCTGGCCGACTTACGGACAATGGAGGGCTTCACTCTCGAAGGTTCGGCGGTCCTCGCCAAGGGGGTCAAATCTTCTGACTTCATTTTCCCCTTTTCGGTTGTGAAGAAATAATTGACCCGATACACTTACTGCCAGCCTACGGCGGCCTGCCACTGCGGCGGGTCGCCGTTTTCGTTTATTAAAGGATGAGCAGTTCATGTTAGAGATTGGTGGACATAATTTCCTATTTAGCCTTATCGGGGGATTAGGCCTTTTTTTATTCGGCATGCGTACGATGTCGGATGGCTTGCAGAAGGTTGCCGGCGACAGGATGCGCAAGATACTTGCGGCGCTGACTAACAATCGATTTGTCGGAACCCTCGTCGGTCTGGCCGTAACCGCCATCATCCAATCTTCAAGTGCAACCACAGTCATGGTCATTGGCTTTGTGAATGCCGGATTACTCTCCTTAGTCCAGGCTATCGGGGTTGTCCTTGGCGCAAACATCGGCACAACGATCACCGCTCAGCTTATCGCGCTAAACATTTCCGAATTCGCCTTGCCCGCAATCGGTCTGGGAGCAGCCATTGCGCTCTTTGCGCAAGACAAGCAAAAGAGCTATTGGGGTGAAGTCCTCCTTGGGTTTGGGCTTTTGTTTCTGGGCCTTTCATTGATGAAACAAGCCTTTGACCCCCTGAAGCATTCAGAGGAGATCCGCCAGATTTTCACCCTGATTGGCGATTATCATCTGCTGGGTGTTTTCATCGGTGCACTCTTGACCATTATCGTGCAGAGCAGCACCGCGACGATCGGCATAACCCTGGTGCTTGCGACTACGGGGATCATCGGCTTTGAAGCCAGTGTTGCTCTTATTCTGGGCGAGAATATCGGCACAACGATTACCGCAAATTTCGCCGCAATCGGGACCAATCTGGCTGCGCGAAGAACCGCTTTTTGTCACTTTTTGTTCAACGCAATCGGGGTGGCCTACATGCTGATGTTTCTCCCGGCCTTTTTGGGGTTGGTTGACATGCTGACGCCGGGCGACGCCGATGCGCTCATTGCAAATCAGGCGCAGGCCGAGCTTCTGGGTGGAATGATTGGAGATAAGCCCTTCATCGCCAGACACATCGCGAACGCCCACACGCTCTTCAATGTTATCAATACCCTGCTTTTCCTGCCCTTCCTTGGACTGCTGGCCAAATTTGCGACCCTCGTAATTCGCGGTCAGGAACGAGTGGGCAAGCTGCAAACCCAGTTTATAGACAGTCGTGTCCTGAACACTCCGCCCATTGCACTGGGTCAAGCAAGGCGTGAAACTGAGCGTATGGGGAAGGTTACCCTTGAGGTACTCCAGCAGACCAATCTATTTCTTGAATCCGGTGAACTTAAGAAGATCAAGGAGTTGGAAAGCCGTGAGGAGCTAATTGATCATTTACATCAAGAGATCACCGATTTTCTGGTCGCTCTTTCGCAAAAATCGGTGGCAGCCAGAACCTCTCGGGAAATAGCCGTCCTGTTGCATGTCGTCAAAGATTTTGAGCGGATTGCCGACCACTGTGAAAACCTCTGGAATCTTGCGCAGCGCAAGATTGAAAACCGAATAGCCTTTTCAGAGATTGGCTTGACTGAACTGGCAGAGATCTCGGGTGTAACTGAGGAATTTTTAGGACTGGTCGTTGCGGAGATCGAGGCAGGTAGCAACGCTATCGGAGCGACAGCAATGGCCTATGAAGGCAGGATTAATGATCTCGAAAAAAACCTGCGTAACAACCATATTGATCGCTTGAACACCGGGGAATGTTCGGTTCGCCCGGGCATGATATTTATCGACATGCTGCATGATTTCAAGAAGATCAGCGAGCATACCTACAATATTGCCGAAACGGTTATGGAGAGTGCCGATTGATTTCTGCTGCCCTGGATGTCGGGAGTAATACCGCCCGTATGCTCATTGCTCAAATTGATGGCAACATCCTGACCGATCCTCACTATTATCGGCGGGTGACTCGCCTGGCTGGAGACTTCCACCCGGAAACAGGTCTGGCCCCGGCAAGCATGGAACGGAGCCTGTGCGCCCTGGAGCATTTCGCTGCCATCTTAAATGGATTCCCGGTTGAAAAAATTGCGGTGGTTGGCACTGCGGCACTGCGTAATGCGGTAAATTCCGGTTTTTTTTTGGAGGCGCTCAAGCGGCGCACCAATCTGGATCTAAGGATAATCGATGGAGCGACGGAAGCCGCACTTAGCTGTCAGGGTATTCTGTCGGTTTTAAAACCGCTACCCGCAAGGGCCATCCTGTTTGATATCGGTGGGGGAAGTACTGAGATTATTCTCTGGCAAGAGGGTCGCATCTGTCTGCAAAAAAGCTTGCCTCTTGGTGCGGTGCGTCTGTTTGAAGATTATCCAGCTACGGATCACTACGATAAGGTCATTCGACAAGGGCTCGAACCGCTGCTTACTAACCCCGTCTGGATCAACTGGCAACAGGACCGCTCGCCGATCGAACTGATTGGCACCGCTGGAACCGTGACGACACTGGCTGCGCTGAAGTTGCAAATGACTGAATATGCGGGCGAGCGGGTCAATAATCTGATCTTAACCCGAAGCTGGCTGGAGGATATTCACACGGGTTTACTCAATTTAAGCATAGAGCAGCGTCTGAGATTGCCTGGCATGGAAGAAGGGAGGGCAGACATCATTATCCCTGGGCTGCAGATTGTGCATGTTTTGCTGGATCTCGCCCAAGGTTGCTCCTTACGTGTTGCCGATGCCGGTTTACTTGAAGGCCTACTCTTAAAATAACCGCAGTGTCGCTTTCATTTGACGAGCTAAACACATACCTATA
>JAAXQE010000065.1 GCA_012974425.1 Geopsychrobacter sp.
TCTCCTGCTGCTTCGTCGAGATGATGACCAGCATGACGCCGCGCTTCGACCTGTCCCGTTTCGGCGCCGAGGTTTTGCGTGGCACCCCGCGCGAAGCCGACCTGATGATTATCTCTGGCACCCCCTTCAAGAAGATGGGCGAGTCGATTCTGCGTCTCTATGAGCAGATGCCGAACCCCAAGTGGGTGATCGCCATGGGCAGTTGCGCCAACTCGGGCGGCATGTACGACGTCTATTCGGTGATACAGGGGGTGAACCAGATACTGCCGGTCGATGTTTATATCCCCGGCTGTCCACCCCGCCCCGAAGCCTTTATCCAGGGGCTGATTACTCTGCAGGAGAAGATCGTCGCAGAGGAACATCCGGCGCGCAAGGTGTTGGGGCTTTCCGGTGGCAGCGAGGGGACCAGTGGCCCGATCTTGGTCGATGGCCTCAGCAAGAGTCGTGATCCGCGTGGCCCTGGCTTCGGTGCTGCGCAACTGCGTGGCAGTTCGCAGCTGCAACCCAATTTTGCCGCCAATCGTGACCGCATGACCTGGCGACCGCCGCAGCCCAAGGTTTTTAGGGGTGATGATTTCGCCGATTTTTATCATCAGATTAGGCAACGCTTTAACGGTGAGGTGCGTTACGAAGAAGAGGCGGCCGACATGCCGACCCTGCGCACCTCGCCAGAGCAGTTGCCGGCGCTGTTGCGTTATCTGAAGGATGAGGCCAAGCCTGGCTATCGCCGCCTGGAGGATCTCACCGCAATCGACGAACGTGCCCGGCAGCGGCGCCCCAGTCACGATTTTACCCTGGTTTATCATCTGCTCAGCTTCGAGCGGCGCGGCTACCTGCGGATCAAGGTGCCGCTGCGCAACAACCCGCCACAAGGGGTGTCGATCGTCGATATCTGGCCGAACGCCAACTGGTACGAGCGCGAAATTTTCGACATGTTCGGCATCGACTTCCGCGGCCACCCCGACCTGCGCCGCATCCTGATGCCCGAGAGCTGGCAGGGCCATCCGTTGCGCAAGGATCATCCCTCACGCGCTACCGAGATGGAGCCCTTTACCGTTGAGTCGGCGCTGCAGATGCTGCCGGTTGACGGAGATCTGCTCGTTCCCCTCGCCGGGGCCGACGACGGCTCGATGGTGCTCAACCTCGGCCCGCATCATCCCGGTACCCACGGTGTGTTGCGCCTGGTGTTGCGCCTGCATGGCGAAGAGATCTCCGACGTCGATATCGATCTGGGTTACCACCACCGTGGCGCCGAGAAGATCGGCGAGCGTCAGAACTGGGCGCAGTTTATCCCCTATACCGACCGGATCGATTACCTCTCGGGGGTGCAGAATAATCTCGCCTATCTGGGCAGCCTCGAGACCCTG
The DNA here is from genome assembly GCA_012974425.1 of Geopsychrobacter sp. Taxonomy (GTDB): domain Bacteria; phylum Desulfobacterota; class Desulfuromonadia; order Desulfuromonadales; family Geopsychrobacteraceae; genus Geopsychrobacter. Next base: position 1,368 of record JAAXQE010000065.1, read on the forward strand.
ATGGGGGTCAAGGTTCCCGAGCGTGCCGAGCATGCCAGGGTGATGCTGTGCGAGCTGTTCCGCCTGGCCAATCATCTGGTCTGGCTAGGGACCTTCGCCCACGATGTCGGGGCGATGACCCCGGTCTTCTACTGTTTCGAATCACGCGAGAAGATCTTCGATATCATCGAACTGATCACGGGGGGGAGGATGCACCCCTCATGGTTCCGCATCGGCGGTCTGCCGAAGGATCTGCCTGCGGGCTGGCGGCAGAAGGTCGATCTTTTCACCGAGGGCTTCAGTGCGCGGCTCAATGAACTCGACAAGCTGATTAGTGATGGACCGATTTTCAGGGCACGTACCGAGGGGATCGGGGTCATCGATCTCGAACAGGCCCTCGACTGGGGGATCAGCGGGCCGAACCTGCGGGCCACCGGTTTTGAATGGGACCTGCGCCGTGCCATGCCCTACAGCGGCTATGAGCGCTTCGATTTCGACGTGGTGACCGAAACTGGCGGCGACAGCTATGCCCGTTACCGGGTGCGGCTGGAGGAGATGCGTCAGTCGTTACGCATTGTGCGTCAGGCGGCGCGTAGCATGCCGCAGGGGCGCTGGATGACCGCTGATTATCGCTATGGCCACCCGCAGCGCGAAGATGGGCTCAAGGATATCGAAAGTCTGATCCACCATTTTGTCAATGTCAGCAGCGGACCACGTGCACCCTTTGGCGAGTGTTATCGCGCCACCGAGTCGAGTAAGGGGGAGTGTGGCTACTACCTGGTGAGCGATGGTGGCAGCAGTGCCTATCGTTGCCGGATCCGCACCCCGAGTTTCCCGCATATGCAGCTGGTACCCGAGATGAGTCGTGGCTGGTTGGTCGCTGACTTGATTACAATTTTAGGGTCGATCGACTTCGTGCTGGCTGATCTGGATCGCTGAAATGGTAAAAAAGGTCTTATGAAAAAACTGCTCCTTAAAAAAGAGATCGATGCCTTCCGCTTGAAGGCCCAAACCCTTGAACACCCGCGTGAGATGGTGGTCGATCTGCTGCGTGCGATTCAGGATCATTACGGCTGGGTGCCGGATGAGGGGGTCGAATTGACGGCCGACATCCTGGGGGTGACACCGATCGAGGTCGAAGAGGTGGCGACCTTCTATGACAAGATCTATCGTCAGCCGGTCGGCCGTTATCCGATTCATATCTGTGATTCGATCTGTTGCTGGACCCGCGGCGGGGAGGAGATTGCCGCTTATCTGCAGAAACTGCTCGGTATTGAACTGGGAGAAACCACGGCCGATGGTCTGTTTACCCTCTTGCCAACCTGCTGCCTGGGCGGTTGCGGCCGCGCTCCCTCCATCATGGTTGGTCAGCGTTTTCACGGAAATTTGACCTCAGAGGGGCTCGAGCAGATTATCCACGAGTTGCGAGCGGAGGCTGGTGGATGAACACTACCCCGCAACTTCTGTTTAAAAACCGTACGCCGGGGAAGACTGTTTCCTTTAAGGAGTATCGTCAGACCGGAGGCTATCAGGCGCTGGAGAAGGCGTTCAGGGCGATGGTACCGGCTGAGATTGTCCAGCTGGTCAAGGCTTCGGGATTACGCGGGCGCGGTGGCGCAGGCTTCTCGACCGGACTGAAGTGGTCGTTCTTCCCGGCGGAGAAGCCGGCTCCCAAGTATCTGGTCTGTAACTGCGATGAGATGGAGCCGGGCACCTACAAGGATGGGGAGCTGCTCGCCGCCGATCCGCACCAGCTGGTCGAGGGGATGATCCTCTCGGCCTTCGCGATCAATGCCGACGTCGGTTATATCTTCATCCGCTACGCCTACGCAGAACAGTTGAAGAATCTGCAGCGGGCGGTTGCCGAGGCGAAAGAGGCCGGTTATCTGGGGAAGAATATTCTCGGCAGCGGGTTTGATTTTGAACTCCATCTGCATGGTAGTGCCGGGCGCTACATCCTCGGTGAAGAGACCGCCCTGTTGAACGGCCTTGAAGGCAGGCGGCCTAATCCGCGACTCAAGCCGCCCTTTCCGGCCGAGAGTGGGCTCTTTGGCAGACCAACTACGGTGAATAATGTCGAGACCATCGCCAATATTCCGCATATTGTTAACGGTGGTGCTGAATGGTTCAAGGGATTGGCGCGTAATCCCGAAGGCGCTGGGACCAAGCTGTTCGGGCTGTCGGGGCACCTTAACATAACGGAGTGTTTCGAGCTGCCGGTCGGGATCCCGCTGCGTGAACTGATTGAGGTCTATGGCGGCGGAGTCTGGAAGAAACATGGCTTCAAGGCCTGTCTGCCGGGCGGAGCCTCAACCCCTTATCTGAGCGCCGAGCATCTGGATATCCCCCTCGATTTCGATCCGCTGGCCGCAGTCGGCAGCCGCTTCGGCACCGCTGGGGTGACCGTGTTTGACGACCAGACCTGTATGCTGCGGGTCACCCTGAACCTGTTGCGCTTCTTTGCGCGGGAGAGCTGTGGCTGGTGTACCCCCTGTCGCGACGGACTGCCGCTGGTCTGCTGGTTGCTCGAAAAGATCGAAAAAGGCGCGGGGACCAGTGCCGATCTTGAGATGCTCAAGGAGCAACATCGCCACATCGGTGGCCGCAGTTTCTGCGCTCTGGCCGAGGGTGCGATGGGGCCACTCGATGGCCTGCTGCGTCTGTTTGAACAGGAAGTGAT
>JAAXQE010000069.1 GCA_012974425.1 Geopsychrobacter sp.
TGGCTTTATGGCAGCATCTGAAAACCTGAGGAATCATTTCGATGAATCTAGCCGAACAATTTAAGGATAATTGTGGTTTTGGGCTGCTGGCCCAACTGAATAACAAGCCGAGTCATCAGATGCTCAAGGATGCGATCCGTGCCTTAAGCCGGATGATGCACCGTGGCGCGATCTCTGCCGATGGCAAGACGGGTGACGGCAGTGGCCTGCTCTGTGGGATGCCGCGGCGTTTCATGCGCGCGGTTGTCGCGGAGCAGGGGCTTTCGCTCCCCGATCAATATGCGGTGGCGACCCTCTTCCTGAGTGATGAGAAGAAACAGCTGAGCGCTTTTACCGAGGGTTGTGAAAAGAATGACCTGCAGGTGCTGATGGTGCGTGAGGTGCCGTTGAATATCGACGCTCTGGGCGAGTACGCGCTGTCGATGCTGCCTAAAATAGTCCAGGTTTTCGTGGTGCCCGGCGCGCTGATCGCGACCCGGCGCTTCGATGCCCTGCTCTACCTGACGCGTAAGGAGATCGAGAAAGAGTTTCGCCAGGATCCAACTTTTTATATCCCGAGCTTCAGCCGCACCCTGGTCTCCTACAAGGGGTTGGTGATGCCGACCTACATCGAACGGCTCTTCCCCGATCTGCAGGATGAGCGCTTCGAAGTCTCCTTTGTCATGTTCCACCAGCGTTTTTCGACCAATACCCTGCCGCAGTGGAAATTGGCGCAGCCGCTGCGCCAGATTGCCCACAACGGTGAGATCAATTCGATCAAGGGGAATCGCTTTAAGGCCTTGTCCAAGTTTGCCGATGCCGAGAGCCCGGTCTTCAGTCGCCGTGAACTGGGGCGGATCATGCCCTTTATCGAGGATGGCGTGAGTGACAGTGCCAATCTCGATAACATGCTCGAATTCATGCTGGCCAACGGCGTCGATTTCTTCAAGGCGATCCGCTCACTGATACCGCCGGCGCGGCACAACGTGGCGAATATGCCCGCTAAGTTGCGTTCTTTTTATGAGTACTTATCGGGCGCCTACGAGCCCTGGGATGGCCCGGCCGCAGTCAGTTTGACCAACGGTCGCTATATCGGCTGTGTGCTTGATCGCAACGGTCTGCGCCCGGCCAAATACGTGGTTACCACCGATGATCGATTGTTGGTTTCCAGTGAGTATGGCGTGCTCGGGATCCCGCCGGAGATGGTTCGCGAGCGGGGCCGCCTGCAGAGTGGTGAGATGATCGCTGCCGACCTCGAGCAGGGCGAAATCTTCTATACTCGGGATATCGACCGTTATCTGATGAACTCTCAGCCCTACAATCAATGGCTGACCGATCACACCCACTACCTGCAGGAATTCATCGAGCGTCAGTTTGAGGATCTCTCTGACTATCGCTACCCTGATCTCGCCCGTTTGCAGCGCTATCACAATGTCACCAGCGAGGTGGTCGATCTGGTGGTGCGACCGATGATGGAGCAGGGCAAGGAGCCGGTCGGTTCGATGGGGGACGATACCCCGCTGGCCTGTTTTTCAGATCAGCAGCGTGGGTTCAGCGACTTCTTCAAACAGGACTTTGCCCAGGTCACCAACCCGCCGATCGATCCGCTGCGTGAGAAGGCGGTGATGTCGACGACTATCGGCCTGGGTGAAATCGGGAATCCCCTGGTTGAGGATAAGGACCGTGCAAAGCGACTCAAGAGTATCTCGCCGATTCTCTCAAGGGATATCTTCGCTGCGCTGATCTCTTTCGGTGACCAGGATCGACCCCGCTTCGAGCCCTGTTATCGACACGCCAGCTTCTCGACCGGCTTCAGCGGTAATTTGGAGAAGGGACTCGCGTCGCTCTCCAAGCAGGTGGTTACGGCGGTGCGTAAACAGAAGGTGCGTATCGTTATCCTGGATGATCGCTGTTTGAGCGCGGAACAGAAGCTGATGCCGATGGCCCTGGTGGTCGGGTATCTGAACCAGCAGCTGCTGACAACCGGATTGCGTCAGCATGTTTCGCTGGTCGCCTGCACCGCCGAAGTGCTTGAGCCCCACGCGGCCTGCGTGTTGCTCGGGTACGGTACGGTGGCGATCTACCCCTGGTTGCTCTACTCCACCGGGCTGCAGTTGTGCGAAAAACAGCAGATGAGTGCCAAGGAGATCAGGCTGAGCCTGATGAATCTTTACGGCGCACTCAACAAGGGGATCCTCAAGGTGATGTCGAAGATGGGGATCAGTACCGTCTCCAGCTATCGCAACGCGGCGCTCTTTGATGTGATCGGACTCGACCGGCAACTGGTCGATAGCTGTTTCAAGGGGTCTTCGCTCCTGTTGCCGGGGCTTTGTTTTAGAGATATTGAGGCCCGCATTCAGGCCGTGCATGACAAGGTCTTTGCCAGGGCCTTCATGACGCCGATCTACCCATTAGAGATCGGTGGTTTCTATCGGGAAAACCCCGGCTTCGAATATCACGATTTTGGCGCCAAACAGGTCACCCAGATGCATCGTTTTGCCGAGGTGCGCAGCCGTGAGGAGTATCTCAATTTCCGTAAACTGGTGGATGGCCGCGGGCTTAAATTCGTGCGCGATGCGTTTGAATTCAAGGCTGCTAAAAAGAAGCTGCCGCTGGCGCAGGTAGAGTCAGTTGAGCAGATTACCCGCCGCTTCGATTCGGCGGCGATGTCGCTCGGGGCCCTCTCCCCTGAGGCACATGAGGCTCTGGCTGAGGCGATGAATCTGCTCGGTGGCTGCTCCAACAGCGGTGAGGGGGGGGAAGATGCCGCGCGCTTCGGTTCGGTGCGCAACAGTAAGATCAAGCAGGTCGCCTCGGGCCGCTTCGGCGTAACGCCGGGTTATCTGCGCAGTGCGGAAGAGATTCAGATCAAGCTCGCCCAGGGCGCTAAACCGGGCGAGGGTGGTCAGCTGCCGGGCGAGAAGGTCACCTCCTTGATCGCGACGTTGCGGTTTACGATCCCGGGTGTAACCCTGATATCACCGCCGCCGCACCATGACATCTATTCGATCGAGGATCTTGCCCAGCTGATTTTCGACCTGAAGCAGGTCAATCCCGAGGCGATCATCAGTGTCAAGCTGGTCTCGAGCGCGGGGGTTGGAACCATCGCAGCCGGTGTCACCAAGGCCTATGCCGACAAGATCGTCATCTCCGGGGGGGATGGCGGGACAGGTGCTGCCCCCTTCAGTTCGACCAAGTACGCCGGGAACCCTTGGGAGTTTGGCCTGGCCGAGGCGCATAATAGCCTTAAGGCGAACAGGTTGCGCGAACTGGTGACCCTGCAGACCGATGGCGGTCTCAAGACCGGGCGCGACGTGGTCAAGGCCGCTCTGCTCGGTGCGGAGTGCTTCGGCTTCGGTACCCCGCTGCTGGTCATTCTGGGCTGCAAGCTGCTGCGGATCTGCCATCTTAATCGCTGTACCGTCGGTATCGCCACCCAGGACGAGAACCTGCGTGGTCATTATGTCGGGACGGTCGAGAAGGTCGTCGCCTATTTGCGCAATGTCGCCGAGGATGTGCGCGAGATTCTGGCTGAACTCGGATTTTCATCGCTGCAGGAGGTTATTGGCCGGAGTGATCTGTTGCAGGTCATCGACAATCCAGTGGTTAAGAAATTTGATTTTTCCCAGGTGTTGATGCGTATCGACGGGGTCGATACGAAACAACGTAATAATCCCCCCTTTGACGAAAATCTCTTCGAGAAGCAGGTGCTCGAAGAGGTGCTGGCGGTGATCAAGAATCCGCAGGATGAGATTGTGGTTGAGCGCGACATCCTCAATACCAACCGTAGCTTCGGTACCCTGGTCAGTGGTCATATCGCGCGTTATTACGGCGATGAAGGCCTGCCGAAGGATGCCATTACCATCAAACTCAAAGGGGTGGCTGGGCAGTCACTCGGGGCCTTTTTGTCACACGGCATGAGCTTGCTGCTGACCGGGGTCGCCAACGATTATGTCGGTAAGGGGATGCATGCCGGACGGATCATCGTTAATCCCGCGATCTATCAGGAGGGCGCCTCGGCGGTTGGCAATACCTGTCTCTATGGGGCGACCGGCGGTAAACTCTTTGTCGCCGGCACAGCCGGGGAGCGCTTTGCAGTGCGTAACTCGGGAGCCTTGGCGGTGATTGAGGGGACGGGCGATCACGCCTGTGAATACATGACCGGCGGTACGGTTGTGGTGTTGGGTGACACCGGCATCAACTTCGGCGCCGGGATGACCGGTGGCGTCGCCTTTGTCTATGACCGGAAGAAGGTTTTTATCGATCGCCTCAATCAGGAGCTGGTTGAGGCCAGGCGGATCGATGTGGATGATGATAATGAAGGGAAGCTCTATCTCAAGAAGATCCTGGCGAGTTATCATAATTGGACCCGCAGCCCGAAGGCGAAACGGATTCTGGATAACTTCCGCGAGGAGTTGGCCTATTTCTGGATGATCACCCCCAAGGATATGCGCGCTCCGCTCAATCCCAAGGAAGGGGACTGAGACGCGCTTCGAAGTTTGGAAGTGACCACATAATTTGAATTCCAATCGACATAAGGGTCGCAGTTGGCGTGAAGCATCGACCCGCCGGAGAAACATATGCAGAGTTTCATAGACACTCCCCGCCAAGAACCGCAGAAGGCTGAAGTGGCCGATCGCTTGAAAAATTTTGAAGAGGTCTATCGCTTCTTCGATAATAAGCATGTCCGCCGCCAGGCTGATCGCTGTGTGCAGTGTGGTGACCCCTTCTGTACCGTCATCGGCTGTCCGTTGCAGAACTATATCCCACAGTGGCTCGAAGCGGTCGCGGCGCGCGATCTGGAACGCGCCTTCCGGCTGTCGAATGAGAGTTCCCCCTTCCCTGAGATCCTCGGTCGGGTCTGTCCGCAGAGTCATCTCTGCGAGGGGGCCTGTACTCTGAATGACGGCTACGGCGCCATCAGTATCGGGGCCATAGAGTCATCAATTACCGACCTGGCCTTTGCCGCCGGGATGGAGCTCGAGTTCCCTGGGGTGACCAGCGACAAGCGGGTTGCAGTGATCGGTTCGGGACCGGCCGGAATCTCATGCGCACACTTTCTGCTGCGCGCCGGGATCGGGGTCGACATGTTTGAGCGCGCAGATCTTCCCGGTGGCCTGCTGACCTATGGTATCCCCGGCTTCAAACTCGACAAGAAGGTCGTCGATTTCCGTTTCGAACTACTTCAGAAGGCCGGGCTCAAGCTGCACCTGAATCAGGATCTGGGCCGGGATCTGCAGCTGCAAATCCTGGTCAAGGACTACGCTGCGGTATTTCTCGGCGTGGGTGCCACGCGGGGGAAGTGCCCAGGGATCGAAAATCAGGATCACCCCCATGTGCATATGGCGATGAATTTTCTGACCCATCAACAGCGCCGCGTATTTAGGTTCGACTGGGACCTGCGCTACGATGTACGGGGCAAGAAAGTGGTGGTTGTCGGCGGGGGTGATACCGCGATGGACTGCGTGCGCACCGCGATTCGTGACGGCGCAACCAGCGTCACCTGCCTCTATCGCCGAGATCAGGCCAATATGCCGGGCAGCCGCAAGGAATTTCACAACGCCGTCGAAGAGGGGGTGGAGTTCTGCTTCAACGAAAGCCCGACCCGGGTCCTGGTAGATGAGCAGGGGGGATTGATCGGAATCAATATGGTCAAGACCGAACTGGGCAAACCAGGCTCTGACGGCCGGCAGCGGGTCTCCACAATTGAAGGCACAGAACAATGCGTTGCTGCCGAGGTGATCATCATGGCGCTCGGTTTCGATATGGAGTCGATTCCAGGCTTGCAGGAGACTGGCGTTGAAGTCGGTGATTGGGGGCAGATCCTGGTCGATGAGCAGACCGGCCAGACCAGTAATGTCCATGTGTTCGCCGGTGGTGACTGTCAGCGTGGGGCGGATCTGGTGGTGACTGCGGCGGCTGATGGCCGCCGCGCGGCTCTGACGATAATGGCACGGCTGCTGGGTTGATATTGTTGCCGAGCTTGTCTTTCAACTTAAAGCAACGCTGTGTCTGGTTCTGACCACAAAAAAGCCGTAACGGTCTGGACCGCTACGGCTTTTCAGCGCAACAAAAACCCTTTATTAACGTTTATGACAACGAGCGCAGTTGGCCTTGGCCGCAAAGGCGCGCTCGCCATTGTGGCAGATTCCGCATTGCTCCCCTGCATAGATTTTGGCCATCTTGATCTCGACGGTCCCTTGTTTCATCTTTGGGAAGGTTTCAGGGTTATGACACTCCATGCACTTCACCCCGGCGTCGGCGTGAATTTTGCCGGAGAAGGTTACTTTCCCCATCGGGCTCTTGGCGAACTCGAGGGCCTTTCCAGAGGGTACGCCTAAGACAGTGCCCGATACGCAAAACAGGCCGGCAACAATAAACAAGACAATCTTTTTCATCGAATTTTCCTTTCGTATTTGTATGGGGAGGAGGACCTATGTTTATTTTAATGGGTAACGTTAAAAGAGTAGCTGAACACCATTAGATCGTCAACCGATCAGGTCATGTTTCGCGGTAAAGAGTACTGGAAAAATTTAATAAACTGGTTATACTTGGTCGGACCTCCTGCGGCGGCATTTGAAATGTCTCCGTCTTCTTTACATGGAAAAAACGAAACCATGAGCGTCGAACATTTTATTGCCCGCCAGCCGATTTTTGACCTCAATGAGAAGGTCTACGCTTACGAATTATTATTCCGCTCAGGTTTACACAACTATTTCGACAGTGATGATGTCGACCACGCCTCAACCAGCGTTATCGCCAACAGTTTTCTTCTGTTCGGTATCGATGAAATGACTGCCGGACGCCCGGCTTTTCTCAACTGTACGCGCAAGGTTCTCGTCGAGGATTTGGCGACATCATTGCCCAAGCAACATGTCGTGATTGAAATTCTTGAAGATGTCGAACCCGACGATGAGGTGATGGCCGCCTGTCGTCGGTTAAAGGAGATGGGCTACATTCTCGCTCTCGACGATTTCGTTTACCATAAGAAGTTTGAGCCTCTGCTCGAGCTGGCGGATATTGTCAAGGTCGATTTTCTGCTCTCCGGGCCAAGTGAGCGACAACGAATTTCGAGCCTGTTGCGTCGTCGCGGCATCAAAATGCTGGCTGAGAAAGTTGAGACACGTGAGGACTATGAGCAGGCGGTCGCTATGGGGTATGTGCTCTTTCAGGGGTATTTCTTCAGTAAACCGATGATTCTGTCGCGGCGTGATATCCCGGCGAATAAGTTGCAGTACCTACGTATTCTAAAAGAAATTCATAGCCCTGAAATTGATTTTAAGCGGATGGCTCAGACCGTTCAGAGTGAGGTCTCGCTCTCCTTTAAATTACTGAAACTGGTCAATTCGGCCGCTTTTGGGGTGCGGAATAAAGTTTCAAATATTGTCCAGGCCCTGTCGTTACTCGGTGAGCGTGAGGTGCGGACCTGGGTGTCGTTACTTTCCGTGTCCGCCATGGCCTCTGATAAACCGACGGAACTGGTGGTGAATTCGCTGATTCGGGGACGCTTCTGTGAACAGGCGGCTGGCTTTATTGGTGAGGTACCGCAGCGCTCAGAACTTTTTTTGATCGGACTCTTCTCGCAACTCGATGCCATTCTGGATCGGCCCTTGGTCGAATTACTCGATGAGATCCAGGTTTCCCCGGAATTGCGCTGTGTCTTGTTGGAAGGTGAGGGGCCGCGATATCAGTTGCTCTGCATCTGTATTGCGCTGGAGCGTGGCGACTGGAATCAATTGAGTAGCGTTGCGAGCTCCCTGCAAATCGAGGAGATAGGCCTTTCCGAGACCTATCTCGAAGCGGTTAAATGGGCTCAGGCCACCTACCTGTAAATTGCTTGTCTCTCCTTGTGCCCTCGATGTTGCCGGGTTGTGTTACTGTCTTAACTCGACCGGCAAAGATTTGTTCCGGTAAAATAGACTGGCCTGCAGCAGGTAACTCTTCGATCTCAAATAGACCTTGAAGTTTTTCTGTCTGCACCAGATGTTTTCTTAGTGGCTGTTTTTTGGAGAGTTAGGGGGATTTATGGCTGAGAAGCGTGACATTGCACGCAAGCGGAAACGGATCAAGGTTCGGTTTGGCATTGCAGAACCAAAGAAAATGGCCTTTACCGATGACATTTCCATTGACGGAATTTTTATCAAAACGGCTGCTCCCGAGAAGCCTAGTCAGTTACTTAACCTTGAAATAACCCTTCCCGATGAATCCCTCGTTCTCTGCCAGGGGCAGGTTCACTGGGCCAAGCGGGTGCCGCCAAATATGTTGCGTCTCGTCGGCAAGGGCGGGATGGGGCTCAGAATTATCAGCTACACCCAGGGCGAAGAGGCCTATCGGGAGTTTGTTGAGAGTCTGCAGCGGTGATATCCTGTTTGTATTATGAATCAACCCAGTATTCTGCAGTCTAATCTTCCTGCTGTTATCCCTGATCTTCTGCTGCAGAGAAAGGCCGGTTTCTGGCAGATCAGGGAGATTTCGCCCCGCTTGTCAGCCGCACGCGGAGCAGCATCTACTTCCTTGACCGGTCGCTTGTTCGACCAGATATTCCTACAGTGTTCGCCACCCCTTTCGCCCCTCTTGGATGATCTTGTCAGTACTGGCCGGGATCTGATCGATGTGAAACTGCGTCTGCTGCCGGAGTCGGGTTACCTGCTCGCCTATCTCCGTTTGTCCGGTCTGTCTGCAGATTCAGCCGGTCGGGAGCGAGCGGAGTCGCAAGCTGGATGTCAGGGTGGTGGCCGCAACCAATATCCCCCTCGAAAAAGCGGTGAGTAATGGGGCGTTTCGGGCCGATCTCTACCATCGCCTGGCTGTCTTGCGGATCCACCTGCCTGCCCTGCGCGAACGGGGTGAGGATGTTCCCCTGCTGGCCGAACATTTCCTTGTGCAGTTCAACGAACGCTATCGGAAGCAGATCGAACGCTTAACCCCCCGAAGCAATATCGATCCTCTCGGCCTACCTCTGGCCAGGCAATATTCGTGAGCTGCGCAATCTGATCGAACGTTTGGTGATCGAAACCGAGGCGCCTGCTATTGGCGGACGCGCGCTGTCCGAATGGGTGCGTGAACGTCAGGCCTTTCAAGCCGATAGCCTTTTGCCAGGCCGATGGGAACATCGCCGCAGCTGCACGCCTGCTCGGGATTCACCCTGCAACCTACTACCGGTATCTCAAGCGTCTCAATCTGAAGCGCGAAGACCTCTCCCTTTAAGATTTGGTCTGCTGCGACGTCGCAGGCCGAGCCCTTTTTTTTATCAAATGCCTAACTTACTGAAATTGTATGGTTTGCCATATTTCCCCGCGTTGGCATATCCCTTGATATAGCTAGTGGGCAAGACATCAGCCCGTAACGGAAAACCTACAAGGATGAAACAATCATGATCAGTTTGAATCATTTTCGTGAGATGGAATGCCTGCACCATGAGATTGACGCAATTTTGGCTGGTCGGGTGCGACAGCAGCTTGAGCCCAGAACTTTTCTGGCAAGCAGTGCTCTGCGCCAGGTACCCTGCATGAACCTGAGTGAAGACGTTGATAATTTTTATCTTTCGCCGCTACTTCCGGGAGTTGCTGTCGACTCGCTCGATATCAGGCTGGTCGGTAATAGTCTGACCCTGGGTGGTGAACGGCATGGAAAGGATCTTGCGCATACCTCTTGGCAGCGTCAGGAGCGGAGTCAGGGCAAATTTGCACGGACCATTGAACTGCCGCTCGATGTTGATGCCGAAAAGATCAGTGCAGAATACCTGCACGGCGAATTGAGGATTCTGCTGTCAAAAGCTGAGGCGGTAAAACCGAAGCGGATCAGTATCAAGACCGGCAACTAAACACGCAAGCAACCTATAGACATTTAGGCGGAGGATAGACTATGAACGACAAGAACCTTGTTTCGCGTGAAGACAAAGCTGCTAAACTTGCTTTGCGGCAGAATTACCTAACACCAGCGGTTGATATCTATGAGCAAGATGGATTGCTGACCCTGATGGCCGATCTGCCGGGAGGAAAACTAGAGAAATTACAACTCGATATCGATCAGGGAATTCTCACCCTGGAGGCACAGGCCGATATGAAACTGAACGGTGAGCACCTCTTTGTTGAATTCGCGCCCGCTGGTTATTATCGCCAGTTTCGACTACCGGCGCACCTGAACCTGGAGAATGTTAATGCACAACTGGACGATGGGGTGCTGCCTCTGAAGTTGCCAAAATCTGAACAGGCCATGCCGAGGCGAATCGAAGTTAAAACAGTCCATTGATCGATTGTCGGTGGGAGGAAGCCACCTCCCGCCGGGCTTACATAGGGGAGTAGGGAATGAAGCTCGACAAATTGACGATCAAAAGCCAGGAAGCCTTGCAGGCGGCCCAGCAGTTGGCGGTGGGTTACGGGCATGCCGAAATGGCGGTTGAGCATCTTTTGCTAGCGTTGTTGCAGCAGGCCGGCCTTGTGTCGCGCCTGCTGCAATCTCTCGGCAGCTCACCTGATGATTTGCAGAAACTGCTCGAGAATCATCTTGACTCGCAGGCGCGGGTTTCTGGACCTGGAGCCGAATCGGGGCAGGTCTATGCCAACCGCGGCCTGCAGCGCTTGTTGATTCAGGCTGAAAATGAAGTTCAGGCCTTAAGGGATGAGTATGTCAGTGTCGAGCATATCCTGTTGGCGTCAGTCGCGGCCAGCAGTGACGCCCCCGCCCAACGATGGTTCCGGCAGCATAAAATCACTCATGCACGACTGCTTGAGGCGTTGACGACGATTCGCGGTCATCAGCGGGTCGACAATCCGGATCCGGAAGCGACCTTCGAGGCGTTGCAGAAGTACGGTCGTGACCTGGTCGAGGAGGTCAAGTCCGGCAACCTTGATCCGGTCATCGGGCGCGACGAGGAGATCCGGCGGACGATTCGCATCCTGTCGCGCAAGACCAAGAATAATCCGGTCTTGATTGGTGAGCCGGGAGTCGGCAAGACCGCGATCGCTGAAGGACTGGCGCAACGGATTGTCAAGGGGGATGTCCCCGAGGGGCTGAAGAACAAAACCATCTTCTCCCTCGATCTGGGGGCTCTGGTTGCCGGGGCTAAATTTCGTGGCGAATTCGAAGAACGACTCAAGGCGGTGCTCAAGGAGATTCAGCAGAGTGCCGGGCAGATCCTGCTCTTTATCGACGAGCTGCATACCATCGTCGGTGCCGGCAAGGTCGAGGGCGCCATGGATGCCGGGAATATGCTCAAGCCGATGCTGGCCCGCGGAGAGCTGCACTGTATCGGGGCTACGACCCTCGATGAGTACCGGCAGTATATCGAAAAAGACGCCGCCCTGGAACGGCGCTTTCAGCCGGTCCTGATCGAACAGCCGACAGTCGAGGATAGCATCAGTATCCTGCGCGGTTTAAAGGAGCGTTTCGAGCTGTTTCACGGGGTACGGATTCAGGACAATGCCCTGGTCGCTGCTGTCCAGTTAAGTGATAGGTATATCAGTGATCGCTTTCTGCCTGATAAGGCGATCGATCTGATCGACGAGGCCTGTGCCACGATCCGCACCGAGATCGATTCGATGCCGGCCGAACTCGATGCCATCACTCGGCGAGTGCGCCAGCTCGAGATTGAGGAGGCGGCCCTCAAGGGTGAAAAGGATTCAGCCAGTCGCGAACGCTTGACGATTCTACGCTGTGAACTGGCCGGCCTCAAGGAGCAGGAAACCCTGCTCGCCGCGCGCTGGCAGCAGGAAAAAGGCGGTCTGCAGCAGAGTCAACAGTTGCGTGAAGCGATCGAGCAGGCGCGTCGCGAACTCGAGGAGGCCGAACGCAATTACGACCTGCAACGCGCCGCCGAACTCAAGCATGGGCGTCTGCCGGAATTGGAGCGTCAATTAGGCGAGCAGGAGAGCCAGCTCTCTGCCGCAGAACAGGCCAACCGCTTACTGCGTGAAGAGGTGACCGAAGAGGAGATTGCCAGCATCGTTGCGCAATGGACCGGGATTCCGGTGACCCGGTTGGTCGAGAGCGAAAAGGCCAAGCTCGGCCAACTCGATCTGCTGTTACATCGGCGGGTTATTGGACAGGACGAGGCGGTGCAGCGCGTGGTTGACGCGGTGATACGTGCGCGTGCCGGCATCAAGGATCCGCGGCGCCCGATCGGTTCTTTTCTGTTTCTCGGCCCGACCGGGGTCGGCAAGACCGAGTTGGCCAAGGCCTTGGCTGAATCACTGTTCGACAGCGAAGAGAACCTGATCCGGATCGATATGTCGGAGTACATGGAGAAACACGCGGTCAGTCGTATGATCGGCGCCCCTCCCGGTTATGTCGGTTATGAAGAGGGTGGTCAGTTGACCGAAGCGGTGCGTCGCAAGCCCTATGCCGTGATCCTGTTTGACGAGGTCGAAAAGGCCCATCCTGAGGTGTTTAACCTGTTGTTGCAGATCCTGGATGACGGCCGGGTGACCGATGCCAAGGGGCGGCTGGTTAATTTCAAGCAGACCGTGATTATCATGACCTCGAATATCGGCTCGCAGCGACTGCTCGAAGGAATCGAGGCTGATGGCAGCCTTCAACCAGAAATTCGCAAAGCGATCGAAGCGGATCTGCATCAGTACTTCCGCCCCGAGTTTCTTAACCGCATCGATGACATCTTGATCTTCCTGCCATTGCGCGAAGGGGAGATCCTGCAGATCATCGATCTGTTGCTTGATCAGTTGTCGGCCCGGTTGGCTGAACGAGGTCTGTCGCTCGAGGTGGATATTGCTGCAAAGCAATTGATTCTCAACTCTGCCTATGATCCGATATATGGGGCACGGCCGATCAAGCGTTATCTGCAGCGCGAGGTGGAAACCCAGATTGCTCGCTGCCTGATAGCAGAAGATTTGCCGTCCGGAAGCCTGTTACAGGTTAGTGCAGTTGCTGGATTACTGAGGGTCTTGGCCGGGGCTGGCAAAAATTAAAAATTCCGTTTTTGCTTGATTTCGGATTTCGGCGG
>JAAXQE010000308.1 GCA_012974425.1 Geopsychrobacter sp.
GTTGCTGCTTCATCTTGGGACTTCTCAGAAATCCAACGCAGCGAGCATAACCACATCAATAGTTGACCAGTTTCAGGCATAAATGCGCAACGGAGGAGATTAACAATATGCCTGGGCCAATATTTTCAGGAGATAGGCAGTCTCAGTTGAACTTGCGGATCTTGTAAAAACGCCCCTTGATCTTATTCGTACTCAGGCGCTCAAGAGCCAGCTTTGCGCTGGATCTGCGAATGGCGGCGTAGGTGTGAAAATCGAAGACGTTGATCTTGCCTACTTCGCTGCCGGGGATACCCGCCTCTCCGGTGAGAGCACCCAAGATATCACCGGGGCGCAGCTTGTTTTTGCGCCCCCCCTCGATGCAGAGGCACACCATCGGTGCTTCATGGCCGCTGGCTGAGGGCATACGTAAGCTTTCAAGTTCGGCGCGTTCGATCTTTGCGCCGAGATAATCTTCGATCGCTGCAACGCGACGATTTTCGGTCGCGGTCACCAGGCTCAAGGCCAAGCCCTGCTCCCCGGCGCGGCCGGTGCGGCCGATGCGATGGATATGCACCTCTGGATCGCGGGTCAGTTCAAAATTGATGACGGCGGAAAGCTCCTTGATATCGATCCCGCGCGCCGCGACATCGGTGGCAACCAGCACCGAGACACTCTTGTTGGCAAAGCGTGCCAGCACCTGGTCGCGCTCGCGTTGTTCCAGATCGCCATGGATCGCCAGGGCTGAAAATCCCCGCTCCTTCAGCACATCGGCGACCTGCTGGCAGGCGATTTTGGTATTGCAGAAGATCAGGCTTGATTCCGCGCGGTAGTGACCGAGAATCCGTGCCACCGCGGCAATCCGCTCCTCGGGTTTCACCATGAAGAAGAGCTGCTCGATCTGCTGGTCATCATGGCGCGCGTCAACCTTGATCGTGACCGGCGCCTGCTGCACCCTGGCGCTCATGCTGGCAATCGATTTGGGATAGGTGGCCGAGAAGAGCAAGGTCTGACGATTGCTCGGTGCGGCGGCAAGGATACTGGCGAGATCGTCGGCAAAACCCATGTCGAGCATGCGATCGGCTTCATCCAACACCAGCATGCGCATTGCCTTGAGGTCGAGACTGCCACGCCGCAGGTGATCGAGGATGCGCCCCGGGGTGCCGACGACGATATGCGCCCCATGTTCAAGCGAGCCGAACTGGGGGCCGAAGGGTACGCCACCACAGAGGGTGAGGATCTTGATATTGTCGGTAAAACGGGCGAGGCGGCGCAACTCCTTACAGACCTGATCGGCGAGTTCGCGGGTCGGGCATAACACCAGGCCTTGCACACCGAAGCAGCTCACCACCAGGCGTTCCATCAGGCCGATACCGAAGGCGGCGGTCTTGCCGCTGCCGGTCTTGGCCTGGGCGATCACATCTGACCCGGCCAGAATCGGCGGCAGACTCTGGGCCTGGATCGGGGTCATCTCGCTATAGCCGAGAGAGTCAAGATTCTTGAGCATCGAATTCTTTAGGTCGAGATTGGCAAATGCGCTTGGGGTCATGAGGTGTTCCACTTTCTGGGGATAAATGATCCTGGGCCTTGTGATTAGTTAGTCTAGCGCCTGTAGAGTTTTGCAACAAGGCTCATTTAACCGCCCCTAAAAGGGAATCTTATACTATTCCTAATGAGTGCTATGCATAACTGACTATAAGATAAGAAATAACTTGCGATATGTTAAGTTTGGGAATATAATCCCAAATAAGACCAGAAGGATAAGCTCTTGATTTCTATTCGACCATGTTCAGTGGATGGGAGAGCCGGTATGAAAACTTCAAAAGTTCTATTCCTTGATTTCGATGATGTTCTCAATACCAGTGATAACCTGGCGCGGGGTGAGTTGTTTGACTCTGGTCGGGTTGATGTTTTTAATACGATTGCCGATCGAGTGGATTTCGATATTGTGGTGACCTCGACCTGGCGTCTGGGCGCCACGTCCGAAGAGCTTGAAGAGTTGCTGGTGGATGCCGGGTTGCATGCCTCCGGGCGGGTCGTTGGTACTACGCCAGCGCTTGAGGGCGAAACCAGGGGGGCAGAAATTATGGCCTGGATGCAGCAGGAGCCGGAAAAGATTTTTGATTTCGTGATTCTGGACGATCGCAGTGACATGGGGTCATGCATGTCTCATTTGGTCAGGACCGATCCCCAGTATGGACTGGTCCAAGAACAGGTCGGGAAAGTCGTCGCGATGTTGACCACTGCATAAGTGACTGCTGGCGAGTCACTTATGCAAGAGGCCTCTATTATTTTGCAGAGAATGTTGACTGGGTAGCTGCGTGGGGCGTAATGAGTCGGTGGGATTTAACCCTGCGGGTCACTGGCGTAAGGGATCAAAGAGATATTCCAGGCCGTTGACCTTGATTTCGTAGACCGTGCCGAGCATCTGACCGAGTTTCCCTTCCGGGAAACCTTGGTTATGGAACCAGACAACATAGGGCTCGGGCAGGTCGATGAGGCGCATCCCTTCATATTTGCCGAAGGGCATGCGCATCGCCGCCAGTTCGAGGAGGGCCTTGTGGTCGAATGTGGGGTTGGTCTCCATCTACTCACCTGCTGAAAATGGGTTCGTTGAACTCTGAATTTCGATATTATGCCACGCTTGCTAAGCTGAGACCGCATCAAATCAGTTTAGAAGAGCAGTTTGTGCTCAGACTCGAATAGCATCTTCTCGCCCGAAATCGGATCGCTAAACTCCAGTCGGCGCGCAAGCAATTGCAGGGGCTTCTCCAGGTCATCCGCCTGCTTGGCGAGCAGTTGCGGGTAGTACCTGTCGTGCATGATGCGAAACCCCAGCCCACTCATGTGCAGCCTGAGCTGATGCTTCTTGCCGGTTATTGGAGTGAGGCCGAAATACCCCCGGTTCTCCCTGAAGTCCAGGAGTTTAATGCGCGATCGGGCATTTACAACCCCAGGTGCGGCCTGCATTCTGAACCAGGGCTCGGCTTCAATCAGGCGGTTCTCCACCAGCCAGTCGTTTTCTTGGGGCCGCTGTTCTATCTCGGCAACGGCTGCGTAGCTTTTTTCGATGTCACCGTTCAAGAAGAGCGTGGCGTAGAGCCCGCGGCTGGCTTTGTTCAGCGAGAAGAGCACCAGACCCGTGGTCTCCCGGTCGATGCGGTGGAGGGGGACTATATCCTGATTGCCGGTTTTTCTTCTCAGCCGATTGAGCAGGCATTCATCGACATAGGGGCCTGAGGGCGTGACGGGCAGAAATGGCGGCTTGTCGGCCACCAGGATCTCGTCGTTCTGAAAGAGGATTTTCTCCTGCAGGGGGATCAGCGCCTCTTCTGCGACCTCTCTGAAGTAAAAGAGCTTCTGCTGGGGGAGATAGGGCGTCTCGCGGGTGATAGCCGCACCTGTCTCATCCCGCAGTTTCCCCTCGCACATCCGCTTCTCCCAGATGGCCTTTTCGACATTGGGGAATCTCTGCACCAGGAAATCGAGGATAGCGGGGTAGGGCTTTGCCATGCGTGGCAGGCTGACCGCTGAAGGATATTTGGAGATCCCCATGGCTGGTTACGCTTCCGTCTCTCGTGCTGCGGTGTGTAGCGCGCGCCGCGCCTCTGCTTCGATGAAGACCTCCTTGGCGTGGCCGAAGGGGAAACGCTCGTTTGCCGGTTTCTTGGCCCTGTGCAGGCCGAGCAACAAAGGCAGCTGATTGGCGGTATCGACCACCGAGTGGATCCCCCCCGAGAGCATCGCCGAGCTGCCGGTCATGGCGGCGGCGATAAACTTGATGGCTGCCACCAGGCTGTTGCCAGCCAGGGCGGCATAGATGACTTTTTTTGATGATCCCGCCACGCATGGCTCCTTTTTCGTCAGCTTTTTTAGGTTGATGAAATTTTGCAGCTTCGGCCTGCAATGCTACACTAACCACTCCTATAGATTCCAGATACTTCATAAGGAGCAGATATGCCGAAGCCGTTGGTGTTTATCCTTATCGCGATCGCCGTGATCATTGCCGGTTACCTGGCCTATGTGCAGACCAGTCTGTTGCTCTAGT
>JAAXQE010000058.1 GCA_012974425.1 Geopsychrobacter sp.
ACCTCTGGGTCGCTATGGGCCTGTTCGAGCGGCCCGAGCTCAGTGCCGCCATCGGCCGTCATCTGCCGTCCCTGCTGGCGGCTAATAACAAGAAAATGCGCTGGAAACGTTACCTGTTCAAGCAGGTCTGTGAAATGAATGGCGGGCTGATGTGTAAGTCGCCGGTTTGTGGCAATTGCAGCGATTATGCGCTCTGTTTTGCGCCAGAGGATGAATGAGATGAACCTGAAACAGACGGATCGTTACCTCAGCTACAAAAATATCGACTGTGCGGGTAACTCGAAACGCTTGATGGCAATGTTACGTCGACACATCGACGACCCAGAGAAATCCAACCCCTTCTGGGAAAAATTCAAGGAGATGCTTGCTGAAATCGACCAGCCGCAGCAGAACAACGGGCGTAGAATCGATGAGCTCTTTCTGATCCACACCTACATCAATAACCTGTATGAGATTTTTGAAGGATATGCAGATGCCGAGGCACTCAGCCTGCTCGATCAGATTGAACGCGAGTGTTGCTGAACAGGAACTGACCAGCAGCACAAACAGCCCGACAGCCACCTAGCCACTAAGATCCCCAGAAAGGACCTAAAATGACCGCACTGGATGATGCTTTAGAAAAATATCTACAGGATGACCAACATCAATCCGCGTACTACGATCTTGTCCTCAATACCGATTTTTACATCCCACTCAGTGACGACGAAGCCGCGACCTCCCTTGAAAAGAATGAATCGGTTTCTCCTCTGGTGGTTGAGAGCGAAGGCAAGTCCTACATGATGCTGTTCGATAGCGCGCAGCGCCTTGCGGATTGGGCGAAAAAGCCGGTCAACTACGTTATCCTTGCCGGATTTAAGGCCGCCGAGATCTCAGTCCCGCAACTGCACTGGGCAGTGAATATCGGCGGTGGATTTGCCAAGGAATTTGTTCCGGATGAGATCGGTTGGCTGAAGGAATCTGTGCGTGGCTCATGACAGGCGAGGACAGGCAGAATTGGACAAAAACCGGCGGTGAGGTTCATGTTAAAACTGGCTGCGACCGAACCGAGTCCGCCCGCTTAATCAACGTTGAGCTCCGTGACCTGATCCAAACCTCGCTCTCCGCCATTCCATGGCGCGAGACCTCCTCCTGGTTGGCCGACACAATTGCTCCGCGCGCTGCGCACAGCGGATATCTCTGAGTCTCAGTAGGCCTGTTCGAGCGCTAAATTAGAATCTGCTGATAGTTGCTCATATTGTGATATATTCAGGGGACCTTCAGGATAACAAGAGGCTCACTTGGGCATTTCTGAAGCGGATAATTTCAGTGAGGAGCCAGCTTAAACTATGTCGTGCCTTTATTGGCTGGCGCTCCCCTTCGGCTGTGAGTCTCTTTTTTTTGCCATGACTTGCCAGGATCAATGGGATGAAGAGAAACAATTCCAAAAAGGCTAAGCCCATAATTGAGGCACTGTCCCTCGATGAGGCGCATCGACTCCTTGAGGAACTGCACATTCGCCAGACCGACCTGGATCTGCAAAATCAGGAATTGAAGCTTGAGCTCGAAGCCCTGAGAAGTCAGAACAAAAAGGGCTCACCTCCTAAGCAAGCCCGCTTTTTCCATCATGCTGGACAGGAACAGACCGAAAATAACCTTTCCCCAGATAGAGGCCTGTTACGCAGTATCATTGATTCAGTCGGCGACCTCATCTATGTCAAAGATCGAAACGGTGTTTATCGAGAGTGCAACAAGGCTTCAGAGAGGTTTGTCGGTTTAAGGGAAACTGAATCGATCGGGAAAACCGATTTTGATTTTTTTGATCATGATCTGGCAAAAGCGATTCAGGAGGCTGACAGGCAGATTTTAATTTCCGGCCGTGAGCACTGTACTGAGGAATGGGTCCCATCGCCGTCCGGCGGCAGGGTTCTGCTGGAGACCAAAAGAGCCCCTTTTTATGGGCCCGATGGTGAAGAGGCAGGAATCGTCGGGATTTCCCGAGATATTACCGCGCGTAAGCAGGCTGAAAACGCTCTGAAAAAAGCCAATCGCGAGTTGGATGCCTTTGCCCGCACCGTAGCCCACGACCTGCGCACCCCGCTGACTCCCATTCTCGGCCACGCCGAATTCTTACGCGCTAAATACCAGGGGCAACTGGATGAGCGGGCACTTGAGAGTCTGGATGAAATTATCTCTTCGGGCGAAGAGATGTTGCAATTGATGAAAGATCTGCTCGCCCTGGCCGTCGCAGGGCATGTCGATAGACCAGCTGTGCCGCTTGACGCTACCGAGGTTGCCCAGGCGGTGGTCAGAAGGCTTGCGACACAGCTCTCCCTCGCGGGGGTTTCGGTCAAGGTAGGCGACTTGCCGACTGTGCGCGTACCGAAAACACTTTTGGTGCAGGTCTTTGACAATCTCATTCTAAACGCGCTGAAATACGGATCTAAAACAGGGGACGTTATTGAGGTGTGGGGGGACCGCAGCGAGGAGCGGGTGAGCCTCTACGTGCGTGATCAGGGGCCCGGCATCCCAGCGAGTGAGCGAGAACATATTTTTGAGGTCTTCTTCCGGGGGACAACCGAACAAGATAAACCGGGAACCGGGATCGGTTTGGCTACGGTCCAGAAAATTGCCGGACTTTTTGATGGTCGTGCCCGGGTCGATGAGACTCCCGGGGGTGGCAGCACCTTTTGCATCGACCTTGTCGATATTCCGGTTAGCGCCCCTTAGCGAAGTAGGGCCGCATCAATAAACCCGATACCGGCGGATAGGCACTGAACCAGTGTCGCACCAGTGCCTGCAAAAGGGGCGCGCCGCCAACCCCAGAGGATTGCGCTGCGAGCCTAACCCTTCGGGGCTCATTGTTTCGCTTTGAAAAGCCCCCGCATCCCTTTCAGCAAATGACAGTGCTTCAGCCTCCCTGCACCTTGACATTCCGCATGATATAATCCGGGGGTAGGCCAATCCTAACCTCAGGAGGGAAGCATGTCGGAAGACTTACAGATGGCTGCTCAGGTTCACTACGCCTTCCTGCCCGACGACTATGAAGATGAACGACTGAGCATTGCCACGACCCTGCGTCCCCTGCGGGCTATCGGTGGCGACTTCTGCAGCATCCTCCCCCTGGGCAAAAATCATATCTTGACCTGTATCTGCGATGCGGTCGGTCATGATGTCGCGGCCGCCCTCTTTGCTTCGCGGATCAATTCCTATGTCCTCACCCATGCCCGCGCCGATCTGCTCCCCTGTGAGCTGGTTGCTGGCCTGAATGCCTACCTGTGCAAACGTCTGGCGAGTACCGGCATGTATGCGACCTTTTATGCCTTGCTGTTCGATTTCGAGTCTGGCTGCATGAATCTCGCTGGCGCCGCCCATCCGCCGGTTTTGCAACTTGAAAAAGGTCAAGATATGTGCCGGGAATGGCCATCTGGCACTACCTTTCTCGGCATTGAGGATCCGATGCCGGTTGTCTGTGGTTCAGAATATCTGCGACTCAGTGCGGGGGATCGCTTTCTCATCTATTCCGACGGTCTGATCGAAGTTGACAACGTCGCGGGCCGAGCCTTCGGCGTGGAAGGACTCTCCGGTAGCTTTCGCGCGCAGCGCAATCTGAGTGGCCAGGCCTTGAATAAGGCCATACTGCAACAGGCCGAGTCTTATGCGGCTGAGGGTTTTAAGGATGACGTCTTGCTGATGAGCATTTCGCTTAAGTAGCCTTCGATGCAGAATGTTTGGAGTCGTCGCTTCAATTGTTTGAAAAAGTATAAAGTAACTTCCTGTAATTGCAGTCCGGACAAAATCTGTTAGCGAATTTAGTTGATTATGATTCCCACGACCCTCGTCTCAAAACTCTTTAGACAAGTGAGATTTGCCGAAAACCTTGTATGAGACAACTTAAGAGACACGCATCAAGCGGGATTATGGACATATCAGCATTCTCAATATTCGAGATCAATGACCTCTCCCTGCCGAAGTGTGCCGCTTTACAGGGTATTCAGGACTCTCTTCAAGTCCCCATTTGGCAGACCTCACAAACAATAC
>JAAXQE010000175.1 GCA_012974425.1 Geopsychrobacter sp.
GCCAGAACTGGATAATTCGTAAAGATTTCATGACGGCCTCCAAGGCAAAGCCCCCGGTTTTTAGACCGGGGGCTTTGTTGTTACAGGGTCTTTCTCGTGAATCAGAGTCCGAGCTTCTTGAAGAAGTCGTTCCCCTTGTCATCGACCAGGATGAATGCCGGGAAGTCTTCGACTTCGATCTTCCAGACCGATTCCATCCCCAGTTCCGGGTAGTCGATACACTCGACCTTCTTGATGTTCTCTTCGGCCAGAACTGCAGCCGGGCCACCGATGGAACCGAGGTAGAAGCCGCCAAATTTCTTGCAGGCGTCGGTGACCTGTTGGCTCCGGTTCCCCTTGGCGATCATCACCAGTGAGCCACCGTTTTCCTGCAGCAGACCAACATAGGAATCCATACGGCCAGCGGTGGTCGGACCGAAGGAACCGGATGCCTTGCCCGCCGGGGTCTTGGCTGGGCCAGCGTAGTAGATTGGGTGTTTTTTGAGATAATCAGGCAGCGGATTGCCGCCATCCAGAACCTCTTTGAACTTGGAGTGGGCGATGTCGCGGCCGACAACAATGGTTCCCTTGAGCAGCAGCGGCGAGCCGACTTCCAGTTTGGTCAGGTCGGCGAGGATCTCATTCATCGGGCGATCCAGGTCGATCTGGGTGCCGTGGCTGTGCTTGCCTCGATACTGCTCAGGAATCAGTCGGCCCGGGTTGCGGTCCATCTCTTCGACGAAGAGACCATCACGGGTGATCTTGGCCTTGATGTTGCGGTCGGCCGAGCAGGAGACGGCCATACCGACGGGACAGGATGCACCGTGACGCGGCAGGCGGATGACCCGCACGTCGTGAGCAAAGTATTTCCCGCCGAACTGGGCGCCAATGCCGAGGTCCTGAGCTGCCTTGAGCAGTCGTGCTTCCATGTCGAGATCGCGGAAGGCCTGACCGTGCTCATTGCCTTCGGATGGGAGACCGTCGAGTTCCTTGGCGGTTGCCAGTTTGACCGTCTTCATGCAGGCATCAGCCGAGGTGCCGCCGACCACAAAAGCCATGTGGTAGGGCGGGCAGGCTGCGGTGCCGAGGGTCTTCATCTTGGCAACCAGAAAGTTGAAAAGTGTATCGGGGTTGAGCAGTGCCTTGGTCTCCTGGAAGAGCATGGTCTTGTTGGCCGAACCACCACCCTTGGCAACGATCAGGAATTTGTAGCTATCGCCTTCGGTCGCCATGATGTCGATCTGGGCTGGCAGGTTGGTGCCAGTGTTCTTCTCTTCATACATGTCGAGGGCGACGGTCTGGCTATAGCGCAGGTTCTCTTCAACGTAGGTCTTGAAGATACCTTCGGAGAGACGCTCACAATCGTTAGCGCCGGTCCAGACCTGCTGGCCCTTCTTGGCGACGATAGTGGCGGTGCCGGTATCCTGACAGGTTGGCAGCTCGAAGTTGGCCGAGATCTCGGCGTTGCGCAGAAACGCCATCGCCACGCCGCGGTCATTCTGGGAGGCCTCTGGATCGCTCAGGATCTTGGCGACCTGCTCATTGTGCTCGGGGCGTAGCAGGAAGGAGACATCCTTCATCGCCTGGTTGGCGAGAACGGTCAATGCCTCCGGGTTTACCTTAAGGACATCCTGGCCATCGAAGCTGGCGACGCTGACATATTGCTCAGAACCTTCAATCTTGTAGTAGTTGGTTGCGTCTTTTGCCAGAGGGAAGGGGTCCTGATAGAAGAAATCGGGCATTAATCTCACTCCTTGTCGATTGCATGGTTTATGAAAAGCAATTTTTACGGCTTCAGGTGGCTACTAAAACAACATTATATGTATATTGTATACAGTTGTCGATAGGCAGCTAGACATATTTTGCTGGTGTTGTTCCTCGATTTTCGCTAGGAGCGCCGGCTAAAAGACGCTACTGGGGCTGTTATATGGCGTTTTCGCGCAGTATCGGTCCTTTTTGTTGCGCGCGAGGCAGCACACTTTTGTGTCGCTAAGGGGTGTTTGTGATTACTTGATAAGTGAATTATAAGAAAGTTTTTTAATTGTGTTGCTGGGTACGAATTTTGCTCTTAATAGTGTTTCTTGAATGTTTTTGGATTTTTGACAACTTAGGGGGAAGGGAAAAGCTCATGGCTGGACTGGTTCTCATAGTCGATTCGAACAGGGATGTGCACGATCTGGTGGTGCCAATCCTTGGTGCAGCCGGCCTGCAGGTTTTCTGCTGTGCTGACCTCGAAGCGGCTTCCAGTCAGATCAGAAAGCAACGACCGGGGGTTGTCTTGTTGGGTGCCGATCTGGCAACGACTGATCCAAGCTGCTGTCAGCAGTTGCGTTCTTGTGCTCCGGAGACCCGCCTGCCGATTATTCTGCTTGTTCCAGCATCCCTTACGGATCTGGGCTCTTGTCTCTGCTCGAGTGCCGCCGATGATTTTGTCTGTTCCCCTTTTCTGGAAGAAGAGTTACTGGTACGTGTCTTGAGCAGACTTGGTACGAGTGACCAGCCTCAGGTCGCCGATCTGACGAGTGTTGATTACCGCTTTTTGGCAGGTTTATCAAATTTAGCAAATTCCGACCTCGATACATCTCAGGTTTTGAAGAGGGTTGTTGCGGCGATTGGCCAGGTCATCGAGGTCCAGCGTTGCTCTATTACCATGGTGCGCGAGGACGATCAGTTTGGCTACGTCATGGCGTCAAACGACGATCCTGATCTGGATGGGCTGAAGATTGATCTGGGGAAGTATCCTGAAATTCAGGAGACTATCCGCACGGGTAAGCCGATCCTGATCGATAATATTAGCAAGCATCCCATTATGGAGGGCGTCAGACCCTATATAGAGCGGCTCGGCTTTAACTCCCTGCTGGTTCTGCCGATGGTCGATCGTCAACGCATCATCGGTGTACTGGTTGTGCGTACGGCTCGGGTTGCAGAGGGCTTTACGGAGGAGGAAATCTCGTTCTGTCAACTGGTTGCCAATGTCGCAACCAGCGCTTTGCGTTTTGCTGGGTTGGCTAAGAAACAGCATACGCCTGCCACCCAGGTGCCCTGTCTACTCCCCCCTGACGGTGAATTTTTTGAAAAACGTGGTGCTCTGCTCGATATGGCAGCACATGACCTACGCGTACTTGTTTCGGTAGTCGATGGTTATTGCACGCTGTTACTCGAGACCGATTCGGAAAATCTATCTCGGCAGCAGTCTGAATTTGTCGATGGACTCATGGTCGGCTGCCGGCGTCTGGTTGAGTTGACGAATAACCTGCTCGATTTCTCACGGCTCGAATCTGGAAACCTGGAGCTCATGGTTGTGGATACCGATCTGCGCCAGATGATTGAATCTGCGTCGCGGGATATGCAACCCTTGCTGCTGCGGCGTGGGATTAATCTGAAGGTCAAGTCTCAGCAGGGGACTGTCCCGGCCAGTTGCGATGTTGAGAATATTCGCCGCGTTTTCTTTAATTTGATGAGCAACGCCATCAAGTTTACGCCTCAGGGCGGGACCATCGAGTTGCAGTTTGCGACTGACGAAAAAGAGGTTTATGTCTCGGTCTCAGATAACGGCCCCGGGATCGAAGCGGGCTTGTTGCCACGCCTCTTTGAAGAATTTACCCACCGCAGCAGCCCTGACGGACAGCATGGCAATGGTCTTGGCCTGTCGATCTGCAGACGGATTGTCGATGCCCACCAGGGTCGGATCTGGGCCGAGAGTGTCCTGGGGCAGGGGAGCCGTTTTACCTTCGCCTTGCCCAGATCTCTTTAATACCCCCTTTTGCACCCTCCTTTTAATTTTTATTGTTCCATCACGCTAGTAAAAACTATGGACTTTAGTCCAAGACTTTCAGTTGCTACTCAATCCCCTCTCCCTGAGGGAGAGGGCTAGGGTGAGGGGGCTGTTGGCAGATATTACGGGAGCCCCCCCTCATCCGGCCTACGGCCACCTTCTCCCTCATGGAGAAGGGTCTAAAAAATATGTGTTATTTGAGGGACTTTCAGTCCCTGCAGAAACCTATGCACTTTCAGTGCATAGTGGTTCAGTTCGCTTTATTTCAGTACCCTGCCGACTCTGTGAAACCAGCCGATTTGCCCCCTTATGGATAATTGACAATAATACTCAGGTATGTTAATCGTCTAGCGACTTTTATCGCAATGGAGCAGGCTTGAGTAAGTTTGCTGTGAATCCCACCCGGAAAGGGAATACCTATGTTTGCCAACCTGAAAGATGACTTGAAGGCGGTTTTCGATCGTGATCCGGCGGTGCGTAACATCTTTGAGATTATTCTCTGTTACCCCGGTTTTCACGCCATGCTTTTTTATCGTCTTTCACACGGTCTCTGGACCCGCAAATTTTATCTCTTGGGGCGGTTTTGCTCTCATCTGGGGCGCTTTTTCACGGGGATTGAGATCCACCCGGGGGCAAAGATTGGTCGTGGCTTCTTTATTGACCATGGCATGGGAGTCGTCATCGGCGAAACAGCCGAGATCGGTGAGAATTGTACCCTCTATCATCAGGTCACCCTCGGTGGGACTTCATGGGCCAAGGAGAAGCGTCATCCAACCCTGGGCAACAACGTGGTTGTCGGGTCCGGGGCCAAGATTCTCGGCCCCTTCACTGTCGGCGATAATGCCAAGGTCGGTTCCAACTCGGTTGTCGTCAAGGAGGTTCCGCCGAATGGTACGGTTGTCGGTGTGCCCGGCCGTTTGGTCATGTCTGGCGAGAAACCTGCTGGGGTTGATCTGCAGCATGGCGATCTGCCTGATCCGGTCGCCAAGGTGGTCAGCTGCATGATGGATCAGATTCATAATCTTGAAAAAAAGGTCAAGGAACTGAGCGCAGAGCAGGAGCGCCTCCAGGCAGAGCTTGCCACCGAGCTTGACACTGGGCGTGAAACCGAGACTGCCGGCGAATGAGATTATCTACCAAGGCTCAGTACGCAGTGCGTGCACTGGTCAGCTTAACCTTGAATGGGGATGGCAGCCCGGTCTCGATTAAATCCATTTCGGCGTGGGAAAATATCTCCCTGACCTACCTTGAGCAATTGTTTGTCAAGCTGCGTCGTGGTGAAATTGTCCAGAGTACCAGAGGTCCTGGCGGCGGATACCTGCTGGCGCGACCAGCATCTGAAATCAGGGTCGACCAGATTATCGATACCGTGGAAGAGACCCTGGTTCCGGTCTCCTGCATGGACACTGATGGAAGCTGTAGTTGCCCTTCGCAGTGCGTTACCCATGCCATCTGGCAGGGTTTGGGCGAGCAGATCCGGACCTTTCTGGCTTCGAAGACCCTTGAAGACCTGGCTAGAGATGGTCGCAAGCGTCTTAATCCTGAAGCTTAACTTGCTTAATCCCGTCATTATCTCCAGGGCTTTATCGTGAAACAGATCTACCTTGACCATAACGCGACCACGCCGCTAAGGCCGGAGGTTCTCGAGGGGATGTTGCCCTACCTGACCGGGCATTTCGGCAATCCCTCGAGTGTCCATTGGGCCGGTCGCGCAGTGGCAGGTGCGCTTGAAAATGCACGTGAGCAGGTCGCCGCTCTGATCAACGCATCACCCGCAGAGATAGTGTTCACTTCCTGTGGCAGTGAAGCCGATAATTTTGCACTCAAGGGGACAGCCCATGCCCTGCGCAACAAAGGGCGCCATATTATTACCACCCAGGTTGAGCATCCTGCCGTGCTTGAGACTTGTCGTGCGCTTGAGAGCCTCGGCTGGCAGGTCAGCTATCTCCCGGTCGATAGCGAAGGCCAGCTCGACCTGGTGCAACTCGAATCACTGATCACATCCGAGACAGTGTTGATCTCGGTGATGTGGGCCAATAACGAGACCGGCACCCTGTTTCCGGTCGCCAGGATCGGCGAGATTGCCCGCAGGTATGGAGTCAGATTCCACTCCGATATGGTGCAGGCGGTTGGTCGCGTGCCGCTGGATGTCAGGGCCGCCCAGCTCGATCTGGCCGCCATCTCCGGACATAAGTTCGGTGCTCCCAAGGGGGTTGGAGCTCTCTATCTTCGCTCGGGTACAGATCTTGAGCCATTGATTCATGGTGGCCATCAAGAACGTAACCGGCGCGGCGGAACCTCGAACGTTGCCGGGATTGTCGGCCTGGGGGTTGCCAGTGAGCTGGTCGGGAAGGAGCTTGAATCGACAGTCCTGCAGCTGCGCGGCTTGCGTGACCGTTTGGAAGATGGACTCTTTGCTGCGCTTGAAAATCTTAAGTTAAATGGCGCGGCCTCTCGGGATATGCGCCTGCCGAACACGCTCAACCTCAGCTTTGCCGGGGTGTCGGGTGAATCTCTGCTCCTCAACCTCGATCTCAAGGGGATTGCCGCATCTTCGGGTTCGGCCTGTAGCTCTGGAACCCTTGAATCCTCGCATGTGATTGCGGCGCTGGGCGTTGAGCCCGCGTTGGCTCAGGCGAGCGTGCGATTCAGTCTCGGTCGCGAGAATACCCGCGAGGATATTGACCAACTATTGAGCATTCTCCCGCCGGTTGTTGAGCGTCTGCGCAAGCTTAGCCCTCTATGAATCTGAAGATGGGGCCAAGCGGCTTGCTACTGAAAAGGTATTTAGATTAGCATGTTAGTGGTGACTATTTCAGTCGGTTTCTGTCTTTCCGGGAGAGCTCTAGAGCGAGAGTTGCTCCCTTCATGCATGAACGGATATAGGTTGTGAAAAAGAGAGTAGTTGTTGCGATGAGCGGCGGGGTAGATTCCTCGGTGACCGCAGCCTTGCTACAGGAACAGGGCTATGACGTCATCGGCATGACCATGCAGATCTGGGATTATTCCAGCTTTACTGCTGAAAATGGTGAGAGCTTCGGGAGCTGTTGCAGCCTCGATGATGTTTATGATGCACGGCGGGTTGCCGAGAGCCTGAACATCCCTTTCTATGTGATCAATTTTGAAGAAGACTTTCAGCGCCACGTCATCGATAACTTTTGTGATGAATATTTTGCCGGTCGAACCCCAAATCCCTGTGTCCTCTGTAATCAGGTATTAAAGTTTGAACTGCTGCTGCGTAAAGCTCTGGAGCTTGAGGCCGATTTCATGGCGACCGGACACTACGCGCAGATTCTGCAACGCGACGCTCAGCTGGCCCTGGTCAAGGGAATCGACGAGAGCAAGGATCAGAGCTATTTCCTCTTCACCCTCACCCCGGAGCAGATGGCTAAAACTCTCTTCCCTCTGGGTGGAATGACAAAAGAGGAGGTCCGCGCTCACGCGCTTCGTTTCAAGCTGCGGGTTGCCGAGAAGGCAGAGAGTCAGGATATCTGCTTCGTGCCAGATGGAAACTATGTACGTTTTATCGAAGCAGAGCGTGGGGCTGATCGCAAAAATGGTGAAATAGTCCATCGCAGCGGCAAGGTTCTGGGCCAACACCAGGGCATCTACCGCTATACGGTTGGACAGCGCAAAGGGCTAGGGCTTAGCTGGACAGAGCCGCTCTATGTTGTCGGTATTGATGCCGACTGCAATCAGGTCATTGTCGGCGAGAAACACCTCCTCAGTCGGGGTGATTTTGAGCTGCATCGTTGTCTGTGGAATATCCCCGTGCCGCAAGAGCCGCTTCAGGTTGAATGCCGCATCCGTTATCGCCATCAGCCGGTAGCAGCGACCGTTACACCTTTGCCGGATGGCGGCGCAAGTATCCTGTTCCACCAGCCGCAAAAAGGGATAACACCGGGCCAGGCTGCAGTTTTTTACCATGGCGACCGGGTCATCGGCGGAGGATGGATCGCGTGAAGCAAAGCTTTGCTATCGTCACCCTCGGCTGCAAGACCAATCAGTTTGAATCGGCTGCGATGACAGAAAAACTGCTGGCTGCGGGTTACCTGCAGGTAGATTTTGCGGCGGGCGCCGATCTTGTGCTGGTTAACACCTGCACTGTAACCGCAAATACCGATGCCCAGTCGCGTAAGCTGATAAGACGCGCCCAGCGTACCAATCCTCAGGCCCGGATCGTTGTGACCGGTTGCTACGCCCAGGTTGATGCCCAGTCGTTGGCTGAGTTGCCAGGGGTGTCGCTGGTTCTGGGTAACGAAGAGAAGAATGAACTGCTTGAGCAGCTGTTGACTATGGATGATCAGCCGAAGATTGTGGTGGGTGATATTCGGCAAAAGGGGAGTGCGGTCGCCCTTGCGGTTGTTAGCGAAGCCCAGCGCAGCCGGGCATTCTTGCAGATTCAAAATGGCTGTGATGCTTTTTGTTCCTACTGTATTATCCCTTACGCACGCGGTCGCAGCCGTTCGGTCGAACCTGGCGCAATCCTGGAGCAGGTCGACGCTCTGGTCGCCGCAGGCCATCAGGAACTCGTCCTGACCGGCATTCATATCGGTCAGTACGGCAAGGACTTCTGTCATCCCCTTAGTCTGCTCGATCTGATCAAGCGGGTCGAACCACGCCTGCAGGGCGCACGCCTGCGTCTGGGATCCCTCGAACCGACCGAGCTGCCCGAGGAGTTACGCGAGCACATCGCCGGATCTGCGCAGATCTGCGCCCACTACCATATTCCATTGCAGGCTGGGACAGACCGGGTGCTTATGGCGATGAACCGCAATTATACAACCAGCTTCTTCGCCGAACTCTTGCAAGACTTGCGCAGCCGCCAACCGCAGGCTGGAATCGGCATCGATCTGATCGTCGGTTTCCCCGGCGAAACAGATGCCGAGTTTGAGGAGACCTATCGTTTCGTCGAATCGCTACCGGTTAGCTACCTGCACGTTTTTCCCTACAGCCGCAGGCCAGGTACCCCCGCGGCATCGCTGCCCGGACAGATCTCTGGTGATGTCGCGCGTCTGCGCGCGGCAAAGATGCGCCAACTGGGTGAAGAGAAGCAGCGCCGCTTTGCCGGTGATTTTGTCGATCTCTCTTTAGAGGTCATTGCTGAAGCGGGGGGCAAGGCTGGCAAGATGCGGGCGGTGGCAGATAACTACCTGAGCGTTCAGCTGCCTGCCGATGATGAGCTGATCGGCAAGCGGAAAAGGGCCAGGGTGACGGGTTACAGTCGCCAGGGACTGGAAGGGAAGCTGGTCTGATTTAATTGGCAGGGGTAGTTTTTTATTGTGCGGGAAGAGTGAAGCTGACCCTGGTGCCCGCGCCGAGCGTACTCACTAGCGAAATATTGCCACCATGAGCCTCGACAATCTGTCGGGCGATACTCATCCCCAGGCCGAGGCCACTCACACCAATATCAGACGAATCTACGCGGTAAAATTTGTCGAATACCCGCTCAACCTGTTCCTGAGACATGCCGATCCCTGAGTCCTCTATGCCAATTTCCCAGCCCTCCCGGCTTGAGTTGCCTTTTACGGCAATCATGCTGCCAGCGGGAGAGTATTTCACCGCATTGCTCAGCAGGTTTTCAAGAACCTGTATGACCCGGTGTCGGTCGATCAATACCAGCGATTTATCGGTTTCTTCCGTTAGCTCAAGCTCAAAGAAGCGTTCCGGGTTTATACTCCGGTAACGGGCGATAGTTTTATTCAGCATGTCGACGAGGTCGGCTTGCTTGAGATCCAGGGCCAGCGTTTGACCACTTTCTGTGCGGCTGAAATCAAGCAGGTCGTCAATGATGCGGCTGAGGGATTCTCCTCTGTCGTATACCTCGGCCAGAAAGGCCTGTTTCTGCTCTTCGGTAAAGCTCCCTACCATTTCAGGATTAAGCAATAAATCAGTGAAACCC
Source organism: Geopsychrobacter sp. (assembly GCA_012974425.1). Classification (GTDB taxonomy): domain Bacteria; phylum Desulfobacterota; class Desulfuromonadia; order Desulfuromonadales; family Geopsychrobacteraceae; genus Geopsychrobacter. The sequence goes on from JAAXQE010000175.1 coordinate 9,657, forward strand.
ATTATCGCGCAGAGGGGAGTATTGAGTTCGTGGGCTGCCGCCGAGATGAACTCACTCTTCTTCCGGTCCATCTCAACCAGAGCGCGTTCTGCTGCTTTTTCACTGGTGACATCACGGATGACAATCAGAACGCAGGGTTCACTTTTAAGATTGAGAAGACGCGCGGAAAGCAGACCGGTCCTGAACTCGCCATTTATGGCCTTGAAGGTTGCTTCGAAATTATTGACCTCAGCATCCTTCTGGAGCATCTCGCGAAACGGTTTCCTTATAGCATCTTCTGCCCAAATCCCGAGCTCTTCATAGTTAAATCCGAGTGCATCCATGCGCTGGATTCCGGTTGCGGTTATGAATGCGATATTTACGTCGATGATATTACCGTTGCCGAGGTGGGCGAGGATAACCGGATCCGGGTTTGTCGCGAAGATCTGGCGAAAGCGGTTTTCGCTCTCACGCATTGCGGTCTCGGCTAGTTTGCGGTCGGTTATGTCGTGAAAGCTTTCAACCATGCCGATCAACTTGCCATCGATATCTCTAAACGGCTTGGCCGTAACAATGAAGTTCTTTGTTTCGCCATCGATCTCCTTTGAAACTTCATTGAAGACTATTTCGCTCCCCGCAAAGATCTGGGTAAGGGGGCAGTTTGCTGTATGGCAATGGACGCCGGGCCGTGATTCAAAGCATTTAAAGCTCTCAGTTGTCTCTTCAGATCTGGGCCATATTGCATAATAGGCGGCGTTGGCCTGGATTAATTCAAAGTCTGCCCCTGTGATGTTGATGGGGTTGGAGTTGTTTAATATGTTCTCAAGAGTGTTCTTCGCTTTTTCCAGTTCCTCAGTGCGGACAGTGATCATCTCTTCGAGATTGTTCTTATAATATTCCATCTCTAGATGAATTTTTTGAAAACGCTGAGAATAGAGTCCGAAAGCGAAGATAACCACGAAGGTTGCTGAATTAATCGCACCGCTAAGAGGGGATATCTGTTTCCAGGCAAGCTCCATATCATTCAGCAACAAAATTTGCTTGATCAGGTGGCCAAAAGAGCGAGAAAACGCAAAAAAGACAATGACCATTGTGAAGAGGAAGAGATAGTTCCTGAAAATATCATCCGGTTTTTTGTTCGCGTGCTGCCGAGAAAGAAGAGCGCACCAACAGGAGAACAGCAGCATCAGTACTGAACCTGAGATATCTATGAATACAACCGGATTCCATGAAACGTTCATTCTGTCTTACCCCACTTTTTCAGGGCAATAAGTAGCAACGCAAATGCTGGAACCAGAATTAAATGGTCGAACCTTGTCAGATAATAGAATGCATCAAGATAGTTTTCGATTGTAAAGGAGAGGGTTCTCGCGCCTGCCTTGATGAACTTTTCCTGGCCAATATACTCGTTCAGCCAGTGGCCTGAGAAGGTTGCGATGTTCCAGAAGATCAGTAACCCAAGAAAAGCCTTAAACTCAAACCAGCCAGTTTTTTTCTGACCCATGCTTTTGAGACGGAAGAGTAGATAGCTCATTCCGATGAGAAACAGCAGATGGCCGATCTGATGGGCAATCAGACCTTCAGATCCACCGTGAGTTTGCACGGCCCAGGCAGGATTGGCTGTCAGAATAAATACCAGCGTGGCTTGCGTGGCGATGGCTTGATATCTGATCGCCGGAGATAAGCACTTAAGGTTACGCCTTTGCGGCGCGCGGTTCCTTGCATGTTTGTTTTTTTTGTTGAGCAACCGATCCCTCCGATAAAAAGAATCGAAAAAAATTGATTACACTTTGACGGTGTAAGATTTGTAGCTGCGAACATAGCGCAGATTGCTACTAGAAACTAATAGATTGTACGTCTTTTCTCTTTAGTATGGACTTAAACAAGAGATCGATCCGCGATATTGAGGACAGCGTTTGCGCGTATCAAAAAAAAGACCCTTTAGCCTTGGTAGGGCTGCAGGGTCGATACCGGAGGGTTATTTTAAGTTGCCGTCCGCTGATTGGTCGATTCGCGTAGCTCAGAAGGCTCTCATCTCTCAGGAACGCAGCAACTTATTTCCTGACGATAGGCGCAGCTAACTGGCAGCCACTTGAGCTCCGAGATCTTCTCCGGTGTCAGCTTGATGCAATCAAACTCGATCTGCTGGCGTTGTGCGTAGACGCGACATTCGCGGCTATGGATATCGAGGTGACGGCAGGGGACCTGTGTCTCGATAATCCGTCCCTTGCCGTCGATCGCTTTTTCGAAGCAGCAGAGCCCACAACGCTGGCAGAGTTTTTCCCACTCTGCGGCTTCGAGATTTTCCATACTCAACTCAGGCGCACTCTGAGTAACCACAGGCGTGACAGACACAGCAGCCACCTTCATGTTCCACCGCGCCACCACATTCAGGGCAGGCACCACCTACGCCGACGAACATGGTCGGTGCCACGCCATCGGGAAGCATGTGCATCTCGATCGCCTTGGCGACGGCATCGGCACAGGAGGTGATGCGATTGTCACCAAATCCAGCTGGTTTGTGACAGGTGATGCCGATCAGCTGCTTGACCGCCTGGCGGGCCTGTACTCCGCTGCGCCAGGCGAGTGAGACCAGGCGTCCGATCGCTTCGCACTGCGAGGCTGCGCAGCCACCGGCCTTGCCCATGGTGGTGAAGAGTTCGAAGGCGCCGTTTTCGTCTTCGTTGATCGTGACGTAGAGCGGGCCGCAACCGGTCGTCATCTGGAAGGTCTCACCCTTCAGGGCGCGTGGCCGATCGCGCTTGCGCGAGGCCTTTTTGGTCTCCATCGGCACGGCGGCTTCGGGTTTTTCCTCAGACTTCTTGCTGACCGACAGCACCTGCATGTCGCGGCTGCCATCGCGGTAGATGGTCACCCCTTTACAATCTTCCTGATAGGCGAGCTGATAGACCATGGAGACATCTTCACGGGTCGCGTTGCTGGTGAAGTTGACCGTCTTGGAGACCGCGTTGTCGGTGTGACGCTGAAACGCCGCCTGCATCAGAATATGATCCTTGGGACTGATGTCGTGCGAGGTGACGAAGACGCGCTGAACGTCCTCTGGAACCTCCGGGATGCCGGCGACAGTGCCATGCTCGGCGATCTTCTTCATCAGTTCCTGGGAGTAGAAACCGCGTTCCTTGGCAATTTTTTCAAACAGCGGGTTGACCTCGACGAGGATATCGTTGTCGAGCA
>JAAXQE010000278.1 GCA_012974425.1 Geopsychrobacter sp.
CCCCCCCTCATCCGGCCTACGGCCACCTTCTCCCTCATGGAGAAGGGACTAAAAAAATATGTGCTCTTTGAGGGACTTTCAGTCCCTGCAGGAACCTATGCACTTTCAGTGCATAGTGGTTCAGTTGCTCAGAATCTGGCAGAGACTACTCGCGAACGAAGGTGTCGATATCGGTTTCGTGAACCATCCCCATCAGGCGGGCGTACTCTGATTCAATAATCACATAATGGTTGTGGGTCGACTTGGCGTTAGCTTCGAAGATTGCCGCTACCTTAGGGTCTTTAACCTTGGCTGCCATCTCACGCAGGCTCACTTCGAGATTCTGCTCTTTTTCAAGCGCCAGCTCCATCGCTTTGCGCTCATCAAGGCCGCCCACGATCGCTTTTTCGAGGTCTGACAGCCAGTCAGACTCGCTGTCTGGTGGCGTATTGATGAACTCCTCAAAGCTCGGCATGTCGCAGCCCTCGTAACTATCAAAGAAGTGCTTGGCATGCTCACGCTCTTCACGGGCCAGCAGCTCAAAGGTCTTGATCGCACCCGCATCCTTCATGTGCTTGGCGGCGATTTGATAGTAGTTCATGGCGTTTTTTTCGGTTTGGACCGAACGCTTTAGGGCATTTTGAACATCAGACATCTCTTCTCTCCTTTGGATAAAAAAATGTTGAAAACCCGGCTCAGGCGGTCCCCGCCGGTGGGGTGAATATACGCTGCGCTAATTCCTGATCGAGCATTAACAGCCCACGGCCATCGCCCTCGACCCTTTCCAGCTTGCGAATAATCAGGCCGGCAGAGGCTTCCTCCTCGACCTGCTCTGTGATGAACCATTGCAGCATGATCTGAGCGGCGTGGTCATTTTCTTCACGCGCCAGATCCATGAGCTTGCCGATACGTGAAGTGACTATCTGTTCGTGGCCCAGCGCAGTGCGGAAGGCCTCGAGTGGCGAAGCGTAATCATTGCGGGCCCCCTCAAAGGCTAACATGGCGGCACGACCGCCGGTCTCGCAGAGGTAGTCGAAGAATTTGTTGGCGTGAAAGAGCTCTTCTTGATACTGCACGTCCATCCAGTTGGCAAAACCGGGAAGATCCTCGGCTTCGAAGTAGGCCTGCATTGCCTTGTAGATCAATGCCGATGAGATTTCAAATGCGATCTGCTCATTGATCGCATCCTGCAATGTTTGACTGATCATGGTATAGAGCCCTCCTGGAATCTATTTTGCGTCATAACGGAGAAAGTCAGCGGGCTTTCTAAGCGTTCCCGCTGCGCCAGTAATTATACCCTAACTTATCTGGAATCACATTCACAAGGGGGGGCTGTTGCCTGTAGAGCAGAAAATCGGCTATGCTGCGCTGAATTTTTCAACCATCAGCATTGGTTTGTCAGGAGTCAGCGTGAAAATTGTTTCGACCGAATTTGTCAAGAGTGCCACCCGCCCGGTCAATTATCCCGAGAGTGACCTGCCCGAAATCGCCTTTGCCGGGCGGAGTAACGTCGGCAAGAGTTCGCTGATCAATGTGTTGGTCAACCGGCGCAATCTGGTGCGGACCTCATCGACTCCGGGACGCACCCAGTTGATCAATTTTTTTGATATTAACGCCAGCTTCAGTCTCGTCGACCTGCCGGGGTACGGTTTTGCCAAGGTGCCGTTGGCGGTTAAGCAGCAGTGGGGGCCGATGATGCGCACCTATCTGGAAACACGCGAGAACCTGCGGGCCGTGGTCTTTATTTTTGACATCCGCCGTGTGCCTCGTGAAGAGGATATCCAGATGCTCGATTGGCTTGAGGAATTTTCGGTTCCGACCATACCGGTGGTGACCAAGATCGACAAGCTGGCCCGTGGTCAGCGCGATCGGCACCTCAAGCAGATTGCCGAAGCCTCCGGCTTGCCGAAGGATGCCTTCACCCTCTTTTCGGCCCATTCCCGCGAAGGCAAAGAGGCGGTTTGGGAGTTGATCGAAGCAGCGCTAGAGCCTGAAGAGGATTGAACCGATTGCTTTTTATTGAGCGCTCTGTTAGAAACTGAGCACTATAAAAAGAAGATTTTGGTGCCCATCATCAACTCAAGTGATGATGGGAGAATAGGGAAGAGGGTGAAAATCCTTCGCTGCCCCGCAACTGTAAGTGGTGATGAACACCGGCAGACCACTGCTCTGACAAAATCGAGCGGGAAGGGCCGGTCAGTAAGCTGACCCACAAGCCAGGAGACCTGCCAGATCTGTTTCACTGCCCCTTTCGCGGGAGAGGGCCGGAGTCTTGTCTGATATGACCCCGGTGCCTAAGCGGCAGCGGGGTTTTTAGTTTTTTAACGTTTTCAGGGTTGAGGATACAGATGAGCAGGGGCCTGCTGCAGATCTATACCGGAAATGGCAAGGGTAAGACCACCGCGGCGACCGGTTTGATTCTGCGCGCCCTCGGTCAGAACTGGCGAGTGCTGCTGGTCCGTTTTCTCAAGCCGGCTGAGCCCCCCAGTGGTGAACTGACAATGCTGCGTCAACTCCCCGGGATCGATATTATCGATGCCGGGCTCGGCGGGGTTTATGACGCATCTGATCCCGTCGCGGTCGCACAGGACGTGCAACAGACCTTTATTCGGGCTAAAGCGCAGATGGCGCAGGGGTACGATCTGGTGGTGTTCGATGAATTTAATGGCCTCTTCCGGCGTAACTATCTGGCCCTGGAGGAGGCGCTTGAGCTGCTCGATAGCCGGCCGCCTGCCAGCGAACTGGTCCTCACCGGTCGCCATGCTCCGGCCGCATTGATTGAGCGCGCCGATCTGGTAACCTCAATGGACGCAGTCCGTCATCCCTATGAACAGGGGATCGGCGCGCGTCAAGGGATCGAATTCTAAACAAGTTGAGGCGCAAGCGGGAGGCAGAGATGGGGCAGATGATCTTTATTACCGGGGGCACGCGTAGCGGCAAGAGTAGTTTTGCGCAGCAGCGTTGCGAAGGGCATCCGGGCGAGCTGCTGTATGTTGCTCCGGCCGAGGCCGCTGATGATGAGATGCTGCAGCGGGTGCGGCTGCATCAGGAGACTCGTGGCGAGCGTTGGCATCTGCTGGAGGAACCGCTCTGGCTGGCAGATAAATTGGTCGAAGCGGCGACCGGGAGGTCGGCCTTGCTGCTTGATTGCGTCACCCTCTGGGTGAGTAATCTGTTCTTCCACTTCGAAGAAAAATCGGGACCGGTATTGGCGGAGGTCGATCGTTTTATCGAACTGGCCTGGCAGCTAGATGAGCCGCTCTATCTGGTCAGCAATGAATTGGGGAGTGGCATCGTTCCGGAAAACCCTATGGCCCGTCAGTTTCGTGATTTGGCCGGTATCGTCAATCAACGTTTGGCCGCAGCCGCTGATGAGGCCTGGATGGTCGTTTCGGGACTGCCGCTGAAATTGAAATAGTCATCAGGCGCTGGGCATTTGGCTCCGGTCTTTGGAAAAGCGCCAGGCAAGCGAAGGAATAAGGCATGTCCAATTTTAATCTGCAAGCTGTGCTCAAGCGCATTCAACCGGTCAGCGAAGAGAGACTTAATTCAGTCCAGGAGCGGATTGACCGGCAGGCTAAGCCAGTGGGCTCTTTGGGGCGGCTGGAGGAGTTTAGTCGCCGCTATGTTGCGATCAGCGGCCGTGAAGATATCCGCAAGAAGCGGATCTACACCTTCGCCGGCGATCATGGCGTTGCCGCTGAAGGGGTCAGTGCCTTCCCTGCCGAGGTTACGCCGCAGATGGTTTACAATTTTATCGAGGGCGGAGCGGCGGTCAATGCGCTGGCGAACCACGCCGGCGCCGAGGTGCGGGTTGTCGATATGGGGGTCAATCATGATTTCGCCGGGCTACCCGGCCTGATCGATCGCAAGGTCGCCATGGGGACCAGTAATATTGCGACTGGCCCGGCCATGAGCCGCGAGCAGGCGCTTGCCGCCTTGCAGTCCGGTATAGAGTTGGCGGCCCAGGCCAAGGCCGATGGGGTCGACCTGCTCGGGACCGGTGACATGGGGATCGCGAACACCACCCCCTCTGCGGCGATTGTCGCCAGTTTTACCGGGTTGACTGCGGTGCAGGTGACCCATCGTGGCACCGGCATCGACGATGTGGCCCTCGCGCAAAAAATAGCTGTGATCCGTCGCGCGCTTGAAATGAATCACCCCGACCCTGCTGATCCGCTCGATGTGTTGGCCAAGGTCGGCGGTTTCGAGATTGCCGGTATCGCCGGCCTGGTACTCGGTAGTGCCGCCGAAGGCCTGCCGGTGGTGGTTGATGGCTTTATCTCGACCGCCGGAGCCCTGGTTGCATCGGAACTTCATCCCCATGTGCGTGATTATATCTTCGCCGCCCACCAGTCGGTGGAAATCGGTCACCGCCATATGCTGCAGCGGATCGAGCAGCAGCCGATCCTCGATCTGAATCTGCGCCTCGGCGAAGGAACCGGCGCGGCCCTGGCGATGACCCTGGTCGAAGCTGGCTTGCGGGTCTTGCGCGAAGTTTTGACCTTTGATGCGGCCGGGGTGACTGAAGGGGCGGAGCGATGAGGGAACGCTGGGACGATTTTCGCCTGGCCACCTCTTTTCTGACCATTCTGCCGATCGGCCGGGATATCCAGGCCACGCCAGAGCAACTGGGGCGCAGTATGGGGCTCTTTCCGGCCGTCGGTCTGCTGCTCGGTCTGGGGCTCTGTGTCGCCAACTGGCTGCTGGAGGGACTCCTGCCGCGCGCGGTTCTCGATTGCCTGTTGGTCTTGTTGCTGATCGCCGCCACCGGTGCCCTGCATCTGGATGGGGTCGCCGACCTGATCGATGGCTTGGCCGGGAGTCAAGATCGCGAGAGATCGCTGGAGATCATGAAGGACAGCCGGGTCGGTGCGGTCGGTGCGGTCGGTCTGATTATGCTGCTGCTGCTCAAGTATCTGAGCCTCTACCATGTGCCGCTCGAATTCAAGAATGCCGCGTTGATTTTCATGCCGACCGCCGGTCGCTGGATCCAGCTCTGCCTCGCCTGCTATTCGCCCTACGTTCGCGCGGAAGGCGGCACCGGCAGCGCCTTTGTCGAGAATGTCGGGCAACCTGAATTTTTGCGCGGCAGCGCGACCCTGATCCTTGCGGCGCTGATTCTCTTCTGGAGCAAGGGGATCTTCCTGGTCTTTCTGCTCGGGATCGCGACCATGCTGATCCTGCGCTATTTCGAAAGCCGACTCGGTGGGATTACCGGTGATGTGCTCGGCGCGGTGACCGAGATGGTTGAAGTCCTGGTGCTCTTGCTGGTGCTGGCCAATTTTAGCTCCTGAGGCGCGCGGCATGAATAGTCCTAAAACCCGTATCCATCTGCTGCGCCATGGTCAGGTTTGCGGTTTTGAATCCCGGCGCTATAACGGCCAGGCCGACGTCGTACTCACCGACCTCGGGATAGCGCAAACTCGCAGCTATGCCGCACAGCTGAAAGAGTTCCCGCTGACAGCCGTCTACAGTAGCGACCTGACCCGCAGCGCCTTTGGGGCCGGGCTGATTGCCGAAAATCGAAATCTGGTTCCGATTCAGGATATCCGCCTCAGGGAGTTGCACATCGGCGCCTGGGAGGGTCTGACCTGGCATGAGATTAAGCAGCGCTGGCCAAACGAATGGCAGGCGCGCCTCGATGATCTGGTCCGGGTTGCGCCACCCGGCGGTGAAAGCCTGCAGCAGATGGCCGCGCGGGTCCGGCTGGTGCTGGCGGAACTGCTTGCGAAGCATCGGGGCGAAGAGATTGCCCTGATCGCCCACGGTGGGGTCAACCGGGTCATCCTGCTCGATGCAATCGGCGCTCCCTTGACGCAGATGTTTCACATCGAACAGGGCTACGGTTGCCGGAATATTATCGATTACTTTAACGATGGCTACACGACCCTGCAGCTGTTGAATGGCTAAAGCGCAGCGGCGAGAAGTGAGAAGCTGGAAATGACAGAGACTTCATCCCAACGCCCAGCGCCCGGCACCCAGAGCCCGACGAGCGGACTGCAGCCGTTGGTCATCGCCGCTCCGGCGAGTGGCAGCGGTAAGACCACCCTGACCCTCGGCCTGCTGGCCGCGCTGAAGCGGCGCGGCCTGCAGGTGGCGCCCTTCAAGGTCGGGCCTGACTTCATCGATCCCGGGCATCATGCCGCAGCCTGTGGGCGGGTCAGCCGCAACCTGGATGGCTGGATGTGTGGCGAAGAGACGGTGCGCGAGAATTATGCACGCGGTTGTGAAGGCGCCGATATCGCCCTGGTCGAGGGGGTGATGGGGCTGTTCGATGGGGCCTCAGGCGATTCGGATCAGGGTTCGACGGCGGAAATTTCCCGCTGGTTAAACGGGCGGATTCTCCTGGTGGTCGATGCCCGCGCGCAGGCTCGCAGCGCAGCAGCCCTGGTCAAGGGGTTCGTCGACTTCGATCCGCGCCTGCAGTTTGCCGGGGTGATCTTCAACCGGGTCGGTTCAGAGCGGCACCGTGAACTCTTGGCAGAGGCGCTGAACTCGACACCGGGGCTGCCACCGCTACTTGGTTGCTTGCCGCGTGAGGCGCAGGTTGACCTGCCGGAGCGTCATCTCGGTCTGGTTACGGCCGGGGATGCACCAAGCGACTACTCGGCGCATGCCGATTTGATTGAGGAGCATCTCGATCTTGATCTGCTCCTGGCGGATATGTCTGGGGACTCTGCGCGGCAAGAGCTTGTGCCATGCCCAAAAAACGCGCAGGTTAGAATCGCTGTCGCGCGTGATGCCGCCTTCTGCTTCTGTTATCCGCAGAACCTGGAGCGACTCGAGGCCGCCGGGGCAGAGCTGGTCTTCTTCTCCCCGCTGGACGAAACTGTCCCGCAAGGGATCGACGGGCTTTATCTGCCGGGAGGCTACCCGGAACTCTATCTCGAGCAGCTGACCGCTAATCTCGCAATGATCGCGACATTGCGAAACCTGGCCGAATCCGGCCTGCCGGTCTACGCCGAATGTGGCGGGCTCTTGCTGCTCTGTGAAGGGCTGAACGGCCAGGCGCTGTGCGGTATCTTTCCGGCCCAGGCCAGGCTGTTGGATAAACGCAAGGCTCTCGGCTATCGCGAAGTGACTTTGACTGCCGATACGCTGCTCGGTCCTAAGGGGACAGTCGCGCGCGGGCATGAGTTCCACTATTCGGAGCTTGAAATGCCCGAATCGATCGTCCGCAGCTACCGTCTCAGTCGCAAGGGGGGAGTAGATTTAGGTGCTGAAGGCTTCAGCTACAAGAATGTATTGGCCAGCTATGTACATCTGCATTTCGGCAGTAATCCGCAGTTGGCAGAAAATTTCGTGAGTTTTTGTGAAAGGCATAGAGAAGCTCACCACTGAGGCTCAGAGGAAAACCTTATTTGCCACCAAGGCACCAAGACAAGCATTTTAACGGAGAGTAGCAGAAAGGGAGAGGGCGCTGAGAAAACAAAAAAATCTGGTTATGTTTTTACTACCAAGATAGATTTTGCCTTTCTCTTCGCCTCTGCGCTCTCAGTCATTCTCTCCATCTCTGTGTTAAAAAGCTTTTGTCCTTCTTGGTGCCTTGGTGGCCAACTAAAAGATTTTCTCAGCGTCTCTGTGGTGAATAGAATTAACGTATTACAGGAGGAAGAAAACAGTGGCAACTCAGATTGAATCTGCCCGTCAGGGCATTACCACCGCACAAATGGCGGCGGTGGCTAAGAATGAAGGTTTAAGCGCAGAGTTCGTGCGTCAGATGGTCGCTGAGGGGAAGGTCGTTATCCCGAATAATACCATGCGCAACCCGCTCTCCGCCGGAATCGGCAAGGGGATGCGCACCAAGGTCAACGCTTCGATCGGCACCAGTAGCGACATCGTCGATTATGATGCTGAAATCCGCAAGGCGCAGGCCGCGCAAAGCGCCGGCGCCGATACCCTGATGGAGCTTTCGGTGGGTGGCGACCTCGACCGGGTGCGGCGCGAGGTGATTGCCGCGGTCGATCTGCCGGTCGGCAACGTGCCACTCTACCAGGCGTTCTGCGAGGCGGCACGCAAGTACGGCGATCCGAACAAGCTCGACGCCGAGATGCTCTTCGATATCATCGAAAAGCAGTGCGCCGACGGCATGGCCTTCATGGCGATCCACTGTGGCATCAATCTGTATACCATCGAGCGCCTGCGCAAGCAGGGTTATAGGTATGGCGGTCTGGTCAGCAAGGGCGGGGTCTCGATGGTCGCCTGGATGATGAAGAACGGCCGTGAAAACCCGCTCTATGAGCAGTTTGATCGGGTCTGTGGAATTCTCAAGAAATACGATGTGGTGCTCTCCCTCGGTAACGGCCTGCGCGCCGGGGCGATCCACGACAGCCACGACCGGGCCATGGTTCAGGAGCTGCTGATCAACTGCGAATTGGCCGAACTCGGCAGTGAGATGGGCTGCCAGATGCTGGTCGAGGGCCCGGGACATATGCCGCTGGATGAGATCGAAGCCAACGTCCGCCTGCAGAAACGGATGAGTGGTGATGCGCCCTATTACATGCTCGGACCGATTTCAACCGACGTTGCTCCCGGCTACGATCATATCACCGCCGCCATCGGCGCAGCCCAGTCGAGTCGCTACGGTGCCGATCTGATCTGCTACATCACTCCGGCCGAGCACCTCGCTCTGCCGAATGAAAAGGATGTTATCGATGGGGTCAAGGCGGCCAAGGTCGCGGCCTATATCGGCGACATGAACAAGTACCCTGAGCGCGGGCGCGAGCGCGATAAGGAGATGAGCAAGGCACGGCGTGATCTCAACTGGCAGAAACAGTTTGAACTGGCGCTCTTCCCCGAAGATGCCCGGGCGATCCGCGCCAGCCGAACTCCGGAAGACGAGGATACCTGCACCATGTGCGGCGACTTCTGTGCCTCACGCGGCGCCGGCGAGTTGTTCAAGCAGGATCTGCGCGGCGATAAGATTTAGGCTTGGTAAAACTACCGGTTTCATTGGTTGGTGATGTTTTTATTTCTTGAACAGTGTACGAAGTATGAACATTGAGTCAGTTAACAAGTTGGTTTTCTGCTTCAGGAGGCATAGATGGCAAGCGAAGGTCCAGTGATTGTGAAGCCGGAGGAGATTGAGGCGGAGAGCTTCCGCATGATCGATGCCGAGATCGGTCCGCACCAGTTCGACGAGCAGCAGTGGCCGGTGGTGCGCCGCGTGATCCATACCACGGCCGACTTCTCCTTTGCCGAAACCACCGCGTTCTCTTTTGCGGCGGTGAAGCGTGGCATTGATGCGCTGCGGGGCGGAGCCAGGATTCTCTGTGATACCAATATGGTGCTCTCCGGGATCAACAAGACGCGCCTGGCCGCGCTGGGTGGCAGCGCGGTCTGTTATGTGGCCGATACCGATGTGGCTGCTGCCGCCAAAGAGCAGGGCGTCACGCGCTCGATTATCGCCCTGCGCAAAGGGGTTGCCGAAGGCTGCAATCTCTTTTTGATCGGCAACGCGCCGACGGCCCTGTTCGAACTGTTGCGCCTGGCTGAGGCAGGCGAGATCGATCCGGCCTTGGTGGTCGGCGTCCCGGTCGGTTTTGTCGGCGCAATCGAGTCGAAAGAGGCACTCTATCGCAGTGAGCTGCCAAACATCTGTTGTCGTGGCCGCAAGGGCGGCTCGGCGATTGCCGCAGCCATCCTCAATGCTCTGATGATTCAGGCCGAGGCCTAGGCGTGAAGAAGCAGTTGCGCAGCGGTTATACCACCGGCGCCTGTGCCGCCGCGGCCACCCTGGGGGCGGCGCTGCTGTTGCATGACGACTGCTGCCCGACCGAGGTCTGGTTAGCCATGCCTGCCGGTGACAAGGTTCGGTTTGAGCTTGAACATTGTCGAAGAGAGGGCGATGCTGGAATTGCCAGTATCATCAAGGATGCCGGTGATGATCCCGATGTCACCCACGGGGTTCAGATCTACGCACGTTTGAGCCGCTCTACAGAAGATGGGATCAGGTTCGTCGCCGGGATCGGCGTGGGGACCATCACCAAGCCGGGGCTGGCCCTGGCGGTCGGAGAACCGGCGATCAACCCGGTGCCGCGGCAGATGATTGCAACCGCGCTGCGCAGCGTATTTCCTCAAGGGGGCTTTCGGGTCGAGATCTTTATCCCCGCGGGGCTTGCGCGCGCCGCCAAGACCATGAACGAGCGTCTCGGGATTGTCGGCGGTCTGTCGATTCTCGGCACCACCGGCATCGTGCGCCCGCTCAGCCACAAGGCCTGGACCGACACCCTTGAGGTCGCCCTCGATGTGGCTCTGGCCAGCGGGACCGAGCGGATTGTCTTGAGCACCGGCCGCACGAGTGAGGCGGCGGCGCGCACTCAGTTGCCGCAATTGCCGGAGGAAGCCTTTGTGATGATGGGCGATCATATCGGCTATTGTCTCGCGGCCTGCGCGCGCAAACAGGTGCCGCGGCTTGTCCTCTCCGGGCAATTCGCCAAACTGGTCAAGATCGCCTGTGGTCATCCGCAGACTCACGTGCGTAACTCGAGCCTTGATCTTGGGCAGGTGCTACACTGGGCGCGGCAGATCAACCTTGACCCTGGCGATATTTCGCGGCTAGAGTTGGCGCATACCGCACGTGAGATCTTTGCCGGATTCGGTGCCGATTCTGTCCTGATCGACAAGGTGGCCGCAGAGGCCCTGCAGCAATGTCGCAAGCAGTTGCCCGCTACCCGCTTTCAGCTGCTGCTGGTCGATTATAAGAGCCAGGTGGCACGTTGTTTTTCTTGAATACATATTACCCAATGAGGCGACCATGAAAACCATCCATGTGATCGGAGCCGGTATCGACGGCCAGGAAGCTTTCGGCATTCAGGCGCTGGAAAAAATCCGCGAGGCCGACCTGCTCTGTGGCGGCGAGCGTCTGCTGGAGCTCTTCCCCGATTTTGTCGGTGAAACCATGAGTATCGACAAGAATCTGGGGACTCTGGTCGAAACCCTGCAGCGCCATCAGGGCCGGGCCGTGGTCCTCGCTTCGGGCGACCCGCTCTTCTTCGGCATCGGGCGTTATCTGCTGCGCAACCTGCCCGACACCCTGCTCGAGTTTCTGCCCAACGTGACCTCGGTGCAATATGCCTTCGCCAAGATCCGTGAGCCCTGGGATGATGCAGTCTTCATCTCGGTCCATGGACGTGGTCTGCAAAAGGCGATCGACCGTATCATCGCCAACGACAAGGCCGCGATCTTAACCGATGAGATCAATACCCCGGCCGCGATTGCTGGGGCTCTGCTTGAGCGCGGCTGCAGTGGATATCGCGCCTATCTGTGCGAAGATCTCGGCACCGCAGATGAGCGGATCCGTATCACCAATATTTCCGATCTCGCCGGAATTGATGCGGCGCCGCTCAATGTGCTGCTGTTGATCCGCGAGTTCGATGAAGAAGAGCAGGCCTACGTGCCGACCCTCGGCATCCCCGATGATGAATTTCTGACGGTCAAGAAGTTGATCACCAAGGAGGAGATCCGGGTTGTGACCCTGGCCAAGCTCAAACTGCGGCATGATATGTGCCTGTGGGATATCGGCGCCGGTTCCGGTTCTATTTCGATTGAGGCGGATCATCTGCTGCCCAACGGTCGGATTTTTGCTGTCGAGCGCAACGAGGAATGTCGGCGTTTTATCAAACAGAACCTGCAGAAGTTCAAAACCCGTAACGTACAACTGGTTGAGGGCGATGCCCCGCAGTGCCTCGAGGAGTTGCCCGATCCTGATCGGGTCTTTATCGGCGGCTCGGGTGGGCACCTGTGGGAGATCCTCGCGCTGGTCGATCAGCGCCTGGCGGCCGGCGGCCGGATCGTGCTCAATGCCATCACCCTGGATACCCTGACTGCGGCCAACGAGTATTTCGGCAATGCCGGCTACGAAGTCGAGGTGGTGACGATTAATATTGCCAAGACCCGTCCGTTGACCAACTACAAGATGTTCGAGGCCTATAATCCCGTATATATTTTGACTGCGGTTAAGGAATGATGGCGGCTCTAAGTATATTACCGGGCGAGGTACTCTTCGTCGGTGCCGGTCCAGGCGATCCGGAACTGATCACGCTGAAAGGGCTTAAGGCCTTGCAGCAGGCCGAACTGGTGGTCTATGCCGGTTCGCTGGTCAATCCCGCCCTGCTGGAAGAGTGTCGCGAAGCTTGTGAAATCCACGACAGTGCCCCGCTCAACCTCGATCAGGTTCTCGGAATTCTGATTAAGGGAGCCAAGGCCGGGCAGAAGGTCGTGCGTCTGCATACCGGCGATCCAGCGCTCTACGGCGCGATCCAGGAGCAGATGGAGGCCCTCGATGACGTCGGCGTCCCTTACCGGGTGATTCCGGGGGTGACTGCGACCTTCGCCGCCGCTGCCAGCCTCAAGCAGGAGCTGACCCTGCCGGGTGTTTCACAGACTCTGGTCCTGACCCGTCTGGCCGGACGCACTCCGGTGCCGGACAGCGAAGCGTTGCGCAACATCGCGCGGATCGGCGGCAGCATCTGTCTCTACCTGTCGGTCGGGATGATGGACAAGCTGGTCGCCGAACTCCTAGCCGGGGGGATTTTCACCGCGCAGACCCCGGTGGCGGTGGTTTATCGTGCCAGCTGGCCGGACGAGAAGATCGTCGAGGGGACACTGCTTGATATCGCCGCAAAGGTCGCCGAGGCCGGGATTACGCGCCAGGCGCTGATTCTGGTCGGTGAGGTCTTAAAGGCCCGTAAACAGGGGGTACCCGAGAAGTCGAAGTTGTATGATCCGGGGTTTGCTCATGGGTATCGCGATAAAGTTTAGGGTTGAATCGTCGGGTCCCGGCCCGACAGCCGACTTCATTTTCTTTGTAAGGCCGCAAAGAAAACGA
>JAAXQE010000289.1 GCA_012974425.1 Geopsychrobacter sp.
TTATAACCCCGTAGCGTTCTGCATAATCAAGGCAGAAGGCGCGATCAGCCACTTGATCATAGGCACCCGCCGGAAAGACCCGCGGACTCCGCTCAAGCGGCGACGCACAGCCGGCAATCAGTAACAGCAACAAGATATACCTCAACAAACACCCACCATTCCAACATAGCCTAGTATAGCGCTAGCAGATTTCATGCCTCAAAACACTCTGCACGCTATCTAGCGCAAATCACATGACCATACATGAGATAACGCGCCGAAGTATATCACTGAACCTGGCTATTTGATCCGCTTTCTCACTTAAATTTCCGTCATTACACGTCAGCCAATATCGACCTTGACCAGTGATGGCCCGAAAGATTATGGTGCGGTTTGCTTTTATCAAAAAGAATCAGGGAGAAACAAACATGTCTGTATTTGAAGTAGACCACCCATTAGTCAAACATAAACTGGGGCTGATGCGGCGGGCAGACATCAGCACCAAACACTTTCGTGAACTCGCATCCGAGGTCGCGCGCCTGCTGACCTACGAGGCAACCAAAGACCTGGAAACGGAAAAGGAACAGATCGAATCCTGGAACGGCCCGGTCGTAGTCGATCGCCTCAAGGGCAAGAAGATTACCGTCGTCCCGATTCTGCGCGCCGGACTCGGCATGATGGACGGAGTTCTCGACCTGATCCCCAGCGCCAAGGTCAGTGTTGTCGGGCTCTATCGCAATGAAGAGACCCTGGAACCGGTGACCTACTTTGAGAAGATGGCCGGCGATATGGAAAACCGCACCGCGCTCATTCTCGACCCGATGCTGGCCACCGGTGGTTCACTCGAAGCCTGTATCGACATGCTGAAGAAACACGGCTGCACCAGTATCCGCGGGCTGTTTCTGGTCGCAGTGCCCGAGGGACTCGAGCGGGTTACCAAGGCTCACCCCGACGTCGACATCTATGTGGCATCGATCGATGAACGCCTCAACGAAAATGGTTATATTTTGCCCGGGCTCGGCGATGCCGGTGATAAGATCTTCGGCACCAAATAGTTATTCACACTGGAGCGGCAGTCGCCGCTCCAACTTTTCCCATTTCTCTGCCAAGTTCCATAAATGAGGTAACCCATGAGTCAAGAAAAAACCCAGACAGACTACCTGTTTCGCGTCAAGGACTGCCTGCTCGGCGCCCAGATGCTTTTCGTGGCCTTCGGCGCACTGGTGCTGGTGCCATTATTAACCGGCCTTGATGCCAACGTCGCGCTCTTTACCGCCGGTGCCGGTACGCTGATATTTCAAATCATTACGCGCGGCAAGGTGCCGATTTTTCTGGCCTCCAGCTTCGCCTTTATCGCGCCGATTATCTACGGTGTGCAGCAATGGGGAATCTCCGGCACCATGTGCGGCCTACTGGCCGCTGGACTGCTCTACATTGTGATCAGCTTCGCGATCAAGATCTTTGGGTCGGAGGTTTTGCACAAAATTCTACCCCCGGTCGTCACCGGCCCGGTCATCATGGTCATCGGGCTGGTCCTGGCTCCGGTCGCCGTGCATATGGCTTCCGGTCGGACCGGCGATGGTTCGGCCTGGCTGGTTCCTGAAACCAGCGCCTTCATCATTGCCGGTGTCGCCCTGGCGACCACAGTGCTGGTCTCACTGCTCGGCAAGGGGATATTCAAATTGGTGCCGATCTTAAGCGGCATTGTCGCTGGCTATCTCTGTTCAATCTTCCTCGATATTTCGGGGGTTTCAGCCTCGATCCAAGCCGGTTTCGACCCCGGCAGCCTGCAGAACTGGACTGCCCCGACCCTGATTACACTCAAATCGATGACTGATGCGCCCTGGTTAGCGATGCCGAATTTCACCCTGCCGACCTGGAACCTTGAGGCCATCCTGTTTATCGTTCCGATTGCAATTGCCCCGGCGATCGAACACTTCGGCGATGTGCTGGCGATCGGCGGCATTTCAGGCAAGGACTACGTTAAAGATCCGGGCGTCCATAAAACCCTGCTTGGCGACGGCGTAGCCACCAGCTTTGCCGCAATGCTCGGGGGGCCACCTAACACCACCTACTCCGAGGTCTCCGGCGCGGTGGCGCTGACCCGCTCCTTCAATCCGGCGATTATGACCTGGGCCGCGCTGACTGCGATTACCCTCGCCTTTTTCGGCAAGCTGGGTGGTTTTCTCGGCAGCATTCCAGTGCCGGTCATGGGTGGCATCATGGTCCTGCTCTTCGGCGCCATCGCCGTGATTGGCATCAACACCCTGGTTCGCTCAGGCAGCGATCTGATGCAGCCGCGCAACCTGACCATCGTCGCGGTGATTCTGGTCTTTGGAATTGGCGGGATGAACTTCGATCTTGCGGTGGTCAAACTGGGCGGGATTGGTCTGGCTGGCGTAATCGGGATCCTCCTGAACCTGCTCCTTCCGGGGCGAGCCGACGCGTAGGCTCCACTCCTTATTGCCGGCATGAGTCTCACCAAGGCGCGGCCTTGAAAATGGCCTCTCTTGCTTAAGGAGAGGCCATTTTTATCCCCTGCCGCCCCGCCAGCTTGACCCTGTACATCGCGGCATCCGCTTGAGCAATAAGCGCGTCGGGATCTTCCCCATGTTCAGGAAATAGCGCGATGCCGATACTCGCCTGAATCAGGATATGCTTGCCATCGACGACAAACGTTGATTCAAAACCCTTGAAGATTTTCTGCGCAAACAAGCCGGCATCTTCTGCTGCTGCCAGCTCAGACAGAACGACGACAAACTCATCACCCCCAAAACGGGCGAGAGTATCCGAATGACGGATAGAGGCCGAGACCCTCTTTGCAACCTCTTGCAAGGTCAGATCTCCGACCCGATGTCCATAGTGATCATTGATCATCTTGAAGTTATCAAGATCGATAAACAGCACCGCCATCTTGGCGTTTTTGCGGCTGGCGGTAGCGATGGCCTGAGACAGTCGATCAAGCAGCAAGCCGCGATTCGGCAGATCGGTCAGACTATCATGAATGGCCATATGTTCTAACTTGAGCTCCAACTCTTTACGCAGCGTGATGTCCCGGTTACCCGCCCGCTGACCACGAAACTGACCATTGTCAGCATGGACCGGCTGACAGACATGATTGAGCCAGCGCACTTCCCCAGCGCGGGTGATGATCCGAAAATCGATAGAGATATCAGTGGTTACGCCACTAAATCCTTGAAAAAAATATTGTTTGACGCGCTCGGTGTCGGCGGGATGCACGATTTCTCCCAACAGCCCCGGTTGCGCCATAAAGTCCTCAGCAGCGTACCCGGTGATGCGCAGACAGGAAGGGGAATGATAGATCGCCTTGCCGTCCGCTCCGAGCCAATACTCCCAATCACAGGCATATTCGGCAAAAATCCGAAAGCGCTCCTCGCTTTCACGCAGTTGCTTCTCCATCCCGTGCCGGAACAGGGCCAGCTCGATTGCATTCGACAGGCCGCCCTGATCAAAGGGTTTTGTGAGATAACCGAAGGCGCCTGACTCCTTCGCCCGGGTCACTAATTTTGTATCCTTGAGAGCTGTGACAAAGATCACCGGGATATTCTGGCTGGCCCGAATAATTTCGGCGACCTCGATACCATCCAGCTCGCCATCGAGTGAAATGTCCATCAAGACCAGATCCGGCAATTTGCGCGCCACCGCCTCAATCACCTCCCGACCAGAGCCAACAGGCCCGATGGCTTGAAAGTCGAGATCTTCAACCATTTCCTGTAAACCCAGGGCGATGATCGGTTCATTTTCGACAATCAGAATACTGGCCTGGTTCATACCTCCACCTCATCGAACAACAGGCGGATACAGGTTCCGTTCTCCCGTTCCACCTCGATCCTGGCAGCCAACTTACTCGCCAGCGCCTGGACAAGCCGCCACCCCAGCGACTCGGACTTACTGCTATCGAAATCATCCGGCAGACCAACACCGTTATCGGCCAGACTCAGTTCGAGCTGACCAGGCGCGGTTCTGCGCAAAGAGATACTTATCTCGCCGCCACTCTTATCGGGGAAGGCATGCTTGATGGCGTTGGAGAGCAGTTCACTGAAGATCTGCCCAACAAGGATGGCTTGATCGAGGCTAAGCTCTATTTGCTCGATGTTCTGCGTATACGCAACAGGCAGATCAGGGTTTAGCTGGCTGGCTCTTATATCATCGACCAGCGAACACAAAAAACCGTGGGTGTCGATATATTTCAGATCTTCGGACTGATAGAGTTTTTCATGGAGATGCGCCATGACCTTGACCCGACGTTCGCTCTCAGCCAGGGCGCTGACAATTTCCGGTGTCCCCTGCCGCGCCTGCAGTTGCAGCAGGCTGGAGATGATCTGCAGGTTATTTTTTACCCGGTGATGGATCTCGCGTAACAACACCTCCTTCTCCTGCAGAGAGGCCGACAGACGCTCCTCGTTCTCACGCAGGGCTTGTTCTGTCTGCTTAAGCTCGCTGATATCGGTAATGGTGCCTACCCAACCGACGATTTTGCCCAGCTCATCCCTTTCGGGGGCTGCGACGTTTAGCGTCCAGATGGTGGCCCCATCGGGTCTGACAAAACGGCACTCTGCGCGAAAAATCTCCCCTTTTCTAGCCGCAGGATTCCATTCTCTACGCATGCGCTCCCGGTCTTCAGGGTGCAGGTTTTCTGTCCAACCCGCCCCGAGAGCATCTTCCGCCGGAATTCCAATTATTTCTGACCACCTGGGACTGATATAGGTCGCCTTACCAGCGCTATCTGCTTGCCAGATCCCCGAGGGGGAGACCTCGGCCAGATGTTTGTGCTTGCGCTCGCTCACATGCAGGGTTTCCTCGACATATTTGCGCGTGGTGACGTCGTAGACCATAGAACAGAGAAGTTCGCGTCCATGAATAAGGATCGGACCGCAATGCACTTCAACATCACGGATTTCTCCGCTGGCCAGCCGGTGTTGAAAATTCAACTCTTGGCCTGCGGCCCTGGCCTCACCCATTTTCTTCCGGATCTCAGTTTCGGAAAGAAGATTGAGGTCGAAGATTTTCCGCTGCAGTATTTCGGGACGGCTATAACCATAAAATCTGCAGGCCGCCGGATTAACGTCGACAATAGTGCCATCCTCCGGGTCGATCAAAAGCATGGCGGAGTGATTGTTCTCGAACAGGGCATGATAGATCTCTTCCCGTTCCAGCAACTCCTGTTCGGCCCGCATGCGCTCAGAGACATCGCGCACTAGCCCAAGGTAGCCCAACACCTGCCCTTCTGGGTCCCTGATGGCCGTCCCTAGCGTTTCGCCAAGAAACGTTTCGCCGTTTTTTCGTCGATAATCAACGATATACGGCTTCTGCATCTCCTCGGCGTTCAGATTGAAGCGCCGCTCTCCCTCGCGGGCAAATTCCGCGTCACTCGCATAGAAAATCCGGGTCTCCCCCCCCAGCAGCTCCTCCGTCTGGTAGCCGAAGGTATGGAGCGCACCGGGATTACACTGAACAATTTTACGCTTGATATCCGTAATAACCAGAGCATCGGGGACAGCGCGAAAGGTCGATTCCAACAGGGTCTTCTTTTGGATCAGCTCGGCTTCCACCCGCTTGCGCTCGCTAATATCCGCAAGGGTCCCCGACATTCGTAACGGCTTGCCGTCCTCGGCCCAGGTGACCACCTTGCCGCGATCCAGCACCCAGACCCAATGCCCTTTTTTGTGGCGCATGCGGGTTTCACACTCGTAATAATTCAATTCCCGGGAGAAGTTTTTGTTCAGTAACTCGTTGGCTCTCTGCCGATCGGCCGGGTGGAACAGGGCCTGCCAGACGTCTAAGGACACCGGCATCAACTCTTCCAGAGAATAGCCGAAGATCTCCGTACAGCGTTCGTTGAGTGTGATTTCGCCGCTTAAGCGATCCCACTCCCAGGTCCCGACGTTGGTCCCCCTGATGATTTCGGCAAGGCGCTGGGTCTCCTGACTCAACCGCTCCTCACTCACAGAAAGGCTGCACTGCAAATCCAAATAGCTGCGCAAGCGTCTCTGTCGCTGGCGCGCGACAACCAGAATAGCAACTAAGACCAGAACCCAGACCAGACCATGCGAAAGGAGCGACGCGCGGACAACTGCTTGTGTATGCGCACGATAAGGCGCCATGGCGATGGCGACACTGACGCCGCCACGGATATCTCCGACCTGGTACCCCTGGTGTCCATGACATTTCAGGCAGCCCTCCTCAATGCGCAAGGGTTGCATCAGCCGCAGGTACTGCTCTGTGTCGATCAGACTGAGTTCCTGCTTTTCGCGCTCCCCTTTTACAAAGGACTTCAGGGCCTCGCTCTCCCAGGCATCGGGCGCATTCTGCGGATTGAGCAGTTCCAGACTGGTGATTTTACCCCTGGCCCCATAAAGTTCAGAATATTCACCCATAAACTGGCGCAGCATGTAGGCCGGATTCATCAGGGTCAGTTTTTTACCCGAGGGGGTGAGGATATCGCGTTCCGGGATATGGGCCAGATAGGGGCTGGGGGGAGTGTGTTTATTGGCAGGAACATAGACCCCGCCATGGGAGGCTGCCCATTGGTGCAGGCCAACATCTTTATTGAAACTGGAACGCGCTTCAATCATGGCCATACTGAGCGCGGCCTCAGGCTCGCGAATGACGACCCAGATCAGGCTGAGCGCGATGATTAACGTCCAGCCGATCAGGATAACGGCGGCCAGGGGTAAAGTGCGTTTTAGCTCCCGCGCTAAGCCGTTCTTATTTTCAGCCATGGCTGTCCTACACCTCAACTTGATGTGTGACTAATCCGCCAGCACCGCCTCAATCGCAGCGGCCAACTGAGCCTTATCGAACGGCTTGACAATATAACGTACTCCTTTGGGCGGAACGATTTTTCCGGAATCGAAATCGGCCTGATTCCCCAGGGCAGAGACGAAGACCACCGGCGTTCCAAAGCGTCTGCGGATTTCGTCGGCGGCCTCGGCACCACTCATCTTTGTCATCAGCATAATATCCATCAGCACCACATCAGGGCGCTCTGCAATCGCCATATCAACAGCGGCCTCGCCACTCAAGGCCGAGCCGGCCAGTTCATAACCCAGCTCTTGCAGGATCGACACCTCATCCATCATGGTGATCGGTTCATCTTCAACCACAAGTACGCGAACTGGGGACATATACACTCCTGGATAGACGAGGAAAGAAAACGGGTAAAAAAAACTATACCGCGGGCCAACGTATTATCAAGTTTCACCAATACGTGATAAACAGTCCCAACATAAAACAGCGCTTCTCGCGCTCAGCCCTGGTTGGTGTTTAATTCAAGACAGAATTTCACGACCAGTGGTTTTCAACAGCGCAAAAACATGTTAGGTACTTGAGCTACTTAGCTGACTTCATTCAAAAAGGATCAAATCTGATGAATCTTTCCGCTATCGGTCTGCAAATCCCCAACATCCTTCTCCCCCAAGAAGGGACCGACATGCGTTACTGGTCGGTTATTGCCTGCGACCAGTACACATCTGACGAAGATTACTGGCTGAAACTGACTAAAGATACCGCTGATAAGTTGTCGACGCTCAAGCTGATATTCCCCGAGGTCTATCTGGAAGATGCTGACGGCGAGAGCCGGATAAGCGCGATCAACCAGGCGATGGAGCAATACCTTGCCGATGACAGCCTGCAGGAGCAGCCGGCCGGATTCATCCTGATCGATCGCAAAACCAGCGAGGTCGAATCACGCAAGGGCCTGATGGTTGCCCTCGACCTGGAGCAGTATGATTACAATAAAGGCGCAACCTCGCTGATCCGTGCCACCGAGGGGACGATCCTGGATCGGCTGCCACCGCGCATCAAGGTGCGCGAGAATGCGCCGATCGAGCTGCCGCATATTATGGTGCTGATCGATGATCCCGAGCGCACCGTCATCGAACCCCTGTTCGATTCTCAACCAGAACCGCTTTATGATTTCGAACTTTTGGCCAACGGCGGTCATATCAAGGGCTATCGGATCGACCAAGCCCAGCAGATCGAACAGCTGGTCGAGGCGCTCGAGAAACTCGCCGACCCACAGGCCTACCGTGAGCGCTATCAGGTCGATGGCGAGGTCATGCTCTATGCCATGGGTGATGGCAACCACAGCTTTGCGACCGCCAAGGCGATCTGGGAAAAGTTGAAGGCAGAAGCGACCGACAAGAGCGAGATCTTAGACCACCCCGCGCGCTACGCCCTGGTCGAACTGGTCAACCTACACGACGCGGGTCTCGAGTTTGAGGCGATCCATCGGGTGCTGTTCAACATCGACCCGGACCAACTGCTGCAGGAGATGCAACTCTGGTTCAATAAGCGCGGTGAACAGTTCAGCTATACCCCCTGTCCAAATCTGCAGGCTGCCCAGGCGCTGGCCGAGGCCCAGACCGAAGGCCAGGGTTTCTGCGCTATTCTGGCCGGGCGCTACGCTTATTGTCAGCTCAAGAATCCTCAACTGGCCCTCGATGTTGCCAGCCTGCAGGGTTTTCTGGATGCCTACCTGGCCGAACAACCCAGCGCGCGCATCGACTATATCCATGGCGAAGATACGGTCAGCCATCTCGGCAATCAGGCCAGCAACGCCGGCTTCTATCTGCCCGCGATTTCCAAGCACAATTTTTTCCGCACCATCATCCTCGACGGAGCCCTGCCGCGCAAAACCTTCTCCATGGGTGAGGCCGATGAAAAGCGTTTCTACCTTGAATGTCGCCGCATCAAACCGGCATGAGTGACAGTCGAGGCGCAACAGCGAACGGTTTCGAGAAACCGTCCATCGGCCATGTCGTCTTTGACCTTGGCAAGGTCCTGGTCGATTTCTCCTACCAGCAACTCTTTCCACTGCTGAGACGCCGTGGGGCCTTGCTCCATGACGTTGATGACTTTGCCCGCCGCGTCGGTCTGATCGACTACGAACACGGCCGGATTTCGTCCGATGAGTTTCTGCAGGGGATCAACGCCCTGCTCAGCGCGCCCCTCGACCAGGCCGAACTAAAAAATGCCTGGTGCAGCATCTTCACCCCGATGCCGCAGATGCTATCTTTGGCACGCCGACTACGTACTCAGGCCAGGGTCTATATCATCTCAAATACCAGCGAGATCCACTGGGATCACCTGCGCGAACGTTTTCTGCTGGCAGATCTCTGCGACGATGCCATCGCCTCTTATGAGATTGGCCATATGAAGCCTGCGGCGGCCATCTACTCCGTAGCAGAAGAACGCTTCGGCTTTGCTCCTGAAGAGGTCGTATTCATCGACGACCGCCTGGAAAATGTTGCCGGGGCTCAGGCCTGTGGCTGGCAAGCCATTCACCACCAGAACTACGGCCAGACCCGCGATGCCCTGATCGACCTCGGTCTGGACCTGCCCGCCGGATAACCTGCGCTACCTTCACCTAGCGTGGAAAGACCATGCTAGACTCCTAAGGTAGACTCCTAAGGTAGACTCCTAAGGTAGACTCCTAAGGTAGACTCCTAAGGTTTCGCTACCCTAAATTCTAGGTTCGCCACAAAACAATACCAAACAGGTTACAATTGCGATACGGCAGTTGCTGGTTGTCGCTGGATATAAAAACAACATGCCATCTACTGCCTGATATCGGGCAAACATACAAGGACCTGCCATGAAAATCCTGAATCCTAAATTCCTGGTCCTGCTGGCCATTGCTGCTCTGATAGCGGCCTTTTCCATCTTCGACCTCGGGCAGTATCTGACCCTCGACTATCTTAAGCAGCAACAGGCCGACTTCGATCGCCTCTACCAGCAGCAGCGCTTGACCATGCTGGCCGCCTACGCGCTGCTCTATATTCTGGTCACCGCCCTCTCCCTGCCCGGCGCGACAATCATGACCCTGGCTGGCGGGGCGCTCTTCGGCCTCTGGACGGCGCTCCTGGTAGTCAGCTTCGCCAGCAGCATCGGGGCAACCCTGGCCTTTCTGGTTTCACGCTTACTGCTGCGCGACTGGGTGCAGAACCGCTTCGGCGACAAGCTTGCGTCCATCAATCAGGGGATTGAGAAGGAAGGAGCCTTCTATCTTTTCTCGCTGCGCCTGGTGCCGATCTTCCCCTTCTTTGTGATCAACCTGGCCATGGGACTGACCCCCTTGAAGGCGGGGCTCTTCTATAGCGTCAGTCAGCTCGGCATGCTGCCGGGGACCATTGTCTATATCAACGCCGGGACCCAGCTCGGCCAACTCGATTCGGCCGCCGGGATTCTGTCTCTGCCGATGATTCTCAGCTTTGCCATGCTCGGTATCTTCCCGCTGGTGGCGAAAAAAATTCTCGGCATCATCAAGGCACGCAAGGTCTATGCAGGCCATACTCGCCCGCAATGCTTCGATTACAACCTGGTGGTGCTTGGCGCGGGCAGTGCCGGGCTGGTCTCCGCCCTGATCGGCAGCGCGGTCAAGGCCAAGGTGGCGCTGATCGAAAAAGAGAAGATGGGCGGCGACTGCCTCAATACGGGCTGCGTACCGAGCAAGGCGCTGATCCGCAGCGCCAAGATGCTCTCCTACGCCAAAAGGGCAAAAGAATTCGGTTTTAAGAGCAGCACAGTCGAGTTCGACTTCGCCGAGGTGATGGAGCGGGTCCAACGGATCATCGCCAAGGTCGAACCACACGATTCTGCCGCACGCTTCGAAGGCCTCGGGGTTGAGGTGATTCAGGGCTCGGCCATGATCAGGGATCCCTGGACCATCGAGGTGAATGGCCGGAGACTGACCACGCGCAACATTATCGTCTCGACCGGCGCACGTCCGTTTGTGCCACCGATCAAGGGGCTCGAAGCGGTCGATTACCTGACCTCGGATAACATCTGGCAACTGCGCGAACTTCCTGAAAGACTTATCGTGCTGGGTGGCGGCCCGATCGGCAGCGAGATGACCCAGGCCTTCGCCCGCCTCGGCAGCCGGGTCACCCAGGTCGAGATGGCTAAACGGATGATGGTCCGCGAAGACCCGGAGGTTGGCGACTACATCCGCCAGAAGTTTGAAGCCGAAGGGATTCAGGTCCTGACCGGTCACGCGGCGAAAGAAGTGGTACGACGTGCGGACAAGAACCTGCTGTGCTGTGAGCATAACGGAGCGCAGGTCGAGATCGAGTTCGATCGCATCCTGATCGCCGTCGGCCGGCGTGCCAATGTGGAGGGCTTCGGCCTGCAGGAACTCGGGGTCGAGATCGGTCCGGGCGGGACGCTCAGCGCCGATCCCTTCTTACGCACCAACTACCCCAACATCCTCTGTGCCGGGGATGTCACCGGGCCCTACCAGTTTACCCATACGGCGGGGCACCAGGCCTGGTACGCGGTGATCAACGCGCTGTTCGGTGCGTTCAAAAGCTTCAAGGTCGACTATCGCGTGGTGCCCTGGTGCACCTTCACCGATGCCGAAGTGGCCCGAGTCGGCCTGAGTGAGACTGAGGCAACGGAACAGAAGATCCCCTATGAGGTGACCCGCTACGGTCTCGATGATCTCGACCGGGCGATTGCCGACAGCGAGGACCATGGCTGGGTCAAGGTCCTCACCAAACCGGGCAAGGACAAGATCCTCGGGGTTACGATTGTCGGTCCACACGCCGGGGACCTGCTCGCGGAGTTCGTGCTGGCGATGAAATATAATCTGGGCCTGAACAAGATTCTCGGCACCATCCATACCTATCCGACCCTTGCGGAAATGAACAAGATGGCGGCCGGACAGTGGAAGAAGAATCATATCCCGGAAAATCTCTTGATCTGGGTCGAACGCTACCTGCGTTGGTTACGGGGGGTGCGATGAAACTGCTGCTGAAGATTCTGCTGATCGGGCTGCTAATCGGGCTGAGCGCAACCAGCGCGCTGGCTTTTGACCAGCAACACGCCAGTTTTGATCTCCTGCTCAAGAAGCATGTCAGCTGGGACGCGACTGGGGTCGCGTCCCAGGTCGATTATGCCGGGTTTCAACGGAACCAGGAGCAACTCGATAATTACCTGACTGAACTCTCAGCGGTTACCCAACGCGATTTTGACAGCTGGAGCAAACCGACCCGGCTGGCCTTCCTGATCAATGCCTACAACGCCTTTACGCTCAAGTTGATCTTAGGCAGTTACCCCGATATCGAATCGATCAAGGAGCTCGGCTCGCTCTTCTCCTCCCCCTGGAGCAAGAAGTTCTTCAGCCTGCTCGGTAAGCGCCGCAGCCTCGACAACATCGAGCATGACATCATCCGTGTTCCCGGTGCCTATGACGATCCACGTATCCATTTCGCAGTGGTCTGTGCCTCCATCGGCTGCCCCGCTCTCCGCGACGAAGCCTTTAGCGGTGGCCAACTCGAACAACAACTCGAAGACAGCCTGAAGCGTTTTTTATCCGACCGAAGCCGCAATCGCTACAACCCAAAAACCCAAGCTCTCGAAATCTCGAAGATTTTCGACTGGTATGGCAACGACTTTTCCGCTGGATTTCGCAGTCATGAATCGGTCGCGGCATTCCTGGGTGATTACGCCAAACTTCTCGCCGACAGCCCCGCCAATAAGGATAAGATCGCGCAACAGAAGGTCGAGATCGATTTTCTTGACTACGACTGGAGCCTGAACAAGTCGATTCCATAGTTGTTGAGTGTCAGTGGAGAAAATGTTGTTTCCTGGGAGGCTGAGAACGAGGCCCAACTTACCCTCCCAAAGCAGGCTGCCCCTCACTCAAAAAAAACATCTTACGCAAATAATAACGTCCTCGACGCAAAACTCTTTAGACAGGTGAGTTTTCCCCAAAAACTATCGTAGACGGCTTTAGATGCATGCTTTGCGTGGGATCTGCCACCTCTCAAATATTTCAAATTTAG
>JAAXQE010000148.1 GCA_012974425.1 Geopsychrobacter sp.
ACATTGTTCAGCTTACGCTCGAGGACCTGTTGAGACTCTTCTGAGAATTTCAGACCCCAGGTGGCCGCACTTCCACAACACCAGCTCGCTTCCTGCATCTCGCGGAATTCTAGTCCCGGAATCGCCTTGAGCAGCTTACGCGGCTGATCTGAGACCCCTTGCGCATGGCAGAGGTGACAGGGCTCGTGGTAGGTGACACTGGTGTTGACCGGTTGCAGATCCTCGGTGCGCAGGCCGACATCGAACAGAAATTCCTGCACATCACGCACCTTGCTGCGGAAGAGTTCCAGGCGCTGGTGATCCTCCTCTTCGGCGAGCAGCTCTTCGTATTCCTTGAGACTCGCTCCGCATCCGGCGCAGTCGGTAACGATGTAATCGACATCGGCCTTAAGGAACAGCTCGAGATTAAACAGCGCCAGTTCGCGAGCGGTCTGTCTGTCGCCCTCGTTGAGATGCGGGGCACCGCAGCACTTGGTCTCTTGCGGCGTGATTACATCGAAGCCCTGGTGGGCCAGGACGCGCACCGTCTGGCGCGAGACACCGGGGTACATCAGGGTCATGATACAGCCGAGAAAAAAACCGACCCTGCCGCGTTTTTCGCCGCGGGCCGGGGTCAGTTCCGGCAGTTGCGGGCGCAGGGGTGCGTCGAGCTTGGGCAGCATCCCCTCGGCCTTATCTATCCAGGCGGGGGCGAGTTTGAGCGCCTTGGAGTGGCGCACCAGCCACTGAATGCCCAGGCGCTGGTAGAGACGCGCTGGGAGCATCGACTTCTCGAGCAGGTCGGGGTTGGGGAGCATCCGCTGCAGGATGAATTCACGAAAGCTCTTGCCGATATGGCCCAAGGGCGCCAGCTGGTGCGATTGGCTGCGGCAGATCTCCATCACCTCGCCGGCACGTACGCCGGAAGGGCAGGCGGTGGTGCAGGCACGGCAGTCGAGGCAGAAGTAGGCCTCCTCTTTGACCGCTTGAGTAAACTCCAGCTTCTCTTCGGCGACCGCCCGTGCCAGGGCGACCCGGCCGCGTGGTGAAGAGCGTTCGCGTCCGGTGAGGGCAAAGGTCGGGCAGGTCGGCAGGCAGAAGCCACAGCGCATGCACTGCAGCATATCTTCATATTCCGGCGCATCTTCGGTTGTGAAATTACCGAGTTTCTCTTTTTTACTCGTCTGTTTTCTCATTGGGCTACTCCCCGTCAGCGACAAAAATCTTGCCCGGATTTAGAATCCCGTCGGGGTCGAAGGCCTGTTTAATCCGTTTCATCACCGCAACTCCGCCCGGGCCGATCTGCCGCGCCAGGTATTCTTTTTTGGCGATGCCGATGCCGTGTTCACCGGAGACGGTGCCGCCCCAGGCCAGAACCTGTTCATAGAGTTCGTCATAGAAGGCGTGGGCGCGCTGCATCTCATCTTCATCGCGCTCATCGCAGAGTACGGTCGGATGCAGGTTGCCATCGCCGGCGTGACCGAAGGTGCCGACAGTCAGCCGGTATTTTTCGGTCAGCTTTTCAATCAAGGAGAAGGTTTCGGCCAGCATCGAACGGGGCACGGTGGCGTCTTCCAGGAGGGTGGTCGGTGAAACGCGCGCCAGGGCAGAAAGGGCGGTGCGTCTGGCTTCGGCCAGGCTGGCCGCTTCTGCGGCATCTTTGGCGACATGCACCTCGGCCGCGCCAACCTCATTGAGAATCCGTTCGACCCCTGCGGCCTCTTCGGTCACTACCGCCGGATGGCCATCAACTTCGATCAACAGCAGTGCGGCCATCTGGCGCGGCAGGCCGATCTTGACGTAATCCTCGACGCAGTTGATGGTCGCCTTGTCCATGATCTCCATCGTCGCGGGGATGATCTTGGCGGCAATGATTTTCGAGACGGCAGCACCCGCAATGCGGATATCGTCAAAATAGGCCAGAAACGTCCGTTTGTCCTGGGGTGGCGGGATCAGCTTAACGGTGATCTCGGTGATGATGGCGAGAGTCCCTTCTGAGCCGATCAGCAGATCCTTGAAGGCGTAACCGGCCACATCCTTGACGCTCTTGCCACCAGTAGAGAGTAGAGTGCCGTCCGGCAGGACACACTTGAGCGCCATCACATAATCGCGGGTCACGCCGTACTTGAGGCCACGCAGGCCGCCGGCATCCTCCATGACATTGCCGGCCAGGGTCGAAATCTTCTGCGAACCTGGATCGGGCGGATAGAAGAGTCCCTTTTCGGCCACGGCATTGAACAGGTCGAGGGTAACGACGCCAGCCTGACAGGTGGCGGTCAGGTTCTCTTCGTCGATCTCGAGGATCTTGTTCATCTTGTTAAGGCAGATCACCATGCCGCCCTGGATCGGGATGCTGCCACCCGACAGCCCGGTGCCGCTGCCGCGCGGGGTGATCGGCAGTTTGTGGTCGCGCGCGATCCGCATCGCGAGCTGCACCTGCTCACTGCTGGTCGGGTAGATGACCACATCGGGTGCGTGGTGCAGACCGGGGGTCGAATCGTAGCCGTGGACCAGCAGGTCTTCGGCCTCAGACACGACGGCCGCTTGGCCGAGTTTCTGAATAAGTTCTTCAAGTATGTTTTTAGCGAGCATATCTACTGTCCTTCTCGTTGGCCAGGGTGCCCTTGCCCTATTTTGGAATACGGATCAACAGGGTCGGCAGGGCGCAACTGTGCAGAACCTTGTGCGCGGTCGTACCGAGCAGGGCCTCACCGACCGCAGAATGCTGGTGTGTCCCCATGACGATCATGTCTGCATTGCCGTCTGTCGCATGTTTGATAATGGTCGGCGCGGCTTGGCCTTCGAGGACCTGAATGCCAGCGACCAGATTTTCTTCAGCAGCGCAGGCCTCCTGCTCACAGAAGGCATGCAGCCGTTCTTTAAGTGTATTCAGCAGTTGCTTGCGGATCTCCGCATGCTGTTGTTCCGAATCCTGATGCGAGATATGCAGTTCCACCAAACTCTGGGCAAAAGAACCCAGGGGTTCAACCACATGCAGGATGCTGACCTGGGCCTGACAGCGCCGGGCCAGGCTGAGGGCATAACGGAACACATGGCTGGAACCATTACTGAGGTCGGTGGCATAGAGAATCTTTTTTATTTCAGGAAGCATTTATCGCATCTCCTCTGTCAAGACCTAGCGGCCGAAGAACAGGCTTGGTAGGTAGGTAATGATCTGCGGGAAGAATATCAAGGTCGCCAGGGCAAAAATCTGAATCGCCACAAAGGGAATGATCCCGCGGTAGATATCGCCCATGCTGTATTCCGGCGGAGCAACACCCTTGAAGTAGAAGAGGGAATAGCCGAAAGGTGGCGTTAGAAAAGATGTCTGCAGGTTGATACAGATCATCATCGCAAACCAGAGCGGATTGAACTCCAGGTCCATGGCTATCGGGGTAAAAATCGGTACCACAACCAGCAGGATCGCCGCCCAGTCGATGAACATCCCCATGAAGAAGACCACCGCCATCATGATGAAGAAAACGACGTAGCGGTTGACATCCATCCCCAGCAGTACGTCGGCAACAACGTCACCGCCGCCCATACTCAAGAAGACAAC
Source organism: Geopsychrobacter sp. (assembly GCA_012974425.1). GTDB lineage: Bacteria > Desulfobacterota > Desulfuromonadia > Desulfuromonadales > Geopsychrobacteraceae > Geopsychrobacter. The sequence goes on from JAAXQE010000148.1 coordinate 3,539, forward strand.
GGAAAAGAATTTGCCACCGACGAACAGGGCCATGATCATTGCGGTGGTGCGGGCGGTCGAAATGCACGCCTGGGTAATAACATTAAAATCCAGGTTGCGACTGAACAGAGCCAGAACCAGCGCACCGACGCAGCCTAAGGCTGCTGCCTCGGTCGGAGTCGCTACCCCGGCCAGGATTGTGCCCATGACGGTAAGAATCAAACCGAACGGCGGGACAAAGTTCTTCATCGTCATGGAAAATTTTTCCATGACGGTGGCGGTACGCTCCGCCGCAGGGATCGGTGGACCGAGCTTGGGATTCATATAGCAGCGCACGCCGACGTAGAGCAGGTACATCCCTGACAACAACAGGCCAGGCATGATCGCAGCCGCAAACAGGTTGCCGACCGAGGTCTCTTTTTGACCAGTCAGGCCGCCATAGACAACCAGCATGATCGAGGGTGGGATCAGGATGCCGAGCGTCCCCGAAGAACAGATGATGCCGGCGGAGAGGGATTTGTCATATCCGCGCCTCAGTAAGGCCGGCCCGGCCATCAAGCCCATGGCGACGACAGAGGCTCCGACAATCCCGGTGGTTGCGGCGAATACGGTTGAAACCACGATGACTGCCATCCCCAGACCGCCGCGCAGACCTCCCAGCACGGTATAGAGGGCGTCGAACAGCCCTTCTGAGACCTTGGAGCGATCGAGGATCTGGGCCATGAAGATAAACAGCGGGACAGCAACCAGGGTGTAATTGAGAAAGATCCCCCAGGCATTATTGGCAAACAGGCCGAGCAAGGCTGAGAAATTGAAGCCGTTATCGATCAGGCCGAAGAGGGTCGCGACCGCAGCCAGGGTTACCGCTAAGGGGTGGCCCATGGCAATCGACGCCATCAGCGTCACGAACATGAGTATTGTCAGAACTTCTACAGTCATTGGTATCTTTGCTCCAGGCGCAAACAGGTTTTAGTGAGTCTTTTTCAGGGAACGAATGTCTTGGATCAGTTTGGCCACCCCTTGCAGGAAGAAGAGGATGAAGCCAAGCGCCAAGAGCGTTTTAAGCGGATATATAGGCGGTGCCCAGGAACTCGAGGCGTGTTCCCACTGCTGCCACGAGCTAGCGGCCATGGCACAGATATAAAAAGTCAGCAGGCCGATCGCGGGCAGGAAAAGGACTGCATTGGTGGCAATACGTAGGATGGTGCGTGGTCTTACCGAGAGCCGTGATTCAAAGACATCGATGGCAACGTGGGTATTGTGTTTGTGGGCATAAGCCAAGGCGAAGCAGAAGTGAACACCGTAAAGGAAAACCGTCAGTTCAAAAGCCCAGGAGGTCGGCGCGTTGAATAGGTAACGCATAAAGACCTCGAAGACCACCACGAAAATCAGCGGCAATACGAGATAAGAGGCATAAATGCCAAATTTTTCGTTGAAGGTATCGATCAGGCTATCAATCTTAAACATAGAAACCTCTTAATCGGTATGTGCTTTATTCTAGAATGGGATTGAAAGAAGCGGGGGCCCAGAGGCCCCCGCAAGGCTTACATTATTGTTTGTGCTTTCCGTTTACAAACTGCTCGTGCGGCCAGGGAGCAATACCGCCGCGCTCTTGACGCCAGTCGGCGAAGTCGGCCTTGAACTGATCCTGAGAATCCAGGACTTTTTTCACGTCAGGATATTTCGCCTTTAAGCCGTTGAGATATTTTTCGGAGGCTTTAGCAAAGAGATTGATGGTTTCTTCGTCCATGCGGACGAATTCGACCTTCTCCTTGAACAGTTTGACTGCTTCGGCGTTGAGGTTCTCTGCCCAGGCATTGGACCAGAGCTGAGTCTCCTTGGCGGCCATGTCAACGATCCATTTCAGGTCGGCCGGCAGCTTGTTGTAGGAATCCTGGTTGATAAAAAACGCGCTCTGGCATGAGGGCTGATGGACGCCTGGCTGGATAACGTACTTGGTGATCTCATCGAAGCCCATCGGGAAGTTGATGGCGGGGGTACTGAATTCAGCGGCATCGATAACGCCACGCTCCAGGGCGAGGTAGACTTCACCGCCCGGCAGAGGGGTAACGCTGGCGCCAAGCTCGGTCAGGATGTCCATGTACCAGCCGGCAGTTCTGACGCGCATCCCTTTGAAATCTGCAATTTTAGAAGCACGCTTGTTGGAAAACAGGCCGAGCTCCTGGCCGACGTTGCCACCGGGCAGGGCGAACAGGTTGTAGCGACCGTACATCTCCTGCATCATTTCCAGGCCACCGCGCTCATAGAGCCAGATGTTGTAGCCTTCTGCGTCCAGTCCCATGGGCACCGAAGCAAAGGCGACGAACGCCTCATTCTTGCCCTTCCAGTAGCCTGGCCAGTCGTGGCCGATATCAGCCTGCCCCTTGCTGACCGCGTCGAAGCTTTCCATGGCGCCGACCAGTTCACCGGCAGAAAATAGTTTGATATCGAGGCGACCGCCCGAAGCCAGCTTCACCGAATCGGCAAAATGCTGAGCCACATCATAAAACAGCAGTCCTTTGGACCAGGGCATAACCATCTTCCACTTGAATTTTTCCGTGGAGGGCTTGATGGTGCGCAGTTCCTTTTTGATTTCGGCGCGACGATCGTCGGCACCGAACTTCTCACGCTTGGCGGCAAAGGCATTGGGGGCCAGAGCCAGGGTCAGGATCAGCGCCAGACCGATGAACGTTTTGAGCTTCTTCATTCTTTCCTCCTGTAAACGAGATTAAAGAGATGCTGCTGGTGAAATTTCTTCAATTTCCGCTGTGGACCAATTGGCATGCCGTATAATTGGTAATACCACTGCGTTTTGATACCCTAGGGTAAACGAAATCTTGCTGTCAAGAAAAATATAACAATGTTTTTTAGTACCGCATTTTAAGAGTGCCAGACTCTGAGATTTAGTCAACTCATCTGGCTGATGATTGCTGCGCGGCCATCTTAGGTTCTGTCCTCAATTAGCGGTCCAGCCGCAGTCGACGGTGAGCATGGTGCCGGTGATGCAGACGGCCGAATCTGAACAGAGGTAGGTAACCAGGTCCCCGATCTCTGAGGGTTCAATCATGCGCTTTATCGCCGCTTTTTTCAGCATGATGTTACTGATTACGTCCTCACGCGCGATGCCGTGGGTCGCGGCCTGCGCGTCTATCTGACCATCAACCAGGGGAGTGCGGACATAGGCCGGACAGATCGAGTTGACTGTGATCCCGTACGGGCCCCCTTCGAGGGCGGTGGTTTTGGTCAGGCCGGTGAGACCATGTTTGGCGCTGACATAGGCTGCTTTGAATTCAGAGGCCCGCAGGCCGTGGACCGAATTGATGTTGATCACTCGTCCCCAGCTGCGCTCCTTCATGCCTGGCCAAAGGTATTTGGTCAGCAAGAATGGCGCAGTCAGCATCAGGTTGATGATGAAATCCCATTTTTCTTCAGGGAAATCCTCGATGGGCGAGACATGCTGGATCCCGGCATTGTTGACCAGGATGTCGCAGCGGCCGTATTTTGCCAGCACGCTGTCGGTGAGAGCCTTGCATCCTGCGCGGGTGCTCAGGTCGGCCTGGATAAAGGTTCCGCCGAGGCGCCTGGCGGCTGTTTCACCAGCGTCGCAGTTGACGTCGGCCAGCACCACCAGGCGTCCGGTTGCGGCCAGGGCCTCGGCTGCGGCCAGGCCGATACCACTGGCGCCACCGGTGATCAGGGCAACTTGTTGCTCAGACATATTGAATTACTCCTTTAAGCTCTTTTTGCTGAAATATAAATCCGCTGATCTAGGTTCGAGGCTGTCACCCAGGCAGCGCCAACTTATGTGTCACAGGTTCTCGCTCTGACCTAGAGGCGGGTCTCGAAGTTACAGCCGGTACAGGCCTTCACGTCTTCGAGTGAACTGAAGGGTGAGACTTCGATCAGAGTCATGCCGTTTTCATCGATTTCGAACACCGCTTTTTCGGTTACAAGCAGGTCGACGACCCCCTTGCCGGTGATCGGCAGATCGCACTCGGGCAGGATCTTGGGACTGCCGTCCTTGGCGCAGTGCTCCATCATCACCACCACCTTCTTGACGCCAGAGACCAGGTCCATGGCGCCGCCGGGGCCCTTGACCATCTTGCCCGGGATCATCCAGTTGGCCAGGTCGCCGGTCCGACTGACCTGCATGCCGCCCAGGACCGAGAGGTCGACCTTGCCGCCGCGAATCATGGCGAAGGATTCGGACGAATCGAAGAAGGCCGCGCCGGGGATGGTGGTGATGGTCTGCTTGCCGGCGTTTATCAGGTCGGCGTCGACATCCTCTTCGGTCGGAAAAGGCCCGATGCCGAGCAGGCCGTTTTCGGATTGGAGAACGATTTCGACCCCCTGCGGCAGGTAATTGGCGACCAGGGTCGGCATGCCGATGCCGAGATTGACGTAGGCGCCGTCCTGTAGCTCGGTGGCGATCCTTTTGGCCATCCATTCCCGTTCTGGTTTGATCTGGGCACTGCCGCTGTCGCTGGCGGCGAGGGTGCGTTGCTCGATCGGCTTTACGAAGCTGGCGCCCAGCAGGATGCGGTCGACATAGATGCCGGGGATGTGGATCGTATCGGGGTCGAGACTGCCGATTTCGACGACCTCTTCGACCTCGGCAACGGTGATCTTGCCTGCCTTGGCACAGGCGGTATTGAAGTTGTTGGCGGTCTTACGGAACACCAGGTTGCCCGCCTTGTCGGCCTTCCAGGCCTTGATAATCGCCAGGTCGGCGGTCAGGCTGTTTTCAAGGACATAGCCCTTGCCGCCAAACTCGCGCGTCTCCTTGTTTTCGGTCAGCGCAGTGCCGTAGCCAGTGCTGGTGAAGAAGGCCGGAATCCCGGCGCCACCGGCGCGTAACTTCTCCGCCAGAGTGCCTTGGGGAGTCAACTCAAGCTCCAGTTCGCCATCGAGGAACTGTCTTTCGAAGGTGGCATTCTCACCGACGTAGGAAGAGATCATCTTCTTGATTTGCCTGGTCTGCAGCAGCAGGCCGAGACCGAACTCGTCGATGCCGGCATTGTTGCTGATGACGGTCAGCCCCTTGCTGCCGCTGTCGCGTAGGGCGGTAATCAGGTTTTCTGGAATGCCGCAGAGCCCAAAGCCGCCAGCGGCGATGGTCATGTTGTCACTGGTGAGGCCTTCGAGAGCCTTGGCGGGATCGGTGAAAATCGGTTTCATCTCTTCTCTTCTCCTTTGTTCGTTTCATTGAAAAAGGCTAGCGTGTTTTTGGGGAATTTTCAGTCTACTCTATTTAAATACGTTCAAAAATTGCCGAAACCGCCTCTCCGCCACCGATACAGAGGGTAGCCAGGCCATATTTTTCGTCTCTGACACGCATCTCCCTCAGTAGGGTTGCGACCAGGCGTGCCCCGCTGGCGCCGACCGGATGGCCGATGGAGACGGCGCCGCCGTTGACGTTGACCCGCGCCGGGTCGAGGCCCAACAGCTTGATCGCCATCAGGGGGACGGCGGCGAAGGCTTCATTGATTTCAAACAGACCGATATCGCTCAGTTCCAGGCTGGCCTTGGCGCAACATTTGCGAATTGCGTCGACCGGGGCTTCGGCAAACAGCTCCGGGTGGATGCTGTTGCTTGAGCTGGCAACCAGGCGGGCAATCGGTTTCAGGCCGTGGCTGGCTACGGCTTCGCCGCTGGCCAGCAGGGCCACCCCGGCACCGTCGTTGATGGTTGAGGCGTTGCCGGCCGTAATGCTGCCGGTTTTGCTGAAGGCCGGGCGCAGACCGGCGAGTTTTTCGATATTGCCGCGCAAGGGTTCTTCGTCTGTGCTGATCGTGACATCGCCCTTACGCGAGGGTTTAACCACCGGCACCAGTTCATCCGCGAAGGTTCCGTTTTTAAGCGCGGCCTGAGAGAGTTCGTAGGAGCGCGCCGCATAGGCATCCTGCTCATCGCGGGACAAAGCGTGACCGGCAATCCAGTCCTCGGTGATCTCACCCATGTGGCGTTTTGAATCGGGATCCTGCAGGGCATCGTGGATCAGCAGATCGACCAGCTCACCGTTGCCGAGGCGCTGACCGAAGCGGGCCTTGGGCAGGGCGTAGGGTGCCTGGGACATGCTCTCCATGCCGCCTGCTAGGGCCAGCTGTGAATCGCCGAGCCGGATCGAATCCGCCGCCAGCATCATCGCCTTGAGGCCGCTGCCGCAGACCTTGTTGATGGTCATAGCATGGACGCTGTCGGGCAGCCCCGCCTGGCGCATGGCTTGGCGTGCCGGAGCCTGGGCACTGCCGCCCTGCAGCACCTGGCCGAGAATCACTTCATCTAGCGCCGTGCCGGGCAGCCCGGATCTTTGCAGCAACTCAGTGATGACCTGGGCAGCGAGGGTCGGGGCTGACACCTCGGCGAGTTGGCCGCCGAAGGAACCGAAGGGAGTGCGCAGCGCTTCTACGATAAATACATCTTTCATGCTTGATTCTCCAGTTTCTCGGCCGCCCTCTGGGCGGGGCAACGCAGGTTCGTTTTGGTCTTTGGGAAATAAACAAACATTGTTATGAATTATTCTAAAGTGTACCGCAAGGCCCGTGCCGGTCAGGGGTCGGGAAGCGAAGTTTATCGATTGATTTAGAAAAAGTCATGTAAAATTAGTAGCATATCTTATGACTTTTGCAACCTTCTGCTGCGCGAGTGGCCACGGGGAAGGTTTTGATCGCCGTCTATGTGTAGTCGCTTGACTACACAGGTACTGCGGGTTAGTTTGGACGAAATAGAATAGATGTTCATCGGCAAGCGGGAGAGCAGGCCGGAAAAATATCCGCAGTTCGGCCAATTAGTGCGTATCGGCCTTGCCGCTTGGATTGGCGTAGAGCTGATCCAAGCTTGAGCGTAGTCGTTTGGCTACATGTAGCCGTGGAGTGACACCCGAAGAAGGAGTCCACATGAAGGCAACCGAATCAGAACTGAGCCAGACCACCCAAGAATCGTCCGCAGCCGCATCAGGATCTCTGCCGGCGATTAACCGTCGCCTGAAGCTGGTTGATTTGATCTTCGATCACATCGAAAATGGCGCGCTGGTCACCGATGCCGCTGGCTATATCCTCTATTTTAACCGTCCCTACGCCCGCTTTCTCGGCATCGAGACGGATCAGGTGATCGGCAAGCATGTTACCGAGGTTCTTGAGGGTAGCCGGATGCATATCGTCGCCCGGACCGGCAAGGCTGAAGTCAACAAGCTATTTACCACCAAGGGGCGGGACATGGTGGTGCAGCGCATCCCGATCTTTGATGGGGGCAAGGTTGTCGCCGTCTTCGGTCAGATCATGTTCAAGCAGGTCAGTGATGTGGGGCGGTTGGCCAACAACCTGAGTTTGCTTGAATCGAAGCTGAAGCTTTACGAAAAGGAGCTGACCTCGCTGCGCTCCACCCGCTACACCTTCAACAGTATTCGCGGCACCAGTGGCCCGATTCTCGCGCTGAAGGAAGCGGCGCGCAAGGCGGCGCTGACCGATCTGCCGATCCTGTTGACGGGGGAGTCCGGGACCGGAAAAGAGCTGTTTGCCCAGTCGATTCACCAGGCCAGTTCACGGCATAAAAACCCCTCTATCCATATCAATTGTGCCGCGATCCCCAAGGAGTTGTTTGAGGCCGAACTCTTCGGCTATGCCGAAGGGGCTTTTACAGGAGCCAAGTCCGGTGGCAAGCCGGGCAAGTTTGAGCTGGCCGACGGCGGCACCCTGTTTCTCGACGAAATCGGCGAGATGCCTCTCGAGTTGCAGCCCAAGTTGCTGCGGGTCCTGGAAGACAAACTTTTCGAACGGGTCGGGGGGAACCGGATGCTTAAGAGTGATTTTCGGATCATCGCTGCGACCAACCGGGATCTGGAACAGATGGTCAAACAGAAGGAGTTCAGGGAGGATCTCTTCTATCGCTTGAATGTAGTCGCCTTGCCGATTCCGCCGCTACGCGAACGCTGCGGGGATATTATTCCTTTGGCCAGGCACTTGCTGGAGAAGATCGCCGAAAACTATCCGGGCTCCCGTTATGAATTGACCCCGGCCGCAGAGAAAATCCTGGATAAATATCATTGGCCGGGAAATATTCGTGAACTGCTCAATGTGCTGGAGAGGACGGCCTTTACCATCGAAGGCAATTGTATCGAGGCCTGTGATCTGCCGTTCTACCTGAGTCGGACGGTCGTCACCGCTTTACGGGGTGGCCAGTGGGATCTCGCGGCGGTGGTCGCCGAGGCAGAGCGCGAGGCCTTGCGCAAGGCCCTGGAGTTAACCGGCAACAATAAGGCGCGGGCTGCCAAACTGCTCGGCATCCATCGCACCGTGCTTTACAAGAAGATGACCAAATACCAGATTCCGTTGAGCTGATGAATGGGCCGCGGGCTAACCAGAAATTATCAACCAGCGTTATAAGATCTCGATTATGGCTTGACAGGGAGTTGATATCGACCTTATGGTGAATTGGTCAGACCAATTTGGAGGAGCTATGGAGTTAATCAATCAATTTTGTACCGCTGCTGAGGCGGCCGGTGCTGTGCTGGTCGCCTGTCAGGATTCGGCAGAGGCGGTCGCCTATATCGCGCAACAGTCTAGCGGTGCTGTGCTTTTGCCCGCTTCGGTCAGTTGCGAACGGGTTGGTCTTGCCGGGCAGTTGGAAGAGGCTGGGCTCAAACTACTGGCGGTCGATCGGTCGCAGGCTGCAGAGGCTGCCGCCGGAGTGACCAGCGCCAGCTTTGCCATAGCCGACACCGGCACCCTGGTGCTGGAGAGCACCGCCGAAGATGTGCGGCTGGCGAGCACTCTGCCGGCACACCACTTTGTATTGCTCGACCGGAGCAAGATAGTCCCTGACGGTCTGGCAGCGGTCGAGCCATTGCGGCGCATGCATCAGCGCGACACGCGCAATTACATCGCCTATATCACCGGCCCCAGCCGCACCGCCGATATTGAACGGGTCTTGACCATCGGCGTCCACGGACCCAAGCAGTTGACTATCCTGCTGCTCGACAACTGGTCTGCAGATTTCTTAGAGATGTGACCAGCTGCGGCGCTTGGCATTAGGCACTTAGGTTAGCCTTGGGAGTTGATGATGAAAGAACGATCAAAAATATATCAGGCGAAAATCGACAAGGCTTTGGCGACCCCCAAGTTGCAACAGGCGTTGCATCAGTTTGGCGATGCCTATCTGCTGGCGCGCGAAAAGGCTTTTGCGGGGCTCGATTTTGAGGCGTTGCGGCGCGAAATTGGTGAGATGAAGGATGATGTGCGTGAAAACCAGGCGCAGTAT